>JAQXOE010000045.1 GCA_029098505.1 Bacteroidales bacterium
AGGTCGGATTTATACTTAAATTTCACTGCACTCTTGATTCCATTTTTACTGCATCGCTGATTCCGATTTTACTGTATTACTGATTCCATTTTCACTGCACTCACGTTGCCAATTTCACTGTATTTGTTGATTCTGGTTACACTCCATCTTTTTCATATTCTCCGCGATTGAAATTTGGAAGATCATCATAACTATACTCGCTATCCTTGATGATCCAAACAGGATATTTAGCAGCATAGTCATCGTTGACAATTACTTTTTCTATTTTTCGGTGACCATTGTTATCTACTGTCTGCCTATATCCATAGTTCCACTCTGCCGCCTCGTCCTCTGGCATAAATGTAATAGTAGGTAAGGACTCTCTATCCCACATATCAGAATACGGCCAGTATATCACCAAATTGGTCGTAGAAAGGGCCTTTATAAAATCGTTTTTTAGTGAAGCCTGCAATGCTTCCTCGATTAACAATCTTGAATGGTCAATCTTATTGAGACTTGAGACCTTTACTTCACTCGATGGTATTGCTAACTCTCTTAAGAAAAAACATTCATCAAAGCCATTATTCAAGGAGACTGAAATCATCTGCGATACTTCCTCTGCCATTGACTTATCAAGAGGGATAGATTGGAAAGCGCGAAGAATCCGAAATGAATTATCTGCGATAATTCCTTCCTTTGACATAGAACTTTCCAGAACCAACTCTGTACCTTGTCCTTGAATGTCAAGAGAAGATGTAACTTCAGTAAATACCATCTCTTTTGAACATGACACTATCATACAAAGAGACATAAGGGTAATACATAATCTTTTCATGAGTAAAATGATAAAATATGAAACAAAGAAATAATGAATATCAGCGGCAAAAGTAAAAAGAGCAGAGCTAATATGGAAGGCACTTTGCACGAACGGAGAATATTCCTACATGAACAGCAAAAAAAACTACATGAAGGAACATCAAATCATCAGATTCTTATCAATAACAACCGATTTTATGCTCTTGCGCCAATGAGAAACTAAGTTTTCCAGACCTTCCAGCCCTAAAACCCGCCCCACGCATCATGGGAGATAAGTCATTGTGTATCAATGCTTTAAGCACTTATCTATGAGCAAATTTACCCATAGATAAGTGCTTATCTTGCTGTGTATCAAGCAGTTATCCCCCACGGGCAACAGGCTCCTCGACAAACAGCGTAAGCCTGGCCCTAACGGAACAAATCATTCAACTTGATTCTTTACCAATCTCATAAACTGGTCATAAGATACGGCTATCCTTTCTGGAAGGTCCACATTAAAGAGCAGCCTCATTGTATCTTTCGAAAGACGCTCCCCGCCTTTCACTCTATCCACGGCCACGATTGTCTGTCGATTCACTCTCTCAAATCGTGTCATATCAAGATTCTCTTCAAAAAAATGCAGATTGTGATGGTCATATCCATAGTTCCCGTTATCAGCATAAACCTTGACACGTCTCCCGTCAACAACTATTGCGCAAATATCATCTACTTTGGTCAGAATATACGTGTCACCCCTGACTAGCATTAAGGACTTAAGAACTAGTGTATTGTTTCTGGCCAGATTCATTGTAGTTTCACAGATTGCCTTCAAGTCCTGCATGCCCCTCATTTTAATAGCCTTCTCGACAGCAGGGCACAAATCTTCTTCCATCACAGGTTTAAGAATATATGCTGCGCTATAATACTCAAATGCTTTCAAGGCATAGTTGTCAAAAGCTGTAGTGAAAACAATTGCAGCATCGAGCTTCACCTTATCAAAAATGGAGAAACAGACACCGTCAGACAAACTGACATCTGAAAAGATGATATCAGGCCGGCAAGACTGATTTGATAGCGTAGCAATACCCTCCTTGACAGAAGTGCATATGCCAATGACCTCACATTCTGGATAGAACCTATTGAGCAATGACACCAAAGCATCAGCACTCAATCTTTCATCTTCTATGATTAACGCCTTCATTAGTTTCAGAATATTAATGCTGGTATTTTAACCAGAAACTTTTCGCCATTATTGATGATTAGCACAGGTTTCTCAGAATAAGACTCATACTGACGTTTCAACATATATAGTCCAGAGCCCGGGCCGTAGCTGTCTTCATACCTTTTAGCTATCTTATTCTCAACAACAATGTATTCTTCGTCATAAAACACACGAATTTGAAGGGGGTTCTCTCTCGAAAAAGCATTGTGCTTGATTGTATTTTGGACAAGTGACGTAAGAGACATCGGGACCACTTCAGATTCCAGTTGCTTCAAGGACGAATCTACTGTGAGCATAACAGTATCACCGCCAAACCTCTTGATGACAATATTGTAATAATGATATACATTCTCCAACTCTCGCTCAAGTGGTACTAATGCCTCATATGTGCTGGTAGTCATAAACCTGACACAAGAAATCAGATCCTTAATGAAGGATTTTGCATCCGCATCACCTTTTTCCATCATTTGGAAAAGGACGCTAAGGGAATTGAACATAAAGTGATTATCGGCATACTTGTTCGCGACAATCTGCTCCTCACGACGTTTCGCTATCTCCTCTTCCTGTTTCTTTTGCAATTGTAAGGCTGCGATATTTCTTTCCTTGTTTACAATCAACATCGAGAACTCATCCATCAAATAGACCATTGCGAAGAGACTGGACAACGCTCCTAATATTACTATCGCCTGTTGCCTATACACTACGGTATAGTATTCAAATAAAAAATCCCAAATTAGTGCCAGAAGAAAACTGACGAAATAGATTACGAAAAAAACAGTCAGAGCCAAAATCAACAAACGTCCAAAAGTATTTTTCGATACAATTCTGCCAAGAATAATCTTCCCGACTGTAGCTCCAGTAACCAATAAAAACAGAGCATCAACCAATGTGATTGTAATATCTATATGCCAAGGGAAATCTATTCCCATTGCGCTTATCGTTTGGCGGTAAGACTCACTGAATACAAACCATACAATAAGGTCCACCACTGCCGCAACGACATATACTGTCAAGAACTTTTTTATGTTAAAACTTTCTATTATCTTCACCACAACCAATAAGTTAATTAATAATAAACAAAGTGAACTGCTTCGAAAGACCTTGTTCCCAGTCTGTTATATATCACTGAAATCAATATGCAGAACAGTCTCCAGTCGCGAAACAGTCTTAAGTTTGCCTTTGCAATATCCTGCTATTTCTGCTCGATGGCTCGAATCATCCTGAGTGATATTCCGGATATTTGGGACAACTCTTCCCGAGTAAGCCCATAGCGTTCTCTTGCTTTCTTCAGAGGACTTATGGATGTCTTGACTGTTCCTTCTATTAACCTGTCAGCTACGGTTCCGAACTTGTCAAGGTCGGCTTCGTGTAGTGGATAATTGAGCGCTATAATCTTTTCTATAGTGAGACCGTTATTTGATATGAAGCGGAAGGACCTCCCAGATTTCCACAGGGAATATGCCAGAACCCATGCGGCTAAGTATTCGGGAGAGATGGTGAATGTCCCGTCAATAGCAGAGGGATGCTCTCCGACAGTGCTTTCAATAACAAGGCAGGCTAGCTCAGCTCCTGAAAGACCTGCGACAAAGCGTGGATCTCCATTCCTTACTCCTACCCTGATTAGATCAATGACAAAAAGTTCGTCTGCAGAGAACCCGTGCGAGGTAATCTCCTTGTAATTCTCTCTTGACATGCGGTTTTTTTTCGCAATAATTGGCGTAATACTCTCTGCGGTCTGCGGGGAAAATTTCAGTTTTTGTGATGGCTGCAACGGAACGTTCGCTTATCAAAACTACCTGCTCCCCCAGTTTTCCGAGCATCATAGGTTTTGTATTTGGGCAGGAAACTATACAGGATATATCTCATCGCTTCACGAGGAAGACTTTCCGCAATGTAGAACTTTCTGTTCTCAAGCAGAATGGCAAGCCAGTTCAAGGTTTTCTGTGCAATCAATCATTATAGGCTTTCCTTTCTTCGAAAACGGGTGTCACAATACCTGTCGAACCGTGATATATTATCATATTTCCAATACTTAGTAATATTATAACGTCATCACAAAGATAAGGTTAATAGATTAAGGATGCAATATGGTGATAGAAGTCTTTCTGTATGGTTCAAGTATAAAATGCCTGCCCCGCGCCGTGGGCAAGCCCTTTTCCTGCCTGCACACCGTGGTAAACCCTTTTCCTGCCTGCGCACCGTGGGTAAACCCTTTTTCCGTCCGTGCATCGTGGGAGATAAGTCATTGTATATCAATGCTTTAAGCATTTGTCTATGAGCAAATTTACCCATAGACAAGTGCTTATATTGCTGTGTATCAGGCAGTTATCCCCCACGGACAACAGGCCCCTCGACAAACAGCGCAAGCTTGACCCTAACGGAACAGCTTATTCAATGAGCCGGCCCAGGGCCTCGATAAAGTAGTAGTCGGCATAGCTGAGCGGAACATCTATCTCGGTGCCGCCGGGGATGTTGCCGACACCATGCTTGAGAAGGAAGCCTCCATTGGTCCCAGGGGAAGCTAGATACTCCTCACTGGCGAGGGTACGCAGCTGACGCTCAGCCATTTGGCGATAAGCCTTGGACCTGGTAGAAGATGCAGTCATTCCTGCGAGCTCCGTAAAGGCAGAGGACATAATGGCTCCGGCAGAGGCATCGCGCAGAGCATCAGGAATGGCCGGGTCATCGAAATCCCAGTACGGAATGCCGTCCTCCGGGAGTCGCCCCAGCAGCATATCGGCTATCCCCTCAGCCTGATGGAGATATTGCTCCACAGCGGTTTCACGGGCCATCATAGTATAACCGTAAAGCGCCCAGGCCTGTCCCCTCGCCCAGGCAGAATCATCCGAATAACCCTGAACCGTCTGCTTGCCGCGAATGTGGCCATCAGTGCTGTCATAATCGACAAGGTGGAAGCAGCTGAAATCGTCCCTGAAATGATTCTTTATGGTCGTATTGGCATGAGTACAAGCGATTTCCGCGAGCGAGTCAAGCTGAAATAGACGGGATGCCATAGTCAGGATCTCCAGATTCATCATATTGTCAATGATGACGGGGAAATCCCAATTGCGACTGAAATTCCAACTCTTCGTAGTACCAGTCACCGGCGAGAATCTTCCGGCAAGGCACAAAGCTCCCTTCTTGAGAGTCGCGAGCCAGCAAGTATCGGCGGTGATGCGGTAAGCATTGCCAAAACTGCTGGCAATCTGGAAGCCGATGTCGTGGTCGGTAATCTTGTCGGGCAGGTCGGAGAGCTTCAGTGTATGCTTTTCGGCAAGGCTCCTGTAGCTCTCGTCTCCCGTCTGCTCATACAGCAGCCAGAGTGTGCCGGGATAGAAGCCGCTACACCACCAGCCCTGATCCGAATCCTTCGGGACTCCGTTCTCGTATGTTTTGGGATAAGAGTCTGGAGCAAGTCTGTTGTCAATATCCCTCATCTGAATATCGGCGACGGAATATACGCGGCGGGCAATAGAGTCAAGGCTCTCCTCTCCGGTGCAGGAAAGCAAAGCAAGGGCAATGCTCGTAAAAAGAATAGGCAATCTTCTCATATTCAATATATTATAATAATTACAAGGCAATAGTTCGGGCGATCTCGCATCTTTCGTGAAATGGAAAGGGGGACTCCACTCCGTCAAGATTCTAAAGTTAGTATATTTCAGCATTAGTGTCCACTAAAAATTCATAAAAGTTCTTTGAAGATATTGAAAGTTAGGTCGTTACAAGGGCTTAGAGACCGCGCCGATTTGAAATTATCTTTGCCAGACTATTGTAGAATGGCACATGCATAACGGAAAATACGTGTTCTCACAGCTTTTAGATTTCCTTGACAAGGATGTATTCCTCAGATTATCAAACAAATACGACGGAAATCGTTACGTCAAGTTTTTTACTTGCTGGAACCAGCTCGCAGTCTTGATGTTCGGACAACTCGCCAATCGTGAAAGCCTTCGTGATGTTGCTCTTGCGACACAAGCACTCTCTGGGAAAGCTTATCATCTGGGCTTTGGAAAATATGCCACCAAGAGCAATCTTTCAAAGGCGAACAACAATCGCGACTATCGTATCTTCGAGGAGTTCGCATATCGCGTAATCGCAGAAGCCAGAGAATGCCGAGCGACTGATATCTTCAAGCTGAACGGACATGTGTATGCATTTGACTCAACTACGATAGAACTCTGCCTGAATGCATTCAAGTGGGCTATTTATAGGAAGAACCAGGGAAAGGGAGGAATCAAGGTTCATACTCTGTATGACATTGAAACTTCTATTCCAACGTTCTTTCACATAACTGAAGCCCGAGTGAATGACATGAACGCCATGGATGCCATTCCGTACGAGGAGAACAAGAGGAAGTTCATCTTCTTCACGAGCGCCTTCGCCGAGGATGAAAGGCTGCAAATGGCAAGTGTCTCACTTACAGAGACTTTACCTCTTGACAAACTCTTCAGTAAACCTAACTACAATATTGTCAATGAACTTGATGAGTCGGGTGAACCGACTTTGTTTTAATTGTCAAACTTATATAAACCGTCCACAATTTTTAGTGGACACACATGATATTTCAGAAAATAATGAAAATTTTAGCACTTGTGCTTCAGCCTGGCACAAGTAAACACTATCTTTGCAAGAAAAGAGGAAGAAATGGAAGAAAAACTGATATACATACTTTGCGGAATCGCGCTAATTGTTGCCGTTTGGGCATTGACACATATTATTGTGACTCTGCGCTGGAAAGGACGGGCGGCGGAGGCTCTTGCGGGGAAGAAAAGCGCCGAGGCGGCGATTGAGGAATTGAGGCGGCAGAATATGGCGATCATCAGCGAGCTGAAGGAGCAGCACAAGGCCCATATTGAAGAGCTAAAAGCCCAGCACGAAAAGGACTTGGAGCAGGAATTGGCAATAGTCAAGGCCGAAATGAGCGCTCGCACCGAAGAGCTGCTGAAGCTTCGCGAGGAGGCATTGACTCAAAAAGCGAAGGAAACATTTGACAATATCAGCGGCGACCTTGGGAAGGGGCTCAAGGATATGAAGGAGGCCTTCGAAAGCAACTGCCGTACGCAATTGAAGGATGCGGCGGAGATGAAGGAGAAGTTCGATTCGGCAGTGAAGAGCCTCGAGGAGCATAGCCGCAGCATAGGAGGAAAAGCTGATCATCTGGCAGAAGCGCTGCGGGGACAGAAAAAGCTTCAAGGCTGCTGGGGAGAGACTGTACTCGCGAATCTTCTTAATGCTGAGGGACTTGTGGAGGGGCGCGATTACGAGAAAGAAGCCAGCTTGAGGGATGAACTGGGCTTCCTGATAACTAATGAGGACACTGAAAAGACTATGCGTCCCGATTTCATCCTGCACCTTCCGGATGACAATGATATTGTGATAGATGCGAAGGTATCTCTCGCAGCATACAGTGATTACGTAGAAGCAGAAAACGAGCAGGAACGAAGGGAGGCTTCAAAACGGAACCTGGCTTCGATACGCGAGCAGGTCAGGAAACTGGCGGGGAAAAGCTATGATAAATACTTACGGCCAAAGCACCGTATGCTCGACTACACCCTGATGTTCGTACCAAATTACCCGGCACTGCAGCTTGCCTACAATGAAGACGGGAAATTATGGAGGGAGGCATATTCCCAAGGAGTTCTAATCTGCAGTGAAGAGACCATTATGCCTTTTCTCAGAATGATCAACATCGCCTGGACCAATGTCGAGCAGGCACGGAATCAGCAGCAGATCATAGCTGCAGCAGAGAGGATGGTGGAACGTGTAGCTGATTTTGCAAAGGCTCACGCTGAAATGGGTAACAAACTCGCGGAAGCCACAAGGTATTACGACAGCTGTTCAGAGAAGCTGAAAGATTCAGGCAGGAGTATAGTGCAGTCGGCACGTCAGGTCATAAAACTCGGAGTACCTGCCAATCCAAAGAAAGCTCTTCCGTCAGAATAGGACAGCAACGCATCATCCGGCAGTTTTGCAGCAGTCCGTCAGGTAGCGCTCACAAAGGCAAGAGTAGCCACAGAAATTCGGACAGAAGGCGGCCAGACAGTACGAAGAGCCTCACGGCAGGCATTCAGCGTAGATCCGGTAGTAAAGGTGTCATCAACAATCAGGACGTGACGAGGCATTTTGACCTTGCTTACGGACTTGGACAGGGCGAAAGCTCCACGTACATTTTCACCCTTCGTTTCGACCGAAACATTGATTTGGGACTGAGTATATCGCGTCCTGAGCAGCAGTTTAGAATTCATAGGAACGGCGAGGACTGAAGCCAGTTCCGAGGCTATCACTTCAGCTTGATTGTAACCTCTCTTCCGGCGTCGGCGCCAATGCAGGGGCACAGGAAGTATCAAATCAATATCGGAAAAGAATTCGGAGCCTTTCATTCTATCGGCCAACATTGCTGCAAAGAAACGGCCTGATGCTATACCGCCCTCGTATTTGAGATGACGCGGAATGCTCTTGTACGGGGATTCGGAGTTATAGAAGAAAAGGGATACAGCATAGGCATAAGGCTCGTAAGGGATTGGGCTTGAAGTCGAAGAAAGGGCTTTCTGAATCTGCTCATTGAAACGGTCCGCCATCGGATTCCGGGATTGCTTCCAGAAATGGGTCAATGGCAGGTCCATCAGGCATGAAGTGCAGATGCAGCGTTCATGCAAAAGGAGGGTTGAAGCGCAAACAACACAAAGGCGTGGCATCGCCATATCCAGCAATGCCACGCCGAAATCCTTGATCTTCAAGCCATTGAAAATCTTATCCATCGCCTCAAACCAATCCGCACCAGACTACAAAGACTATAGAAACACTATTGTGTAATAGAACATCATACCGCAAGCAATAAGTTTCATTCCAGTACCGCAGAGGAAGCCCAGGAAAGCTCCGATTGAAGCCTTGAAAGACTGCCACGCTCCCCTGTCCTCAATGAAGAAATCCGCGAGAAAGGCTCCCAGAAGAGTACCCACGAAAATCCCGACAGGAGGAACCAGAAGACCGACTATCAGTCCGGCAATGGCCCCTCGCCCCGCAGTCTTGGTGCCGCCTGACACTCTGGTAAAATAGGACGGTACCACATAATCCAGAATAGTCACCACGACTGTCACGGCCAGCCAAATCATAAGGAAGCGGAGGCTCATTGGGTCTCCATCCTTGCCAGGTCCGTGGGTCAAGTAAGCCAGAAGCAGTCCTACCCAACTGATGGGTGGACCCGGAAGTCCCGGGACTATACTGCCGATAATACCGATTATTCCGGCAATTACTGCGAAAATACTTAGTGCAAGCATCGTCGTTCCGTATATTCTTATTTAGCCATAGCAGCCTCAACGTCATCCGGCGCAATAGGCAAACGGTTTGCACCGAGTCTGCGTGCTCCGTCAGGAGTAATCAGAACGTCATCCTCGAGTCTGATTCCTCCGAAATCGTAGTAAGTCTTCAACTTGTCGTAATTGATGAAGTCCTTGCCCTGGCCGCTTACCTTCCAGCTTTCAATGAGGGCTGGGATGAAGTAGATACCAGGCTCGTCAGTGATAACATGTCCTGGCTCAAGAATGCGGGCCATTCTGAGGCTGCCAAGGCCGAGCTGTGATGAGCGGCTCTGTCCAGAACCGTATCCTACGAGATTTTCTCCCAAATCTTCCATATCGTGGACGTCGATACCCATATTGTGTCCGAGTCCGTGAGGCATAAACAGACCTGCAACACCCTGAGCAAGCATCTCGTCAACATCACCCCTGACGAGCTCAAGAGACTTCAGGCCCTCAAGCATCTTTCTGGCCATTGCCAAATGGACATCGCGATAGGACGTACCAGGACGGGAAAGCTCGAATGCAAGCTCATTGCACTCATACACAATCTGATAGATATCCCTCTGCTTTGAAGTGTACTTGCCTCCTGTAGGATAGGTACGGGTAAAGTCCGAAGCATAATGGTCATTGGACTCCAGGCCTGCATCAATGACCATCAGCCTGCCATCCTCAACCAGAGCATCGTGTGAGTGACAATGGAAAATCTCACCGTGCTGGGTAAGAATGGTGGCAAAGGAAACTCCCCAGCCCTTCGCGATTGCAAAGCCTTCCATTGCACCGACTATCTCCTGCTCCTTGATGCCGAGACGGATATTGTCACGGGCAATGCTATGCATCTTCTGGCCGAGAGTACAAGCCTCGTCAATGAGAGCAATCTCCTGTTCCTCCTTGATCAGTCGGAGGGCGATGACACTCTCAACCATTGGCAATGACGCTGCAGGACAGCCTGTCTTGCCCTTCGAGAAGGTATCTTCAGGTGCAAGTCCAGTCAGAGACGCGAGCTTCATCGCCTGATAATAGCGGCTGGCAGGAAGGAAATGTATGCTTCTTCCTTGGGCCTTGGCCTTCGCAACAACCTCATCCAGAGCCGAATATGCTGCAGTATGTTCTACACCGACTTCAGCCGCCTGAGACGCCACAGAAGGTGTAGGGCCCATCCATATAATGTCATCTATAGTAAAATCATCTGCATAGACTGTTTCATCCCCGTTATCCAGGTCAATGGTGGCTGCAAAGCGGGGTTCATCGATTCCAAAGAAATAGATCCAGTTGCTGTCCTGACGGTATTTGTAGCAATTATCCCTATACTGTGCCGGAGCATCAACGTTACCAACGAAAAGGACCAGTCCGGATGCTCCGCGCGCCTTCATTCCGGCCACAAGAGCTGAGCGTCTTCTAGTGTAAGTCAGTTTATTGAACATATTCATTCTGTCGGTTTCTGCTTAATCAACCGATAGAAGCAAATATATGAATTTTAACACTTCACACAACATTCAAAGCCTATAAAATTTCAAAGGTAAGAAAGACATCCCCGAAATGTCCCTCAACATCGTTATATGCCTCGAAATATTTCCTGGAAACCTGCCCTCTCCAGACTATGTCATCCCTGCTGTTGAAAGGCAGGGAGATGTCGAATCCATAGCTCTTGGACTTGATTTTTACCATGGCTGAACAGTTCCAGCTGGTTCTGGTGCCGCCGTCATCCTCTGTTATCATCAAAGCCATATTCTCCAACTGTTCAGTCCATTCTGAAACCAACAGGGCATTGAACGGAAGCTTCTGGCCAAGCTGCGAACGCTTAACGGAAATCATAAAGTCAGTGATGCTCGGAACATAGAGTCTCAATTCAGCCTCCGTACTCGCTGTAAAATCCTCCACCGCCCCGCATTTGACGAAGAACTCCGATGCACCTGCAAACCAGCAGTCATAATGTCTTATCATAGTGAAATCCTTGAGCAGCAGTGATTTGACCTTCTTCTCTTCAGAGTCTAACGGAACTGGCGAAGCCTCTCCTCCAGCTCTTGTCGAGGAAGTACCCGTTTCTGATAATCCTGCCCCGCTGCGCTTAGGGCTGACAATGATACTGCCTCCGCTGCCCCATGACGGGTCCTGGCGGCGCAGCAGCTCCAGAGATGTGTAGGCACTGTCGTCGTTTGAATTGATAACCCATACCGGCCTTTCCATAGCCATCTTCTCCGTCACGACCAGTTCCTCCACCACACCGTCCTCCCGGCGGAACCAGCCCACATTGGAAAGTGCCTCAACTCCCGGGTCGAAGGTAATGATGGGCGGAGTCTTCCCGTCCCAGGATGATGAATAAGGCCAATAGATCTGTGCGTCAGAGTCCATTATTGCCTCCAGGTACTCGTCTGCCGAAGGGCCTGCCTTAGTGGCATAATTGACCCGCACGTGCTCCTTTAGAAGTTCCCGCAGGGGATACGACCATTGCCCCGACTTTACCTCGGAGCCGCCAACTCCCTCTCCCGGGGCACTGAACAGCTGCGACATCGTGTATTCCTCATCATAGCCATTGGCCGAAGATGAGCTTACTGCCGAGAAGACTTCGTCCAGATGCTCCTGTTCCAGGGGAAGGGCTGAAAAGATGCCTGCAAGCTCGCTGAGAGACAGCTTTGAACTCAGGGGATCTTCGTCTTCAGTGTGTTTCTCGCAAGAGAGAGGGACCGCCATTATTGACAGCCCCAGAAGCAGCCACAGCTTGGCGGCTGCCCCGGCGACCGTAAAGTTTTTCATAGCTCGATGTTCATAGTATGTCTGTTTCGTCTGCAAAGTGAATGAAAAACAGCCGCTTTCCGAAAAAGAAAACGGCTAATCTTCAAAAACACTCGCAGGGCTACGCCGGAGGGCTATTTACGGAAGGAAACGAAACGGTTTTTATTATAAAAATCCTTTATGAGCCTCAATTCCCGGAATCCTGCATCCCTGAAAAGGGCCATCGTTTCATCTCCAAGGGCCTCATTGATCTCCACTATGCCCATCGCGCCCTCCCTTAGGAAACGGTCCGCCCATTTTGCTACTGCCCTGTAGAAGAGCAGGGGATCGTCATCACTCACAAAAAGAGCTATAGAAGGCTCATAATCAAGAACATTGCTACGCATCAGGGGCTTTTCAGACTCCATGACATATGGCGGATTGCTGAGAATGAGATCGAATGGACCATACTCAAAATCCTGATCCGTATCCAGAACATCGCCCTGAACAAAGAGAGGGCGCGCATATGCGCTTTCCTCGATTTCGTGCCCAAACAGCTGAGAGGAGGCCACTTCCAGAGCCTTCTCCGAGACATCGACTGCCACCACTTCGGCCATTGCCGGGGGCAATGCCAGAGTCCAGGCTATGCAGCCCGAGCCGGTACAAAGGTCGAGGACTCGCACGGATGATCCTTCGCCCCTTTCGGACCGCAGCCTGAGGATTTCTTTCACCGCTTCATTGACCAGAAGTTCAGTCTCTGGCCGCGGAATGAGCACATCCCGCGTCACCATGAAGCTGCGACCGCAGAAAGGAGCACTGCCGATAATATGCTGTATCGGCTCTCCCATTGCTAGACGGTCGATCGCAGCAGACATATCCTCCAGCTTATTATCCGGGACAAGATATTGAGGCTCAATAATATGCGTATAGCTTTTGACTCCCAGTTCGTGTTCGCAGAGGAGATTGACCAGACTTCTGGCCTCAGGAACGGGATAAAGGCGCTCAAGGGCGGAAACAGCCTCTTTTATGAACTCGGACAGAAGCATCGGAACCTATCAGGAGTTTTCGATAATCTGGGAGAGGAAGGCCGTCATATCCATACCCGCGGTCCTGACCATCTTAGGAATGAGAGAAGCGCTGGTCATACCTGGTATGGTATTGATTTCCAAGAAATAAAGTCCGTCCTCAGCGAGTATGTAGTCTATTCTGACAACGCCCGAGCAGCCGAGCTGCTTGTAAATGCGGCAAGTGGTATCCTGCACGAGAGCTGTTTCCTCGGCGGATATCGGAGCAGGACAGAGTTCCTGGCTCTTGCCGTTGTACTTGGCGTCATAATCGAAATACTCATTCTCCGTGACTATCTCAATAGGAGGGAGAGCTTTGACCTTTTCTCCATCGAAATACACTCCGCAGGTCAGCTCACGGCCGGAAATGCCCTGTTCGATGATGACCATAGGACCCTCTGAGAAGGCGAAATTCACAGCCGTCTCCAACTCATCCACCGATTCCAGCTTGGTGATTCCGAAGCTGGAACCACCGTCGGTAGGTTTCACGAATACCGGGAAGCGTAGTTTCGAGCAAACCCTGTCCTTGAGGTCGCTGATGTCAGTTCCCTTGCGCACGAAGATGTCATGGGCGCAATGTACGAAGTCAACGTCACGAAGGTAATTCTTGCAGGCGAACTTGTCGAAGGCTACAGCGCTGACAAAGGAATTGCAGCCGCTGTAAGGAATGCCCAGCATCTCGAAATAGCCCTGAAGGAGACCGTTCTCGCCCGGTCTGCCGTGCTGCATGATATAGATGTAATCAAACATCACCTTTTCGCAATTGACAATTATGGAGCAATCCGTCTTGTCCACCTGAGGACGTGCGCCTTCAGGGAAGATGACGCGCATAGAGTGGCGCTTGCGGTATGCGACGAGCTCCCATTTGCCGAAGCGGGCCAGAATCTCATATACGTCGTAAATTTCTCCGTCAATACGTGATGCGGTAAACTCACCGCTGCGGCAGGATACCTCCCATTCAGAAGAGTCGCTGCCGTAGAATACTGCTACAGAATTGTATTTAGCCATTTATCAATCAAAGAATGATTCTTCTTCCTGTTGTTCCTTGCTGGAAACGATAGTTTCCTGAATTTCGGTAACCTGTCCATCCTGAGGAAGTATCTTGATGGCAGGCTCAATAAAGTGGTCGGCTTCCGAGATCGTAAGTTTAGGGTCAGCAAGACATTTCTTCATCCAAAGGCCCCAGATAGGGAGGGCTGAATTCGAACCACCACCAAGTGCAAGTGACTGGAAATGAACCTGTCTGTCTTCGCAGCCCACCCATACTCCGGCTGTAATCGAAGGCGTGTATCCGATGAACCAGCCATCGGAATTGTCATTGGTGGTTCCTGTCTTGCCGGCAATTTCGCCCTTCAGACCGTACACACTGCGCAGACGGCTGGCGGTTCCTCCGTCGACCACTCCCCTCATCATCTGCACCATATTGTATGCTACAGTTTCATTGAGAGGCTGCTTCTGCGACTTGGTGAAGCTGCTGATGGTATTGCCGGTATTGTCCTCTATGCGCATCACGAAGATTGGCTCGCAGTAGATACCTCCCGAAGGGAAGGTGTTGTAAGCTGCCACCATCTCGAATACATTCAGGTCGGCGGCACCCACGCAGATGGATGGTACAGGGTCTATATGGCTGGTGATGCCCATATTGCGCATAAGGCTGATCATAGCTGTAGGGCCGGTGGTGTAGTACGGGTCGCCCTCACAGAGCGCTTTCATTATCGAGGCTGCGATATTGTTCGAACTGATTTGCAGACCGCGTCTCATAGTGAGAGGCTTGCCCTTGTACTCTTCCTTGTCCGTGGTTCGTGGAGTCCAGACGGTACCGTCCGGGAACGGGAAGGATATAGGATTGTTCATAAACTCCCTGTCCGGTGACATTCCGCTCATAAGGCCTGTCGTGTAGAGGAAAGGCTTGATAGTCGAACCTACCTGGCGCTTGCCCTGGCTGACATTGTCATACTTGAAATAGCGGTAGTTCGGGCCGCCGACATAGGCTTTTACGTGGCCTGAAGACGGTTCGATGGCCATAAAGCCTGCACGGAGTATGGATTTGTAGTACTTGATGGAATCGTCCGGAGTCATTACTGTATCGACAGCGACACCCTTGACCCTCTCCTTTCCGTTCCTGTCCTTTTCGACCTTCCATTTAAACACCTGCATAGGCACAGGCTCGGAGAACTGCTTGAGTATCTCGTTCTCAGACACTCCGGCCTTCTTCTGCAGGCGGTAGCGGTCGCTCCAGCGGCGGGCCTGGCTCATCAGCCTGTTTCTCACATCATCCTCCACATCATTGGCAAAAGGCTTGTTCCTGAGATTCCTGTTCTCCCTGTCGAAACTCTTCTGCAGAGTCTTTCCAAGATGCTCAGCCACAGCCTCTTCCGCATATTTCTGCATACGGGAATCAATGGTAGTGTAAATACGCAGACCATCCCTGTCGAGGTCATATTTCTCCCCATTAGGCTTCTTGTTCTTGTTCAACCAGCCGTAAAGCTGGTCGTTCTCCCAACGGAGGGAATCTGCCGAATAGTCCTCAGGCATACTGTAGCTCGAGCGTTTTGGCTTCTCGGCATTCATTACGCGGCGGAGCATATCCCTGAAATACGGGGCGAGTCCGGCATTGTGGTCCTGCACCTGATAGTTCTCAACATTTATCGGAATGAGTCTGATGGAGTCACGCTCGGCCTCGGTCAGATATCCGGCCTTCTCCATCTGTCCGATGACGAAGTTCCTGCGAACCAGGGCCTTGTCCGGGTTCAGGCGGGGATTGTAGCGGGTCGGCTTGTTCACCATACCCACGAGCATTGCACTCTCCTCAACGTTCAGCTCGATAGGCTCCTTGCCGAAGAAGGTCTGGGAAGCAGCACGCACTCCATAGGCTCCGCTACCGAAGAAAATCGAATTCAGATACATATCGATAATCTCCTCCTTGGTATAGTCGCGTTCGAGCTTGACAGCAGTAATCCACTCCTTGAGCTTGGTCCAGACCATTACGACCTTGGATGCACCCGGAATCTTGCTCTTTACCTCCTGACGGGGATAAAGGGTCTTGGCGAGCTGCTGGGTGATGGTACTTCCTCCTCCCTGGCTGGAATTGTTCAGGAGCAGGGTTTTGACAGCTACTCGGCCTAGACTGACGAAGTCTATGCCCGAGTGGTTGTAGAAGCGCACGTCCTCTGTAGCTATGGCAGCCTGAATCAGGCTCGGTGCGAGCTGGTCGTAGGATACATAGGTCCTGTTCTCCACGTGGAAGGTAGTGAGCACCTGTCCGTCTTCGGATATCACCTGGGTAGCCAGCTTGTTGTCCGGATTCTCAAGCTCTTCGAATGACGGGATTTTGGCGAAAAGTCCCACCAGAAGAAGGAGCAGAAGAATCAGCGCAACGGGCGCTGTGACCAATACCCAGAACCATTTGACTATTTTCTTTCTCGTCGTTTCTTTCATTTCAGCATCAATGTCGGCGAGTGTGGGGACTCGCCCGGTTTTAACTTATCTCAACATAGTTGAGGCCATTACGGCCGTGCATACGGCCTGCAAAATTACGCATTTAAATTTGGAAAATTGGCCGGATTGTGATTTTCTTTGCATTCTCGAAACAAAAACGTGGGATCAGAGGAATTTATATGGGGAATTTGGTGATAGTAGAGTCTCCGTCCAAGGCGAAGACAATCAAGAAATATCTTGGAAATGATTTCATTGTAAAGGCCAGCTTCGGTCATATCCGCGACCTTCAGGACAACAGAATGAGCATAGACGTGGAGCACGGCTTCACTCCGGAATATGTGATTCCTGCCGACAAGAAGAAGGTGGTGGCCGAGCTCAAGAGAGATGTGGAAACCGCTGATACAGTGTGGCTTGCATCCGATGAAGACCGCGAAGGAGAGGCCATTTCCTGGCACCTTTGCGAGACTTTGGGACTGGACCCTCTGAAGACAAGGAGAATAACCTTCCACGAAATCACGAAGGACGCTATCCAGAACGCGGTTAAGAATCCCAAGCATATCAATATGGACCTCGTCAATGCACAGCAGGCGAGAAGAGTGCTCGACCGTCTGGTCGGCTTCGAGCTCTCACCGGTGCTCTGGCGCAAGGTTCAGCGCAATCTTTCCGCCGGCCGTGTGCAGTCGGTGGCATTGCGCCTCATAGTTGACCGGGAAAAGGAGATTATGGCCTTCCGTAACGAGCCTTTCTATAAGGTGGAGGGCATCTTCAACCCAGAGGGAGCTCCCGCATCAGTCAAGCTGAAAGCGACTCTAGACACCCGTTTCAAGGGCCTGGACGAGGCCGGTAAGTTCCTTGAGGACTGTATTGGCGCCAGGTTCACCGTCGCTTCCGTGGAGGAGAAGGAGGGCAACAGATATCCTGCACCTCCGTTCACGACCTCGACCCTCCAGCAGGAGGCGGTGCGCAAGCTCCATATGCCGGTCAGCGTCACGATGAGAGTGGCCCAGAGCCTCTACGAGAGGGGTCTCATCACCTATATGAGAACCGACTCGACCAATCTGTCTTCCCTCGCCATCAATACCGCCAAGGATTTCATCGTCAACAACTACGGAAGCGAGTATTCGAATCCGAGGCAATACCGCACCAAGGCCAAGGGAGCACAGGAGGCGCACGAAGCCATCAGGCCTACCTACATTGACAATGTCAGCATCGAGGGCAGCACTCAGGAGCAGAAGCTCTATTCTCTGATCTGGAAAAGGACGGTCGCATCTCAGATGGCTGACGCCAAGCTGATGAACACCAGCGTAAAAATCAATTCCGACAAGCGCAGCGAGCAATTCGCTCTCCAGGCATCGAGGGTGCTTTTCGACGGCTTCCTGAAAGTCTATATGGAGGGCCGCGACGACGAGGAGGAAAGCGATGAGCAGATCAAGCTTCCGAAGCTGGAGCCTGGCAATGTTATGATTGCCAAAAGCATAAATGCCGACTGCAAGTACACCCAGGCACCCCCGCGCTATTCTGAGGGAACCCTGGTCAAGAAGCTGGAGGAGCTCGCCATCGGCCGTCCTTCGACCTGGGCATCCATCATCGGCACCCTTGCCAACGGCCGCAGCTACATCGTCAAGGGAGACAAGGAAGGCGTGAAAATGCCTGTGGTGAATCTCTGCCTGAAGGCTGGAGTCATCAGCAGGGTGGAAAAGACGGAAATTGTAGGCGCAGAGAAGAACAAGCTTCTTCCTCAGGAACTTGGACTGATCGTGACCGATTTCCTGGTCAAGAATTTCCCGGACATACTGAACTACGATTTCACCGCCAATGTCGAGAAGGACTTCGACCTCATAGCCGAGGGCAGCAAGGTCTGGAACAATGTCATAGCGGAATTCTATGCCCCTTTCCACAAGAAGGTACAGGAATCCCTCAGCGACGGCCAGTACAGCAAGGTTTCACGCGAAATCGGCATTGACCCTGCGGACGGACAGATGATAGTGGCCAAGTTCGGCCAGTTCGGAGCCTATGTCCAGAAGGGTGAAGGCGAGAACCGCCAGTTCGCCAGCCTGGGCAAGGGGCAATTGATAGAGAACATAAGCTTGGAAGATGCGCTGAAGCTCTTTCAGCTACCGAGGACAGTCGGAAGCTACAACGGGACCGATGTCATTGCCACAAAAGGCCCTTACGGCCCTTATCTGAAATACGGCGAGAGCAATGTTTCCCTGCCGAGGGGCACCGACCCGCTGAAGGTCAGCCTCGAGGAATGCATCGCGCTGATTGACGCAGCCAGCTCGAAAAGCGCTGGAAACGAAGCGATTAAGGAATTCGAAGAGAGCGATATCAAGGTTATTGCCGGACGTTACGGACCGTATATCAAGCACGCCGGTTCCAATTTCAAAATCCCTAAGGGAACCGATGCCGCGACGCTGACGGAGGAGGACTGCAAACGGATTATTGCGGAGTCTGAACCTACTTCAAAGAAGAGAAAAGGCTTCAGAAAAGCTAAGTAAGTTTCAAATTTAAGCGGGCTAAGTTTTTGATTTAAAATTATTTTATTAATTTTGCCCTCTAAAAGCTTAAAATTTGTTAGTAGAGATGTCTTCGTCATACCAAATTGATGAAATAGACCAGAAGATTCTGTCTTTTCTCGTAAACAATGCACGTATGCCTTTCCTGGAGATAGCCAGGGAGTGCGGTGTGTCCGGCGCAGCCATACACCAGAGGGTCAGAAAACTTGAATCAAACGGTGTTATAACAGGTTCGCGCCTGCTCGTGAAGCCCCGCGCCTTGGGCTTGAACGTATGCGCATTCATCAGCGTGACCATTTCCGAGGCCAACAAGTACAGGGATGTTGTAAACTCCCTGAAACACATTCCGGAAATAGTCGAGTGTCATTTCGTAACCGGCACAGCATCCCTGCTGCTTAAGGTATACTGCTTTGATAATGAACACCTTATGCAGGTACTGCTGACTGAAATCCAGAAAATTCCTTTCATTCAGTCCACGGACACTATGATTTCTTTGGACGAAGCCTTCGAGCGTCAGGTTTGGGTGAAGGGCTATGAAAAGGCCAGTTTCAGACCATTATCTTCAATGACAGAATAGCTTTCGCGAAATCCAGGTCATCCCTGGTCGTGATTTTGATATTATACCTCTCTCCTTCGATGTAGGAGAGGGGTATATTCATTTTTTCGGCCACGCTGGCATCATCGGTAAATGACGTGTCGTAAGCCTGCTCATATGCTCTCTTGATTTCTTCCGAACGGAAGATTTGAGGGGTCTGGGCACGGAATATTTCAGAGCGGTCGAGAACCACGCCCGGAATGCTGTGCAGCACAGTCTTTCCATCCGCATCCTTCTCCGCCCTTACTGCTTTCAGAGTATCCACGGAAGGCAGTACGGGGATAAGGGCCCTTTCCTGGGACATACGCTCGAACATCCTGCGAATCAGTTCCGGAGTTATCAAGGGACGTACACCGTCGTGTATGGCGACCAGCGCACCGTCAGGTATTTTGGACAGGGCATTGCGAACGGAATGGAAGCGTGTGATTCCTCCTTCAACCAGCTGCTGGGGAGAGAAAAAATTGTATTGGTTACACAGATTTTTCCAGCCCTCGATATAATCCTTGGGCAGTACGGTCACCACCTTGATGTCCGGTATAGCGTAAGCGAATTTTTCTATGGTCCTTTGGAGTATCGGTTTGCCCTCCAATTCGATGAACTGTTTCGGAATGGCTGAGCCCATTCTGGAGCCGTGACCGGCGGCCATAACGATAACGTATTTATTTTTCTCCATTTTCTCCTGAAAAACTCCCGCAAATTTAGGTTTTTTTCGTATTTTTACAACTTTGAAAGAAAACTTATCAGACAACAAATAAAATGGCATTTTCATTTTTGACTCAAGAGCTGGCAATGGACCTCGGCACGGCCAATACCATCATCTTCCAGAACAACAAGATTGCCCTGGACGAGCCAAGCATTGTAGCCGTTGACAACAATACAGGCAAGTGCATTGCCATCGGCCAGAAGGCCAAGCTGATGCACGAAAGAATCAACCCGGGCATCAAGACCATACGTCCCCTCAGGGACGGTGTGATTGCCGACTTCAATGCAGCCGAGATGATGATACGCGGTTTCATCAAGCAGGTAAACAGCTCACGCAAATCACTTTTCACCCCGAACATCAAGATCGTGGTGGGCATTCCTTCCGGTTCCACCGAAGTGGAAATCAGGGCCGTGCGTGACTCTTCGGAGCACGCGGGAGGCCGCGACGTATATCTCATTTTCGAGCCTATGGCTGCCGCTCTGGGTATTGGCCTGGACGTAGAGGCGCCTAAGGGCAATATGGTCGTCGACATCGGAGGAGGTACCACAGAGATAGCGGTCATCTCCCTCGGAGGCCTTGTGCTCCAGGACAGCATACGTACCGCGGGCGATGTATTCACAAGCGACATCCAGTACTATCTCCGCCAGCAGCACAACATACGTGTAGGCGAGATTACCGCGGAAAAAATCAAGATTACTGTCGGAGCGGTCACTCCTGACCTCGGCAGCGATGAACTGGAACCGGACCCTATTATCGTCAAGGGACCTAACCTTATGACCGCGCATCCGGTTGAGGCTACCATCACCTACCAGGAGATAGCACACTGCCTCGACAAGTCCATCGCAAAAATCGAGACATCGATACTCCACGTCCTTGAGCAGACTCCTCCGGAGCTGTATTCCGACATTGTGGAGAACGGCATCTTCCTCTCCGGTGGCGGCGCACTCCTCAGGGGCCTGGCCAAGAGGTTCTCGGAGAAGGTGAACATTCCTTTCCACGTTGCGGAAGACCCTCTTCACGCAGTGGCCAGAGGTACTTGTATGGCACTCAAGAATACGGAGAACTATTCTTTCCTGATGAGGTAGCAGATGGCCCGGAAGCAGAAGATCGGATACCGGATACTTGGCGCAGCAATTTTCATTCTGATGGAGATTGCTGCGTTCGCTATGCTCAAAAGGTCAGGACAGCTGCAGGGAATATGGATTGACAAGGCCTCACACCGCGTTATGGCGACTCTCTGGGGTGGCGGCGAAAGCATTGCCCATTACTTCAGTCTCGGGCGCGAAAACGAGAGGCTCTCGGAGGAGAACTTCAGGCTCGCGGAGGAACTGAGGGCTTACCGCAGCAGGGAGGCTATGGAAAAGAACAGCGTATCCACCGACAGTCTTGCCGCAGAATCTGAATTCAGCTTCATACCGGCGAGAATAGTGAAACTCAGCAGGAACAAACAGCACAACTACTTCATCCTGAACAAGGGCTCCGAGGACGGCATCAGCGCACAGTCCGGGGTCATTACCGGCAACGGTATAGTCGGCATCATTGACGCAGTCGACAAGCACTATTCCTACGGATTGTCCTTTATGAACAGCGGGGTCAGCATCAGCGCACGCCTGGGCGACGAGGGCGCTATCGGGCCTCTCATCTGGGACGGCATCAGCTCGGACGGGGCGATACTGAAGGAGATTCCTCTCCAATACAAGTTCGCGCCGGGTGACACGGTCTGGACCAGCGGCTTCTCATCCATCTTCCCGGCTGACATTCCGCTCGGCGTAGCCGGAGAGTCGCGCATAGTCAACGGTGCTGTCAATGAAATCAAAGTCAAATTGTTCCAGAGTTTCTCAGCCTTGCGCTTCGTCACCATTGCGGTAAACAACGGGCGCGACGAGATTCTGTATCTGGAAAGCCTTGAGGAGGGGGCGGGCAAATCCAAATGAAAAAGAACCGTTTCCTGTTCTCGTTCATACTCCTGCTGATAGGGCAGGTCTGCATCTATAACTTCTTCAGGCTCACGCAGTTCGTGACCCTGTCCATACTTCCGGCGATGATTATGATGATACCTATCAAGAGGGACACTATGACCGCCCTTATCATCACTTTCATTTCTGCCTTCGCAGTGGATTTCTTCGCAGATGGCGTGATAGGTCTGAACATCGCGGCATTGCTCCCGGTAGCATTGCTCCGCTTCAGCATCATCAGACTGGTCTGCGGCGATGAGGTTTTTGCCCGCGAGGAGGACATATCCATCCCGCGCCAGGGCATTTGGAAGATTTCCTTGATACTGATTATGGCACAGAGCATCTTCCTGCTCGTGTATCTTTGGCTGGACGGGGCCGGTACCAGGCCATTCTGGTTCACAGCCGCACGTTTCGGAGCTTCGCTTCTGGCAGGCTGCCTGCTGTCCCTGCTCGTAGTGGACATTCTGGAGCCTGAAAAGTATTCCACCAACAGATAAAGGGCCTTAGATATGGAAATCAACAGGAAGAACAAACTCCTCATCGGGCTCGGAATAGCGGCTTCCATACTTCTGGTCAAGCTGTTCACCATCCAGATACTTCAGGACAAGTACAAAATAAGTTCCGACAACAACTCGATGGTTTATGATGAAATCTACCCTACGAGGGGCATCATCTACGACAGGAACGGAGAGATTATTGTCGGCAACAAAGTCGCATATGACATCATTGTCACACCAAGGGAGGTCAAGCAGTTCGACACCCTGGCCCTGGCCAATGCCCTCGACGTGGATGTGCAGTTCATCCGCGACAAGATGGCCTATTACCGCAGCCACAGATCGAGCATAGGCTATCAGTCCCAGACTATGCTGAAGCAGGTGCCGCCGCAGACCTATATGAAGTTTGCAGAAGTGCAATACAAGTTCCCGGGTTTCAAGGGCCAGATGCGAAGCGTGCGCGACTACCCCATCGATGCCGGAGGCAATTTGCTCGGCTATGTTTCCGAAGTGGATGCCGACTACATAAAGAAGCATCCCGGCAAGTACAGACCGGGAGACTATGCAGGCAAGACGGGAATTGAGGCTGCCTGCGAGGAGGATTTGAGGGGCCAGAAAGGCTACCACGTATATCTCCGCGACTCGCACAACCAGATTCAGACCGCCTACAAGGACGGAGAGATGGACAAGGAAGCCATACCGGGCAATGACATAGTCACGACCATCGACGCCCGCCTCCAGAACTACGGCCAGCGCCTGATGCAGAACAAGGTCGGCAGCGTCGTTGCCATTGAACCGAAAACAGGAGAGATACTGGCAATGGTGTCGAGCCCCGGCATCAGCGTCGACCAGCTTGCCGACATAGGCCAGCACTACAACGAACTGATAAAGGACCCTTACCGCCCGATGTTCAACCGAACCGTACAGGCATCCTATCCTCCGGGATCGGTGTTCAAGCTCGTAAACGGCCTCATCGGACTCGAAGAGGGGGTGCTGGAACCAAGCGACCGCTACCCTTGCTCCCGCGGTTTCCCTTATGGCAATGGTCATAAGCTCGGCTGTCACAGCCATGCATCACCATTGGCGCTTCTTGACGCGATTGCGACTTCCTGCAACGGCTACTTCTGCTACGTTTTCAGGAACATACTCGAAAACAGGAAGTACTCGAGCATACAGGACTCCTTCGACAAGTGGAGGGAATATGTGCTCAGCTTCGGTTTCGGACGCAAGCTCGGAAGCGATTTCCCGGCAGAGCTTGGAGGCAATATCCCGACCTCGAACTACTACAACAAGCTATACGGAAAGAAGGGCTGGAAGTTCTCTACCATCATATCCCTTTCCATAGGCCAGGGTGAGATAGGAGTGACCCCTCTGCAGATAGCCAATCTATGTGCAACTGTTGCCAACAGAGGCTATTACGTCATTCCACATATCATCAAGGACTCGGAAAACGTTAAGATAGACGAACTTTATCACGAGCGCCAGTACACTATGGTCGATACTACCCAGTTCGCCAAGGTCATTGACGGAATGTATATGGCCGTCAACGGTGGCGGTGCCGGAGGAGCGACTGCTACCGCTGCAGCCATCCCCGGGATAGATGTGTGCGGAAAGACCGGAACTGCACAGAACCCGAGAGGAGCCGACAACTCCGTATTCATTTGCTTCGCACCGAAGGACGATCCGAAGATTGCCATTGCCGCATATATCGAAAATGCCGGCTTCGGAGCTACCTGGGCCTGCCCTATCGCGTCCCTGATGATGGAGCAATACCTTACAGGCGGCATCAGGCCCGAGAGGAAGGCCGTCGAGGACAGAATACTCAATGCAGACCTGATGTCAAGGGTCAAGAAAGACTGAGATAATAATGCTGGAACCGAGCAGGACATACAAAAGAGGATTGAAACAGGCGGTTGACTGGAAACTGGTCATCTGCTACCTGCTGCTCATCTTCATAGGGTGGATAAACATTTATGCCTCTGTGCATTCCGAGAATCCTGCCAGCATTTTCGACTGGAGCGTGAGAAGCGGGAAACAGTTTATTTGGATACTGACTTCGCTTGGGCTTGCTTCCGTCATACTTTTCCTGGTCAACCCGCGGCTTTGGGAAGTCATAGCCACGCCCTCCTACCTCTTCGTCCTATGCCTGCTCGTGCTGGTGATTTTCGTGTCCAAGGATACGAAGGGTTCCCATTCCTGGTTTGAGTTGGGTCCTGTCAAGTTCCAACCGGCTGAAATATCGAAGATTACGACTTCCTTACTTCTGGCCGCCACTATGAGCAAACCGCATTTCAAGCTAAGCAAGGCCAAGGATTTCCTCAGCATAGCTGCAATAATAGGCATACCTATGCTGGTCATTATTGCAGAAAGCGAGACCGGTTCGGCTCTGGTTTACGCGGGATTCATCTTTATGCTCTACCGCGAGGGGCTCTCGGGCTGGCTGCTGCTCATTGCCGGTATGTGCGTACTGCTCTTCATCACGACTCTCACCATATCCCCTTACGGGTCTCTGGTCATATTGCTGACGGTAATCAGCCTCTGCATCGCATACGAAAAAGACAGGATAAAGCTATGGCTGCTTAGGGAAGCGCCGCTGATGCTGGCTCTGGCCCTATTGCCAAAATTATGGACTGCTTTCTGCGAAATGATCATTCCGGGATCTTCCATTATCGGGCAGGTGGATCCTTCCGTGCGCGAGGCCATCATAGCTCATTCCAAACTGGCCTTTCTGCTGGGATTCAAGCCTACGTGGCTGCTGATTCTGCTGATTGGCATACGAGTTCCCGTGATGATGTTCAAGGCCTGGAGGGAGAAGAACAGCTTTACCTGGGCATCGCTTGGAGCGCTTTTCATCGGCATTGCCCTGATAGTCTCCACCGACTTCCTCTTTAACAATGTGCTTCAGGACCACCAGCGCTCGCGCATCGAGGTGCTGCTGGGAATGAAAGAGGACCTGGCCGGAGCGGGTTACAACGTGAACCAGTCCAAAATCGCAATTGGTTCCGGAGGATTGCTGGGCAAGGGCTTCCTGCGTGGCACCCAAACCACCTACGGCTTCGTTCCTGAGCAGTCCACGGACTTCATCTTCTGCACCGTAGGCGAAGAGTGGGGCTTCGTCGGCTGCTTTGCCGTCATTGCCCTATACGTGTTCCTCATATGGCGAATAGTGTCCGATGCTGAAAAGAGCAGGGAGTCCTTTACGCGCATTTACGGCTACTGCGTCGCGAGCTGCATCTTCACCCATCTTTTCATCAACATCGGAATGACCATAGGCCTGATGCCGGTAATCGGCATTCCTTTGCCTCTGCTGTCATACGGAGGCTCGTCGCTCTGGGCCTTTACCGTGATGATTTTCATCTTCATTGCCCTCGACCGCGAGGAGAAAAAATACTTCTAAGACAATGAAACTGCTATTGCACGCCTGCTGCGCCCCTTGTTCGGGGGCAATACTCGAGTCCCTCGTAAGGGAAGGCGCCGATGTGGCCGTCTATTACTCCAATTCCAATATCTTTCCCATCGAGGAGTACGAACACCGCCGCGACGAATGCCGCCGCTACGCAGAAGGAATGGGGGTAGCTTTCATTGAAGACCCTTGGGAGCACGACGCCTGGCTGATGGCCGTCAAGGGCTTGGAAAATGAGCCTGAGCGCGGCTCGAGATGCAGCGAGTGCTTCCGCTTCCGCCTTCTCAGGACCGCCGAATATGCGAAGGAGAACGGCTACGACACCATTGCCACCACCCTCGCCTCATCGCGATGGAAGAATCTGGAACAGGTGGATGCAGCAGGGCAATGGGCTTGCGCACAGGTGGAGGATGTGCTCTTCTGGGCGAAGAATTGGCGCAAAGGAGGTCTGCAGGAGCGCCGGAACAGCATCATCAAGGAGCAGAATTTCTATAATCAGACCTGGTGCGGCTGCGAATTCTCCCAAAGCATGAAGAATACAAAATAAAAAATGCTATATTTGCAAGTCTTAAGGGCTTGACACAGCCTGATACATTGCCCTGGTGGTGAAATGGTAGACACGAGGGACTTAAAATCCCTTGCGCCGAAAGGTGCGTACGAGTTCGAGTCTCGTCCGGGGCACCAGCAGCAATTCTTAGGAGTTGCTGCTTTTGTTTTTTACTGATTTTCAACACAGTACGGTTATTAGCAATTGTTATAGTGTATTTGGAATTGACAAAAATAGTAGGAATTTTTGTAGGCGAAATAAAAACGCCTACTATATGCCGACAACATTCTATCTAGCTTCAGAGAGCAAGGCCAAGAAAAACGGAGAACGCCCTATAATTGTCTCCGTACACATAAAGGGGACACACGTCCTAACCAATATCGGATACAGCATCCACCCTGACAGTTGGAACGAAACCACCGGATACGTCAAAAAAGGCAAATCCAACTCCAAGGGTATTGACTTTAATGCAATCAATTCCCGCATCAACACTATCAAGAGCGCATTCGAGAAACTTGAATCACGAGAAGCCATATTGACCAAGGAACAGATACTGCAGGTAATCGGCAACACTAATGAAAACTCAACCAAGAAAGAACCTGAACAGACTCCGTTCTTTACTTGCTACGATGAATTCATCAAGGATGGCAGAAACAACAAGCACTGGGCACTTAACACCCTGAAGAAATGGACTGCCCTTAAGAGCCATCTTCTTAAATTCAACCCTTTCGTCACATTTGAATCATTTGACCGCGACACTCTAGACGCATATGTCAGGTATTGCGGAATGGATCTTCAAATGTTGGATGTGTCCGTGACAAAGGAGTTGAGTCTCCTTAGATGGTACATGAACTGGGCTGCAGACAACGGATACCATTCGAATATGGTATTCCAGAGATATCGTGCCAAGCTTAAAGACACAAAGAAACCTGTAGTCTTCCTGACCAGTGATGAATTGATCAAATTATATGAGTTCAAGATTCCAAAGAACGGGACAGAGGTCATCCTTCACAATTATGATGGAACGGAATGCACGACAACGGTATCAGAGAAGAGTTCCCTGGACAAGACAAGGGACCTGTTCTGTTTCTGCGCATTTACTTCCCTTCGTTATTCGGACATGGCAGCGCTCAAGAGGACCGATATATATGACGGTGCTATTCACATAACAACCATAAAGACAGATGACACTGTCGTCATTGAACTGAACAGCAGGGCGAAAGAGATTCTTGACAAATACAAAGCCTTTGATTTAGACGGACTTGCACTTCCTGTCATATCGAATCAGAAAATGAATCACTACCTGAAGATGATATGTGAACTGTGTGAGTTCAATACCCCTCTTACAATCACATCGTATAAGAACGGAACCAGAGGTGACTACACCTTTCCTAAATGGCAGCTGATTGGGACACATGCAGCACGAAGGACTTTCATTTGTCATGCACTATCCGCAGGAATCCCTCCTCAGGTCGTCATGAAATGGACGGGGCACTCAGATTACAAAGCCATGAAGCCATACATTGATGTGGCAGAGCAAAAGAAAGCAACGGCAATGGAACAATTTGAAAACGCATTCTGATTATCATCTATTTTAAAATTTTTGTGGCAGCAGCACTTTGCCTGTTAATTACCTGCATAATTCTTCTATTCACAAACCCGAAGAGTTCATTTCTCGCATTCATTCTTGATTGGGAATACCGAGCACTGCTCTATTTGCGTTCAATGTATCTAAGCGGTAAAAGATGCAATCCTCCAACCGGATTCGACTTCTTTGTTTCAAGAGTAGAAAAATATGTAAACAGCAAGGGAAAACCTTACACAGTCAGACAGGACCTCGTCAATATGATGTCCAGAGAGGAGTTTGTCGACAACTATTTCAATGATGATGTTCCTTTTGACGGAAAGGCATATTATCAGTTGCGACAGGACTACCGGACAGGTGATTATCTGACCAAATCCTACGACAGCGAGAAAGAACTGCTTCGTAACCTCCCTGTGGAAATAGCCGCTTCAAACGAAGCCTACAACCTCTTTATTTGTTTCGTGAGGGAAGGATGGTTTGACGAACGTTCCGGAATGTTCACTGACAAAGTCAACAAGCAGCACATAGGACGGGCCATCTACTGGATCTGCAAGAAATCCGGCATTACAAATCCGGCAAAAGTATTCTCGAAACTCTGGAATATCCCTGACTTATAGAGAAGGGTACACAGCCTGTATTTATCTGAACCCCTAGTGTGTATACGTAAAGATTTTAATTCATCTACAGTAAAAGACAATGCAGGACAATAATATGTTTGTCCAGCATTGTCATAATAATACGTTTCTTCAAGACAAAGAATCACCAGCATAATCTGTTGCCAGCGAAGCGTGGAGGGAAACAGAACCTTAGACAAAAACGTCTACTTTTCCTGTGACACCGTCACTCGGTATGTCGCATTGCCGGAATTGAAAAGAACTATCGATTTACGGGTTTCCTGACTATCGTTTGGGGCAGTGGTTATCTTGAATGACCGTTGACCATCACTATACCCGTTGTCAGATACAGACAGCCATGAATTGGATACCATCTCAACTAAACTGGCGTTGGTTCCACTGGCAACGGTCTTGCATGTTTCCCCATAAAAGTTGCCATTCAATTCAATTGATTGGGATCCGGGGCCGGTGACGATAATCATAGATTCTCCCCCTGATGGGTCAAAAGAGAAGGTTTCGTGATTAAACTGAGGGCCCTGCTTCTCGCAGGAAACTACGAAAACGATTGACAGTGCGAGAAATCCAACAAATAATTTGCGTCTAAGTTTACCCATTTTTAATTAAAAGTTTTTTCAACATACTTTGCTCCGGTCCCAAGACTATAATAAACAAGTCTATAGTGATATGACAGGTTTTGGAGTGGGATTCTGGTTGGATTGTTCATATCCGTCACATCATCATATTCTACCCCATTCCTAGACTGGAAACAATTCGTGGCGAAATAGCCGTTTCCTTTTCCGCTCCAGCCCCAATTACAATGTACTAGCATTTTCCCATTGCTGTCATATTTATAACCATCAATTACCCAAGAATGGCCATAAATACCACTGCCTTCATGATTACTTGTTCCCAATGCAGAAATAAACACCGGACGATTGTCTTCAAGCATCTCTATTGTTTTGTTCTTCATGCTGTTTGTAAAACTTGAGCCTTGAAGTCTTCCGGTATTCTTATACCCATAATCTTCCATTCTGAGTTGAATTTGACGCGCCGTCACCATCGTGCCTTCAGAAAAAGCAATTTTTCCATTACAATCGTTAAACAATTGGCCAATGAGCAAAGCAACATCCTCCCTAGCATCTGCACTGACAGGAACAGGGTCAGACAAAATGCTACCCCAATCTATAATCCTATTATTAATTTTGAACGTCGTTGGATATGCATTATAGGCAATAACCAAAGCCCCTGCCAAAACGGTACAGCCACATGGAACATTATTATTGTTACTACCAGGTACGGTCATGTAACAGTATTTATTGAACCAACAACCGGACGCAGATGTTTCTTGCGTCCATTTTGCATTTAATAATGGCTCGACTTGATTGACACCGGATTTGGTAACAGCGGTTTCTGCTGACAAGTCTGAAGTAATGCCATTAACAATAAGCTGAAGTAAAAAATCGTCGTTTCCATTAAGATCAAACGAGCCATCATCACTTACAGCAATTACACCTTCAGAATGCTTGTCAGCACGAATAATCGCAAAACCACTTCCATTTTCAAAATTTATAACGTACGCATGATATGATGTATCTGACACACTAGGGGCATCTTCTTTCGTTACTCGAAGTGTCAAAAGATCAAAGTCGTCAATGCTGGTCATTGGGGAATTATCGAAAAAACCATAGGCGAATCCGTAGGCAATTATAGCTAAATAGTTTATAATCAATATGTCGAGTATTCTCGTCCGGGGCACTATTTGAAATCGTCTATTCTGATGTTGAAAGGGCCGGAAGGCGCATTCACTTCAGCCACATCCCCTTTCTTCTTGCCCATCAAAGCCATACCTATTGGTGATTTACAGGAAATCTTGCCCTCCTGAAGGTTCATCTCGTGAGGACTGACCAAGGTAAATTTCATTTTCGCGCCATTGCTCATATTGGTGAACTCCACCTGACTGAGCAGGGAAATCCTGTCCTTCGGCAAGGCATCAGTGTCAATGACCCTCGAATACTGAAGGACCTTCTGCAGGAAGCGAATACGGCTTATAGTCCTGGCCTGGGCCCTTCTGGCAGCACGGTACTCATAATTCTCGCTCAGATCACCCTGAGCCCGGGCCTCAGACAGTTCATCCTTGATCCTGGGGTACTCTACACTGATGAGCTGATTCAATTCCTCCACCAATTGGTCGTGACGTTCTTTTGACAGATATTCCATTTTAAGTTTAAGAACTCCTGATTTTTGGCAAAGATAAAGCCCATTCACGAAAAAATGATAAGATAACAGAAGTTATTTTATATCTTTGCCTTTCGAGACAATCAATTATTCTTATGAACAAGACTATAAAAATTACCTTTGGATTGGCACTGATTGCTGTCGGTATCATCTGGGCTCTTGTAACCCTTGATATCATTGATTTCAGCTTCTCTACCGAAGGATGGTGGGCGCTGTTCATTATAATCCCCTGCTTATACAATCTGCTCACGGGCAAGGACAAGGGCGGGGCTGCGATTGGCATCTGCATAGGCGTATTGCTCCTGCTCGGCGCACGCGGCATCATCAGCTGGGACAAATTCTGGCAACTGGGACTGGCGGCGATTGCCATAGGTATAGGTGTGAACCTGGTTTTCTTCAATTCCTGGGAGAAGAGCCGACAAGTTGAAATCGAGACTATCGACAAGGAAGGCCGTCAAATCAAGAGCATTGCCATCAATTTCGGCAAGCAGGATGTCAGCTTTGCCGGCGAGAGATTTGAAGGTGCGGTTTCGCGGGCGTGAACGACAAGAGGAGAGTCAAGCCTGAACCAGCTCAGGACAGGCCTGTTATCTTCCTTAGCGGCAATATTGGGTTTACCGATGTCGAGCTCAGATGATTCAGTCGAGGAATCTATACTTGGCCTTATCCCTTGGTTTAGCCTCTGGCGCTTCGTCAGGATAACCCAAACCTATGCAGATGGCCAGACTGTAGTTCTCGCTGAAACCAAGCATTTCGAGCAGCTCGGGGCTGTTCTTTATAAAGCCGATAGGGCTTCCGAGGCAGATGGAACCGACCCCCATACTCCAAGCCGAGAGCATAATGTTCTCCGATAGAAGTCCGCAGTCAATGGCAGAGAAAGGATAACTATCATCCTTGGCAATGAAAAGCATTACAGGTGCACCTCTGAAGCACGATCCGGGATTTACGACATCAGGGTTTGACAAAGCCATAGCTTCCACTATGCTCTGCATTGTTTCCGGATTGTCAGCCACCCGTATTTCCCAGGATTGCTTGTTCTGTCCGCTTGGAGCATTGATTCCAGCATCAAGTATACTCTGCAGGGTATCACGGCTTACAGGTATCTGCTTATAACTGCGTATGCTGCGTCTGGTCATTATTACGTCATTGACAGCTTCACTTTTGGAGTTTGCGTCAACGGCGGTATTGCCTGAAGGAGATGCGCATCCGACAAGAAGGCAGGACAAAAACAAGACACTGAAATATTTACCAATAATGTTCATATGTGTAGAAGTGTATGTTTGTGGCCCCAAAGATAATTAAATTCGACACAAATATAATAGACTGACAAGAAATAATTTAAAATAATTTTAAATGAGACTGTCTGCAGTACTTGACAATAAGATCCTGATTTGCTCGGTAATAGCCTGGGCAAGCGCTCAAATATTGAAGTTTTTAATTCACTCAATAGAAAACAGACACTTCGAATGGAAACGCCTGTTCGGTGACGGCGGAATGCCAAGCTGCCATTCGGCCTTCGTATCTGCATTGGCTACCTGCACGGCTCTCAGTTTCGGATTCGACTCCTTCCAGTTCGCTCTGGCTGCAGCCTTCGCACTGGTAGTGATGCATGATGCGATGAGCGTACGCCTCGAAAGCGGCAAACAGGCCCATGCTATCAATGAGATATTGGAAGTCCTGAAATCCGGTTCTCCCCTGCACAATCTGGCTAAGCTGGACCGACTGGAGGTACTGAAAGAATTCCTCGGTCACACTCCCCTCCAAGTCGTTAACGGGAGTCTGCTCGGAATCGTGATTGCACTGTTTTATATGTAGGCATTGGTTAACTTGATATGGAATCTGAACTCAAATCCTTGATGATGTCCAAGGCAGACCCCTCAAAGGTCGCCGGTCTGTCGCGCTTTTTCAAATGTGGTCCAGGGCAATATGGCGACGGCGACGTCTTTCTGGGCATAAAGGTCCCTGATACCCGCGCTATCGTTCGAGATTGCTGGACAAGGACCGCTCCCTCCTCTACCATCTTGCCCGCAATGGAGGGTCAATATGGGAGCGACGCATCGGAATAGTCAGCACTATGGCTTTTGTGCGCGCAGGACAATTGGACGACACCTACGAAATTGCCCAAATATTTCTGGGTGACCCTCAGCCTCTACACGACCTTCTTCAGAAAGCAGTGGGCTGGCTGCTCCGTGAGGCAGGCAAGCACGATTTGGAACGTCTCGACTCCTGGCTTCAGCCGCGAGCAGCATCAATGCCGCGCACCATGCTCCGCTACGCAATTGAAAAATTCCCCGAAGACCTCCGGCAAGCCTTCCTCGATGCCGGAAGGTGAGCAGCTTCCATTGCCCTTATTTCTTCAATTTCAAAATGACGACACTCTTGTCCTTGCTTTCGATATATTTACTGCTTCAGGACGTCCTGCACGTTAAACGGATATTGATGAGCTTCTCGAGATCGGAGTGAATGAATTTAGATCTATCTTATTGGAACTGAGGAGCTTTATAATCCCCCCTTAGTTGCGATTGCGCTTCCCTTTATGACTTCGAACTCGGCGTCGAGATATTTCTCTATCAATGTTTTTCTGTGCTCCCCTATTATTTTGACATTTCAGCAAAAGTTCATTCATTGTTTTTCGTGGGTGGATGGCGTTCTGTGGATGGCGGCTCTTTGCCGGTATTCCGTGGATGGCGTTTCTTTGCCGGCGTCCAGTGGAGCTTAACTCATTGAGACTCAGCACTTTAAGACTTTATCTATGGGTAAAATTTCCTATAGACAAAGGCTTAACTTGCTGTGTGTCAAACAGTTATCCCCCACTCCCTAGAGTCCAGCTGAACTGATTTTCTGATTTTACTTCCTTACAAAAGAAAGCAAGTCGGGATTTGCCGCACTGCGTGCGCCACATCCCGGCCTTCTCGCCGGAGGCGGGTCCGTTCAGGCGGCGGGGCTGGTCGGTGCCCCGCAGCCGCTTCTGTTCGTCCGATAGTGGTTTGCTGTAATCAGCCGCATACGCTTCCTCCAGAAGGTGCTCCAGTACTCAAGAGTGATTGACACGGAAGCATTGCCGAAAGACAGGATTTCGCTCCTCAGCACAGTGGAGTTCACCAATCTGAACAATGGCAAGAAGATGAAATTCACACTCGTAAGCCCTCACGAGATGAACCTTCAGGAAGGCAAGATTTCCATAAAGTCACCAATAGGAATGGCCCTGATGGGCAGGAAGACGGGAGAGGTCGTCGAGGTCAATGCCCCTTCCGGAACCTTCAGCATCAAAATAGAAGAATTTGAATAAAGCTCCTGGTTTACGAATTGCAGGTTGTGTGTATCAAATGTTAATATGGCGTCATTTAGTTGTATAGTGGATCCAACCCTTCTGAAATTGAAAAATATGAAGAAGATGGCTGGTATCATATGACTGCGGAGTAGAAATGTCTATAAAACCATTACAAGTGTGCCGGCGAGAAGGAGGAGGCAGCCGATGACGGTTTTCCAGGTCAGGGATTCTCCCAGGAAGATGACTGCAAAGATGATGGTGAGCACGAGGCTGCATTTGTCAATCGGAACAACTTTGCTGACATCTCCAACCTTGATGGCGTAAAAATAGCAGAGCCAGGAGGCGCCTGTTGCAACACCTGACAGAATAAGGAACAGCCAACTGCGTGCAGGGATATTCTTTATTGTTTCGACGAGAGTTTCGGAAGGATGCCCTATCCTGTGGCTTAAGAACACTACGACCCAGGCCATAACAACAATGACCAGGGTTCGGATTGCAGTTGCGAGATTTGAGTCAATGCCCTCAACTCCCACTTTAGCCAAAATGGACGTTGCGGCGGCAAACACCGCTGACAGTATTGCGAATAACCACCACATATGATTCAGTTTCATTTTTTGCGAGATTCTTTATTTCCTTTCCGGGCATAGGAGTCAAAACGGGCGCCAATATAGCAATTATTATTCATTGTGGGAATAGGACGCTGTTCCGCTACGGCTGGCGCCGGCTCGCCGCGGACTTGTTGATGCCGAGCCGTTCGCGGAGGTTGGAGCGGTTGAACTGGTAGAATATTGAACAACGTCCTCCGAAAGGAGTGTTATTGTCAGTTTTTAATAATATCTTCGCCCTTGCTGCATGTACCGATACGGTAGAATGGGTATGCACTTCTATGGGGAATCCCTGGCAGGCCGGGGATCACGTCATTGTACAGCCCCATCTCCCGGCAGTAGGCTATGACCAGATCCAATCCGAGAGTGTCCAGCACGCCCCGATTGAGGAGCTCGGTCCCTACAATGGCGTATATCTTCTTGGCCGTTCCCTTGAGTCCGCTCTTGGGGAGCAAAGACAGTGTTACAGTGTTCGACACTGTCGATACTGTGGACAATGCCTTTTCGCCGGAGGCGGGTCCGTTCAGGCGGCAGGGCTGGTCGGTGCCCCGCAGCCGCTTCTGTTCGTCCGATAGTGGTTTGCGTCCTTTTGCCGTATCCTGAGTTATCTAAAATCCCCAAATCTGCACGCGCGTGAAGAAGACCAAAAACGCGATTGGCTTTTCAAAGGCCCGAAGGAAAGTCAGCCCCTACCAATCAATGATGGGAGAAATGCTGCCATTACTCCGTTCTCGGTGATGATGTAGAGATCGTCGAGGGGGTATGGAGCTCATTGAGGATGCGTGGGGTAGGAGGATGATATCATTACTGCCGTATTGAGATTATTTGTATATTTGCATATTGAATGCTAAAAACCGATATGTCAACACATTACTCCATACCAACATTGCCAATACAATATGATTTGGAAACAAAGCAGGTCCTCAAGCAACTGGCAAAAGCCAACAGAGCTTTAGCCGAGTTGAAGGGAGTCGCTGCCACCATCCCTAACGAGAACATCCTAATAAGTTCTCTTACCCTTCAGGAGGCGAGAGACAGTTCGTCCATAGAGAATATCATCACGACACAGGACGATCTCTATAAGGCTGATTTGGCAATCAAGGACTTCGCCATCACTCCAGCCGCGAAGGAAGTCCAGAGTTATCGTGAGGCAATATATGTCGGTTTTAATCTTGTCAGAAAGCACAAACTGCTGACGAACAACAACATTATCCAGATTCAAAATAGTCTGAAGCACACTACCGGAGGCTTCCGAACAACCCCTGGCACGAAATTGAAACGAAATGATGGAGTGATTGTCTATGAACCGCCTCAGGACCCTCGCGACATTGTGAACTATATGACTAATCTTGAGGCCTTCATCAACAACCCCGAAGTGTCTGATTTAGATCCTCTCATCAAAATGGCGATAATACATCACCAGTTCGAGAGTATACACCCATTCACCGACGGAAACGGAAGAACCGGCCGTATCGTGAACATCCTATACTTGGTAATTAATAACCTCCTGGATCTGCCCATACTCTACTTGAGCCGTTTTATTACACATAATAAAGGAGAGTACTATCGACTCCTTCAGGCAATCAGGGACAATGATGGCAATAATGCCCAACAATGGGAGGATTGGATTGTCTTC
>JAQXOE010000046.1 GCA_029098505.1 Bacteroidales bacterium
GACCACGCTGCAAAGAATATTGCCGCAGGTCAAACATAAATAAAACTTTACCTCCATAATACCAATAAGTTAACGGCAATATCCACTGCCAATTTCGGGCCAAGGCAAGTATCCACCTATCCTTAAGACATTATTCAAACAGGGCGCTTGATGCCGTACTTTTCGCAGGCTTCATAATAAGTGTCGATGGAGCCGATGTCGAAGCGGAGGTTCTCACCTGTGCCGTCCATAGGCCAGGCGTACATGGTGGTGTGGTCGCAGAGATAGTGGGCCAGATTGCCCGGAGCATCCTTGTCGCAGCCATCGGCTACCGAGCGGCGCACAAGATCCAGGTCCTTCCTGAGGTAGATATAGAATGGAGGAACTGCCCAGGTGGACTTGGGCTCCTGAGGTTTCTCCTCCATATTCAGAACCCTATAGTCTTCGTCCAGGACCACCACTCCCGTGCGCTGGAGCTTTGCCAGTTCCGGCTGCTGATGGCAAATGATGCAGCTCGAGTCCTTCTCACGGGCGAACTTCACGAAGTCGGCAAACGAGAAGAAAAGCAGATTGTCGGCAGCCACCACCAGCAAATCGTCATCGAGGTGAAGCTTGTCAATGGCAAACAACAGGTCACAGACGGCGCCAAGGCGGGTTTCGTTCGTCAGAGTCCCGTCATCGACCACCGTCACCTTCTTGGTGTAAGAGAGGCCCTTTGCCCAATCTTCGAAGATGCCGGCAAACTTGTGGTTAGTGATGATTATGTGCTCATCGATCTCCGGGATGCGGTCAATGTCATCGAGCATCCTGCCCAGGATGGTGCTGTCCCCTATCTTCAGGAGTGGCTTGGGGAAGTTCTCGGTGAGTTTCCCCAGGCGGGTGGCATAGCCTGCGGCTATCACTATATTCTTCATAATCCTATCATTGATTTCAATCTTCCACGAAACGGGCTCCGTCGTCAGGCTTCACCCAGAAGACCTTGAAGGTCTCGGCATATTCAGGGTACTCCGCAAGATACTTCTCATACAGGGCCTTTTCGACATCCCCTTTATGCTGAGGATCCACCAGCGCGATGACCGCACCCTTGAAGCCTGCGCCCGAGAACCTGCCGCCATAGACGCCCAGGAGCGGACGGATGATGTTGTAGATCGAAATCAGCTCCGGCGAGCCGCACTCGTAGTTGTGTATGGAACTCTCGCAGGAGTCGAACGAGAGCTTGCCGAAGAGCTGCAGGTTGCCGCTCTCCCAGGCCGTAACTCCCTGACGGACACGCCTGTACTCCGAGTAGAAATGCTCCGCGCGCTTGGCGAAGCGCAATGGCATCATGTCGCGGGTATTGTCAAAGGTCTCCTTGGGAATATCCCGGAGGAAGGTCTTGTCGAAAGTCTTCAATGGGGCATTCTGGTATGCCAGCATATTCCAGGCGGCGGTCTTGCACTCGTAGACCCTCAGGTTGTAGTCGCTGTTGACCAGCGAGCGGGTAAGGCCCGAGAAAATGATGCCGATCTCGAATTCCGGCATACGGGGATTGCGCCTGATGATGCGCCACTCATTGCTGTCGCAGTCGAGGAAGAGCAGGCCGTCCTTCTTGCCCAGGGCAATGCAGGCCTGATCCAGCAAACCGTTGTTCAGCCCGATATATTCACGCTCCGCCTCGGACGCGATGGTCACTATCTCGAAGGGCTTGAGTTTGATGCCGTTGGCTTTGGCAAAAGCCATCACATACGCAATCAGCACGGCCGCACTCGAGCTCAAGCCTCCGACAGGCAGGCTGCCCTGAAGGACGCCGTCGATGCCATGAGTGAGCTCGAAACGCTTCTGGAGCGCATACTTCGCACCACGGGCATAGTCGCCCCAATGCTTTTCCTTCATCTCCGTCCGCCGGCTGAGGTCTATTTGCACCTCCCCCTCAAAGCTCAAGGAACGAAGATTCACCTGGGAGTCTTCGCGCACATTGAACCAAAGGTCAACGCCCTTGTCAATGGCAAAGCCAGTTACAAGGCCATGCTGATGGTCAACGTGAGCACCGATCGGACATACCCGATAAGGAGAAAAAATATGATACTGGTAATCTGTCATGGAATGTATGGATTATCTGAATATTCAATTACGCAATTGTCTCATGGCCGCCGTGCTCCGGATCGGGTGTTTGTCCATGAAATGAGCCTTTCTCATGGACACCGAGCTTCGAATCGGGTGTTCGTCCATGAAATGAGCCTTTCTCATGGACGCCGAGGTCCGGGTCGGGTGCTCAACATCACCGGATCTCGCTCCCGTCCTCGCCGGAGCGGCCGTCAATGACGCGAGGATCGGATTCTTCGAAGGTGGAGCCAAGAAAAACGACATCCGGCGATTTGATATCCATCATCCGAAGATCAAATGCTCAATCACAGTTGAAGGCCTCGACAATCTCCTGACACTCTTCAATATCCAGATACTC
>JAQXOE010000047.1 GCA_029098505.1 Bacteroidales bacterium
AGGAAGGAGGCCGAAAAGAAACTTAAGCTTGAGCAGGCTCAGGCTAAGCGTGAAGCAAGGCGGAAGGCCAAGGAGGCCAGATGGGCCGAGCTGGACAAGCGTGATGCTGAAAAGGCCGCCAGAAAAGCAGAAAAACAACAGGAGAAGTATAGAAAACGGACGCTGAAGAAGGTCATAGCAGCTGAGAAGGCTGCGGAGCGTGACAGAAAGCGGCTCGAAAAGTATATAGAGGCCTATGAAAAGAAAATGGCCCGGAAGCTAATCAACGAATAACCGATATCATATGGAAGACAACAAAAAATGTTCATTGCCGGAAAACGCCCATAGGGAGCTCAAGGCTGGCGAGGAGTACAAACCGCTCCTTCCTGCCGGAAAGTCTTTTCCGGAAGTCACCCCGTATTCAGTGGTGATAGGCCTGTTGATGGTTGTATTGTTCTCAGCAGCAGCTGCTTACCTTGGACTTAAAGTGGGACAGGTCTTCGAAGCTGCCATCCCTATTGCCATAATCGCAGTCGGAGTCACCGGCGCATTGGGCAAAAAGTCCGGTCTGGCGCAGAATGTCATCATTCAGTCCATAGGCGCTTGTTCCGGAGCGGTGGTGGCAGGTGCGATTTTCACACTCCCGGCCATCTACATCCTCGGACTTGATATCAATTTTATGCAGATGGCACTGTCATCCCTTCTTGGCGGTGTGCTCGGCATACTCTTCCTCATTCCTTTCAGGAAGTATTTCGTGAAGGAGATGCACGGCAAGTATCCTTTCCCTGAGGCCACAGCCACTACTCAGGTGCTCGTCAACGGAGAAGGTGGCGGCCAGGGCGCCAAAACCCTCCTCATCAGCGGCCTCATCGGCGGTCTGTACGACTTCATTGTCGCCACTTTCGGCGCCTGGAGCGAGACCGTAACCACGACAGTGATGCATTGGGGGCAGGTTCTGGCTGACAAGGCCAAGCTCGTGCTCAAGCTCAATACAGGCGCTGCCGTACTCGGATTGGGCTATATCATCGGACTTAAATATGCGCTCGTCATCTGCTGCGGCTCCTTCCTCGTCTGGCTGGTCATCATTCCTCTGATGAATCTCATTTGGGGTGGCAATGTCATTGACCTGATGCACACCGGAGTCGTTCAGACCATCTCGCAGATGAGCGCAGACCAGATTTTCAAGGACTATGCCCGCCATATCGGAATCGGCGGTATTGCCACAGCCGGAATCATCGGCATCATCAAGTCTTCGGGCGTCATCAAATCTGCGCTCGGACTCGCTGTGGCCGAATTCAAGAAGAAACCGGGCGATGCGGCAGTGGCAGTGGAGCGTACCCAGAAGGATATCTCAATGAAGGCAGTGGTCTTCGGCATCATTCTGACCCTCCTCGCAGTCTTCGCCTTCTTCGCTCTCGGCGGAGTGGTCAACAATGTATGGCAAGCCCTTGTCGGAGTCCTCATCGTTGCCCTTATTTCCTTCCTCTTCACCACAGTCGCAGCCAATGCCATCGCCATCGTCGGCTCGAACCCCGTCAGCGGAATGACCATTATGACGCTGATAATCACCGCCCTCGTGCTCGTTGCTGTCGGTCTTAATGGCAATGCCGGAATGGTGGCGGCAATGTTGATAGGCGGAGTGGTCTGCACGGCGCTTTCGGTGGCCGGTGCATTTATCACCGACCTCAAAATCGGCTACTGGATCGGAACGACACCAGCGAAGCAGGAGTCCTGGAAGTTCGTGGGAGTGCTTGTATCAGCCTTCACCGTCGCAGGAGTGATGCTCGTCCTCAATAAAACCTACGGTTTTGTAGGAGAGAATGCCCTCGTTGCCCCTCAGGCTAATGCAATGGCAGCGGTAATTCAGCCTATGATGAACGGCGGCAGTGCCCCTTGGCTCCTTTACGGAATAGGAGCGCTTATTGCCATTCTTCTTACTGTCTTCAAGGTGCCGGCTCTCGCGTTCTGTCTCGGAATGTTCATTCCTATTGACCTGAACCTCCCTCTCCTGGTGGGCGGTGCCATCTCCTGGTTCGTGTCATCCCGTTCGAAGGATCAGGCTCTCAATACAGCGCGTCAGGAAAAGGGAACGCTCATCGCGAGCGGTTTCATTGCCGGAGGTGCCCTTATGGGAGTGGTCAGCGCGATATTGCGTTTCGCCAATGTGGACTGGTTCCTTTACGACTGGAATGCACAATATGGTGAAGCTCTGGCGATAATTCCTTTCGTCTGCCTCATAGTCTATATGGTGGTGGCTTCTATGAAAAAGGACAAGTAAGTCATTGAATATCAATGTGAATAGATATGGAAAAGATACTTGACAGATTTTTGAGATATGTGGCTGTGGATACACAGTCTGACGAAGAGTCGGCATCCCAGCCATCCTCGGCCAAACAGTTCGACCTGCTCCGAATGCTGCGCGATGAACTAGTTGCACTGGGCGTTGAGGCTGAACTTGATGAGTACGGCTATGTAATGGGTCGCATCCCTTCGAATATTGACGGACCGGCTCCGAAGCTCGGATTCATTGCCCACGTTGACACATCTCCGGATGCTTCGGGCGCTGACATCAAGCCTCAGATTATCGAAAACTACGATGGCTCCGACATTGCCCTCAAGGGCGTTCCGGGGCTCTATCTGAAGCCTTCCGAGTTTCCGGAAATGCTTGCGCACCTCGGTCAGACCCTCATTACCACCGATGGTACGACCTTGCTCGGAGCTGATGACAAGGCTGGAGTCGCTGAGATTATGGACGCGGTTCAGTATATAGTGGAACATCCTGAATTCAAGCACGGAGAGCTCCGTATCGGCTTTACTCCGGATGAGGAAATCGGTCGTGGCGTCGCCAAGTTTGATGTTGCCAAATTCGATGCAGATTATGCTTACACAATGGACGGTGGAGATATAGGTGAGCTTGAATTCGAGAATTTCAATGCTGCTGCCGCTACCATCAGGATTCAGGGCCGCAATGTCCATCCGGGCTATGCGAAGGGAAAGATGAAGAATGCCATACGCATAGCAATGGAGTTCGACTCGCTCCTGCCTGTAGAACAGAAACCGGAGTACACCGAAGGCTACGAGGGCTTCTTCCACCTCATCGGCATCAGTGGCTCAGTTGAAGAGGCCAGCATATCCTATATTATAAGGGATCACGATATGGAACTCTACGAGAAAAGGAAGGAATGCGTGCGCCAATGTGTCGCTTTCATCAACTCCAAGTATGGAGAAGGAACGGCTACGGCTGAAATCCGCCATCAATATTATAATATGCGCAAGGAAGTCGAGCCTCACTATCATATTGTCGAGAAGGCTATCAAGGCAATGGAGATGGAGGGTATCAAGCCGAAAGTGCAGCCTATTCGCGGCGGTACTGACGGAGCGAATCTCTCGTTTATGGGCCTCCCTTGCCCGAACATCTTCGCCGGCGGTCTCAATTTCCACGGCAAGATGGAATTCGTGCCTTTGGAGAATATGCAGGCAGCCAGCAAGGTAATTCTTAACCTTGTCAGTCTGTTTTCTTGTTAAATTTTGCAATTTTTCTCGAAAAAGATTTGCAGGTTTAAAAATTATGCTTACCTTTGCAATCCGCTTCGGGGAATAAGCGAAAGTGAAATTACTGAAGCGCAGTTCATTGACAATACTGAGAGAGATAACGAGGTTAAAGAAGAAAGAGATTAGAGTCTGTAGAATTCGAGTTTTTTCGAGTTGCAAGGACTGCAATTTCATAGGCAAACGAGTAAAATCAAGAGACACATATGATCTGAGA
>JAQXOE010000048.1 GCA_029098505.1 Bacteroidales bacterium
CGAATACAGCCTTGCCCTTCAAAACGAACAGGAACTCTACACCCTCTCCCAGAGCTTTGACGATATGGCCATCGTAGCCAAAATGAAATCCATCGTCCCCGAATACAAAAGCCGCAACAGCAAGTACGAATCACTAGATAATAAATAATTAACCAGATAATACTATGTCAAACGACAAATCTTCCGCCAATATGCAGCTGATCCTTCTCTCCGGCGGCTCAGGCAAACGCCTGTGGCCACTGAGCAACAACGCCAGAAGCAAACAGTTCCTTCCCCTTCTTGAAAAGGACGACGGAACAATGGAATCAATGGTCCAAAGGGTAGTTCGCCAAATCAGAGAGGCAGACCTTACAAGAGATATAACCATAGCCACCAACGCCAGCCAGCTCGATATCATCCTTAACCAGCTTGGAGAGAGCGTCTCAGTAGTAACCGAACCGGAACGCAGGGATACCTTCCCTGCAATAGCACTCGCAGCCAGCTACCTGAAACTACGAAAAGGATGCAGTGATGACGAAGTCGTTGTAATCATGCCCTGCGACCCCTTTACAGAGTCCGGTTACTTTGATTGCATCGGCAAAATGGCCGAATGCGTACGAAACAATGTGGCAGACCTCGTACTGATGGGAATAACCCCGACATATCCGAGCGAAAAATATGGCTACGTGGTCCCTGAACAGGGAGAAAAACCGCAGGGTATCTCAATGAAGGTAAGTAAGTTTACCGAGAAGCCCTCTGTCGATAAGGCAAAAGAGCTTCTGCAGATGAACGCATTGTGGAACGGAGGTGTATTCGCTTTCAGACTCGGCTATATCATGAATATAGTAAGAAGATACATCGATTCAGAGAGCTTCGAACAGACACGGTCGCGATATAGTGAATTTCCCAAAATCTCGTTTGACTATGAAGTCGCTGAAAAAGCAGAATCCGTGACCGTAGTACCATACACAGGTCAGTGGAAAGACCTCGGTACATGGAACACCCTCACCGATGAACTCCACAAGCCGGTCATAGGCAATGCCGTAATGGGGCCCCACTGCGTTAACACCCATGTAATAAACGAATTGCAGCACCCCATATATGTGGACGGGATGGAAGATACCGTAGTGGCAGCAAGTCCTGACGGAATCATTATATGCCGGAAGAAATATGCCGAAGAGATAAAACAGGCCGTCGACAGCCTCACCCCACGACCCATGTACGAAGAGAAGAGATGGGGCACCTACCGGGTAATCGACGAGAGCACATACAAGGACGGAAACCACTCCCTTACCAAAAGTATCACCATCAAAGCAGGCTGCAGCACATCCTACCAGTTACACCGTCACCGCAGCGAGGTGTGGACCTTTGTCCAGGGAGAAGGCAAGGTAGTCCTTGGTACAGAAGTGACCAGAGTCAAGGCCGGAGATACAATGGTGGCACCTGTCGGAGTCAAGCACTCCGTTTTGGCAGATACAGACCTGACACTCATAGAGGTACAGTGCGGCCACCCCCTGTCCGAAGAGGATGTAGAGCGATACGAATGGTCGTGGAATGAATAAATGACAAAAAATATCATCAACACAATGCTGGATATCAACTCAAAAATATACATAGCAGGTCACCGCGGACTAGTCGGCTCCGCTATCTGGGAAAACCTGATAAGGCGAGGCTACACCAACCTTGTAGGCCGCACGCATAGCGAACTTGATCTTACCGACCAGATCGCAGTACGAAAATTCTTCGATGAAGAGAGACCCGATGCCGTCGTCATCGCCGCCGCCTTCGTGGGAGGAATCATGGCCAACAACCTTTACCGTGCAGACTTCATAATGATGAATATGAAGATTCAGTGCAACATCATTTCTGAAGCATATTCACACGGAGTAAAGAAACTGCTGTTCTTGGGATCCACCTGCATATACCCCAAGAATGCCCCTCAGCCGATGAAGGAGGATTGTCTTCTTACCGGAGAGCTGGAGTATACCAATGAAGAGTATGCCATCGCAAAGATAGCCGGACTTAAGATGTGCGAGTCCTACAACCTTCAGTATGGCACTAACTACATTGCCGTCATGCCTACAAATCTATACGGACCGAACGACAATTTCCACCTTGAAAACTCACATGTAATGCCGGCGATGATGCGCAAGATCTACCTTTCGAAGCTTCTTCACCAGGGCGATTGGGAAACCATAAAAAAAGATCTTGATCTGCGCCCAGTAGGAGCCAACATCAAAGAGGAAGGCCAAAGTGTAAGATATGTCATAAACGGAGAAAGCCCGGAGAATACGATCCGCAAGGTACTCTCATTCTACGGCATAGAAGATAACAGAGTAACCCTTTGGGGTACAGGACGTCCCCTCCGTGAGTTCCTCTGGAGCGAAGATATGGCAGATGCCTCTGTACACATCCTTCTCAATGTCGACTTCAGCGATATCATAGGGATAGAAAAATACTCTTCAGTCCACTATGGCAACAAAGCGGACGGAGCAGTTGACAGAAACCACTCGACAGGCAGAGGAGGCGCCATCCCGTCACTTGGAGAGATCAGAAACTGCCATATCAACATCGGAACAGGAAAGGAACTGACCATCAGAGAGCTGTCAGAACTGGTCGTTAAGGTAACAGATTTTCGCGGAGAGGTCCTTTTCGACAGCAGCAAACCCGACGGGACCATGCGCAAGCTCATCGATGTGGAAAAACTCCATTCACTGGGCTGGAGACATAAAGTAGAGATAGAAGAGGGAGTAGGCAGACTCTTCGAATGGTATAAACAGAGTCCTGGGCTATGAAAAGATACTGCCAGACCCTGACCATAAAGGCCGATCAGGAATCGATAGAGCGATACCTTGAAGTACACAGGCATGTATGGCCTGAAATAATTGATGGACAGCACGAGGTGGGAATTCTCTCAATGGAGATATATGCACTCGAAAACAGACTTTTCATGATAGTCGATACAGTCGACAGCTTTGAGTGGGAAAGAGATATGGCACGCCTTGCCCTTCTTCCCCGTCAGGCGGAATGGGAAGCATACGTAAGTCAGTTCCAGGGCTGTGACCCATCTGCCACCTCATCCCAAAAGTGGCAGATGATGGACAAGATATTCGATTCGAAGTCCGCGCAGGAATACTCAGACAAATAATCCCTTGACCCAAGATGAAAACCGAAACAGATACAGAAGCCAGAATCAGGACCAGTATCCCTGACAGGAACAGGGTACTCCAAAGAGAATACATAGTGCCCTTCGTACTGGTAACCAGCCTCTTTCTTCTATGGGGGCTGGCTAACAACATGACAGACACACTGCTGGCGGCATTCAAGCGGATAATGGATATGTCAGATACCCAGACGACACTTATCCAGTTTGCCTTCTATGGCAGTTACTTCTGCTTTGCCCTTCCAGCAGCACTGTACATCAGAAAGAAAAGCTACAAGTCCGGAATTACCGCAGGTCTGCTTCTCTACGCTGCAGGGGCAATGCTGTTCTATCCCGCAGCAAAGGTAGGAAGCTATACCTTTTACCTCATTGCCATCTACATAATGGCAGGAGGATGCAGCGTTCTTGAGACTACGGCCAACCCTTACATCCTCAGTATGGGATCCCCCGAAACTGCAACCAGAAGACTCAATATAGCCCAGAGCTTCAATCCCATAGGGTCCATTCTGGGCATACTTCTGAGTAAATACTTCATACTGGGCAACATAAGCCTCTACTCAGTCAGCGGAACATACGCCTCATTAGGCTGTGTCTTGTTGGCCATACTCGCAGTGATGGTCTTTTCAAAGATGCCCATCGGCAAAGATACCGACAGACAGGACGGTCTCGTGTGCACATTAAAGCGCTTGGCCAAGAACGGTTTGTACAAGGGAGGCGTCATCGCCCAGTTCTTCTATGTCGGAGCCCAGATAGGAGTATGGAGTTTCACCATACGCATAGTGATGCAGGAACTTGGAGTAACCGAGTCTCAAGCCAGTACGGTCTATCTGATCACCATAATATGCTTCTGTCTTTCAAGGTTCGTCTACACCTGGCTCATGAAATGGATATCCCCCTCAAAACTTTTAATCGCAGGAGCGGCACTCTCCGCACTCATGTCCATTGTTGTGGCACTCACATCCGGCAGTGGTATGATACTGGTCATCGCACTTGTTCTGGTCAGCGTCTTTATGAGCCTAATGTTCCCTACCATTTACGGTATGGCACTTAGCGGAATTGCAAAAGGAGATCATCCCCAGGACAGCAAGATAGGAGCCAGCGGCCTGATTATGGCCATCCTCGGAGGAGCAATCCTGACACCTCTGCAGGGCATCATCTCAGACCACTTTACCATATACGCCAGTTATTTCATTCCGGCAGTATGCTTCCTCATCGTAGGAGTGTATGGAGTATACGCCGTCAAACATAGCAGATAATGTCAAAGAAGGTTTTCGTAAGCGGGTGTTATGACCTGCTTCACAGCGGACACATAGAATTCTTCAAACAGGCTTCACATTATGGAGAACTGTATGTAGGCATAGGATCCGATGCCACATACCTCGAATACAAACACCGTAAACCGATGTTTCCCGAGGAGGAACGGCTCTTTATGGTGCAGAGCATCAAGTATGTCAAGCAGGCCTACATAAACAAAGGTGGCGGAGTCATTGATTTTATCCCGACCTTGGATATCGTGAAGCCGGACATTTTCGTAGTGAACACGGAAGGAGGATCGGAAGAGAAGCGTCAGCTTTGCCGCGAGCGTGGCATAGAATACATAGAGCTTCAGAGAAGACCAGCAGAAGGCCTTCAGGCGAGAAGCTCTTCATCACTCAAAGCCCAACTTGGCAAAGAGAACGACTCCGGAAAAGGCATCCCCACCAGATTGGACATAGCAGGAACATGGATAGACCAACCATACGTGAGTCAGTACCATCCCGGCTGGGCCATAACCATATCCCTCGAGCCGACTTTTCCCATCAGGGACAGGTGCGGACTCTCGACATCCACCAGAAAGATGATACAGATGATATGGCCCGTGAAACTGCCCAACATGGATCCGGAGATGCTTGCAAGGCTGGTCTTCTGTTTCGAAAACAACCCCGAACGTGAGGACGGTCACATATCAGGAGCACAGGACTCGATAGGAATATGCGTTCCGGGTCTGGCACGCCACTACTACGACAATAACTTCTGGCCCTCAAAAATCGAAAGCACCAAAGATGAAATGACTTTGCGTTTCCTTGAAAGCCACTTGGTGATGATACCTTTGGAACCCAGAAGAGCAGGATGTTCTGTAGTCGAAAACAGAGATATAACACCGGCCAAAGTTGCTGCCCTTGCCGATGCTGCAGACCTGTGCTGGAGCGCCATACTATCGCGCGACCTCGATTCTTTTGCCAAAGCGTACAAAGCCTCATTCGAAGCTCAGACAGCAATGTTCCCCGCAATGGTGACTCCATTTGTCAATGGTAGCCCCTGTGAGCAGGCAAGCGTTCAGCCCCATATTGACAGATATTCCGCTATGCAGGATGTCCTTGCATGGAAGCTCACCGGAGCAGGCGGAGGCGGCTACCTGGCACTGGTGGTCAGGGATGCGGATAAATTCGTCGCATCACATCCTGAATCAATAGAATTACACATAAGAAGAGAATAATCATAAGTCAGCAGTCATATAATAATAACCATACACACTATGAATCGAAATATAGCACTCATCACCGGAGTAACAGGACAGGACGGAAGTTATCTATCAGAATTTTTGCTTTCAAAAGGATACGAAGTCCACGGCATCATCCGCCGCTCATCTGTTGATTATCGAGAGCGTATAGCACACCTTGAAGGTACACCCAACTTCCACCTGCATTACGCTGATATGAGCGACTCCATGTCGTTGGTCAAACTGGTGGGTAAGGTGCAGCCGACTGAAATCTACAACCTCGCAGCGCAGTCCCACGTACAGGTCTCATTCGATGCACCGGAGTTTACTGCCGATGTGGATGCAGTAGGCGTTCTTAGAATCCTTGAGGCAGTCAGAACCAACCATTTGGAAAACAGCTGCAAGATATATCAGGCATCGACATCAGAACTTTATGGCAAGGTCGAAGAGGTGCCGCAGAACGAAAATACCCCATTTCATCCATATTCCCCTTACGCAGTGGCCAAGCTCTACGGATACTGGATAATCAAGGAGTACAGAGAAGCATACAATATGTTCTGTTGCTCAGGAATCCTGTTCAACCACGAATCCGAGCGAAGAGGCGAGACCTTCGTTACCCGCAAAATCACCCTTGCAGCTGCCCGCATCTCCCAGGGCAAGCAGGAGTGTCTCTACCTTGGCAACCTTGACTCTCTGAGAGACTGGGGTTATGCCAAGGATTACGTTGAATGTATGTGGCTCATACTCCAGCATGACAAGCCTGAGGACTTCGTTATAGCTACAGGTGTGCAGCATACAGTACGCGAGTTCGCCACACTGGCATTCCACCACGCAGGCATAGAGCTTCGCTGGGAAGGAGAAGGCATCAATGAAAAGGGTATCGTGGCTTCAGTGGCAGACGAAGCCAATGCACATTTGGTCGGCAAGACAGTGGTTGCAGTCTCCGAAGACTTCTACCGTCCTACAGATGTGGTCAACCTCTGGGGTGATCCCACCAAGGCCAAAGCAAAACTCGGCTGGAACCCTCAGACCACCTCATTCGAACAGTTAGTAGAATTGATGGTAGCACATGATATGAAGAAAGTAGCCGCTGATACCGCAGCCTCAGAGATTAGAAAGACAAACCTCGCCGAATACCTCGAAAAAGGCATAGTAAAATAAAACATAAGGATTGCGTGCGCGCAGGTGGAGCATCCCGCTCATGGTTCGATACCTTCGCACGCAACAAAAAAATCTCGAGTTTCGCGTTAACAGTTAACACCCCTCCACCGCCAGCCGACTGCGTCCCCAGAGGGGTCGCACATCATTACTCAGCAATCAGAAACTTGCTTTAGCATGATGAGCTCCTATTAATATAAACAATGTGCGAAGAACTTGCTTTAGCTTGATAAACACCGCTGAAAAATATATAATGTGTGAATAATCACTCATCAGTCATGAATAACGAGTCACAGATTGTGCATTATCAGCCAGATGACAGCATACGTCTTGAAGTAAAGATTGATGATGGTAATGAAACCGTATGGCTTACTCAGCAGCAAATAGCGGAGTTGTTTGGAATCAAGCGTCCGGCAATAACGAAACATTTAAACAATATTTACAAAAGTGGCGAACTGGACAAGGCAAGCACATGTTCCATTTTGGAACACATGGGTAATGACGGCAAACAGCACTATACTACTGCATATTAAAGGTGGGTTATATAAATTAGCTTTGATGGGATTTTACTCTATCTTCGAGCAGATTTCTTTGAAAGAGTGAAGCAGCATAGCGAGCTATGGTGCAACCTACTTTTGACGACTGTCAAAAGTAGACGAGCGAGAGGAGAGCCGAGCTTGCTCGAGCTATCCCGAGCGAGGAGGAGGAAGACGTAGTCAAAACTTACAAAGAAAGATGCCGAAGAGAGAGTGAAAGACCGCAGCTTTGCTTTTGGGCAAAATGCAGTAATTCCTCAGAGAATTGTAATTAATAGAACCCACCTATAATCTTGATGCTATTCTATCAGTTGGCTATAGAGTCAATAGTGTCAATGCGACAGCTTTTCGCAGGTGGAGTAACACCATCCTCAAACAGTACCTGCTTCAAGGTTATAGCATCAATCGCCATCTTGTAGCCCTTCAGGAGCGCACAGACCAACGCTTCGTTGATATCGAGCAGAGTCTCAATAATCCGCAGAAGCAGATTGATTTGTTTATACGCACCAATGTCCCTCCTATTGAGGGCATATTCTACGAAGGACATGTGTTGGATGCACGACTCTTTGCAGAGCAACTCATCAAGATAGCAAAACGAGAGATTGTTTTGATAGACAACTACATCGACTCACGCTCATTCGACATTCTCGAACTGCGCAATCCCGGAGTAGAGGCAACCATCTATGTA
>JAQXOE010000049.1 GCA_029098505.1 Bacteroidales bacterium
ATTGATTCCGTTGCGCTCCATCCAATCTATGAGGCCACGATAGTTGGTATGAGTTTCTTTACAATACTCGCGTAGTTCCAGGTCAGGATTCTCCCCAAGCCTTGATCTGAAGTCCTCTATAACCTTGCGATAACGCGCTATCGCCTGAGCTGGGATTGATTCTTCCATCTTCTTGTTCTTTTCTTGCAAAGGTAGATGGAGTGACACCTTATGTCAATACGTCATCGCGGAGACGCTTACCTTTTGTAAAGGTATAATATAAATACCCGTAATTCAAACTCTGTTCATTATTATACGGATTATCATACGGAAGTACGCAATGAAGACGAACGTCGAACGATTCATCCTCAAACGCTTCAACGACAACACCAACATTCGCTATACCAGCAAGGAATAAATCATTGCTTTGAAGATAGTTAGGATATGCTGGGCAGTTTAGTCCACCAAGTTCAAAGAACTTGTTGTCACCCGTCAGGCTCATTTGGAAGTCACGTATACAAGAGCAGTACCATCTATCTTCTGAGTAGAAATAGTACGGGTACGGAAGAGTCACATTGAATACAGTATAATCTTCATCTTCATCTTCATAGCTTTCTCCCTTGGCTACATTTGCTATATAGTTAGGCTCATAATAACCGATTTTTTCCTCCATTTCCCGCTGAATAACGTGATAGGTTGTTTTATCATAATTCAGCTCTACAGGATAGCCGGTCCAATGAATTTTTGTAAGGCGGTAATTTCCATAAAGCATTTGAATACTCGGCTCTTCATAAACCTCCGGTTCTCTATTATCACAAGCAGTCGCAAGCGAAAAGAGCAGCAGCAGCAACGATAGCTTAAGTCACTTAGTCTTTGTCATCTTCATATGAAACATATAATTAAACTAATATCTAATATCTTCTGGCAACAAAGTTATAGAAATATCTCCTAAACTGAGAGGTCTGACTGAGAAACCTCGCACTTCATTACCCCTGAGACAAAAAAAAGACTGCTATCTCTTCTGTAGTAAGAATTTGTAGACTTCCCTGTTATTAAAGCTCAGTCCGCGAGGTCCCTGTAGAGCTCAAGGGCTTTCTTCAGATCCTCTGCGTCGGTGATATCCACCCTGGACATATTCCTTGAATTCCTGTTGGCCTTTCCGCCTACGCTGTTAATGTTCTGTCTGCTGGTGAGAATCTCAAAGATTCTGAGCACGAGTGCCAAAGTAAGGCATACGGCAATGATGATGAGTGCTTTCATATTTCTGTAGTTTTATGTTCTGCTATTCTGTCGAGAGGACTGAGGTCCCTTTCGACATTGCAAAGGTATTATGAAAGACTCGCTTAGGGAAGAATCGGCTACGGAACTTTTCTCTTGCCATAATCGCAAGGAAACGTCTCCCGGGGCCGCCACAATCGGGATTACTGATAGCGGCCATCGAAGCTGAGCTGAAGACTGCTCACTGCGCCGACACAGCCTATTCCGTTTACGATATTGTTATAAATGCTGACCGGTTCCCCGAATACTTCGGCTATACCATCCATATTGTACGCAGCTTCGCGGGAAAGGCTGTATCTGTAATAGCTCTCTGAGACAGCATCTACAGCCACTTTGAAGTCTTCCGGCCTGATATCGCCTTCTGACTTTCCTTCTTCGAGATAGAGATTCATCCATATACGGAAGCAGTGAGAAGAGCCATCAAAGGCACCGTCATCAAAGAAATCGGGCACCATAGAATCTGAGCCATCGATTCTGTCAATGTAAGAGCCCAATTGCGCTGAATTGAAGATGGCATCATTGGAATAGATATTCTGATTATACCATAGGGATTCCGCTTCTTCGTCCTCATCCCACTCAAATCTCTGTTGGTACTGCCAAGCATTCAATCGGTAATAGTTCTCTTCTCCCTCCGGGTCCTGAATCGTCAAATCAAATTCGAGGCGGGTTGAGCCACCTTGGGATGGAGCTGGAGTTACTTTGTATGAGCCAATCCCGAATTCCGGACGTTTGGGAACATCTGTCTCTCCATATACAGTCTTGAAATCCTTGTGGGATGCCGTAACCTTGATGTGGTCTCCTTCCTGAGGAACATATTCCGATACATAGCTTTTGCCTTCCCTGACAAATGAATACTGTCTGTCCCCGTTTACTTCCACGGTAAGTTCGACATTGTCAATGAGCTCATAATCATAACGGTAGTCCTTGGCCAGAAAGAACTGAGATTTATACACCCTGGCTGTAAGCCTGGTATCCGGATTGGCAAAGGAGTAGAGCACAAGTTTTTCTCCGTCGTAATCTCCGTTGAACTTTATCTCCTTGGTGCAGGAACAGAGAAGCGAGACCAGGGATATAGCGGCTATTATTAATCCTCTCTTCATAGCATTAGAACTTGAAAGTATATGAAACTGAAGGGATTATCGGGAAAATAGACACCTGCTTCAGTACAGGCCAGGTATCTACGAGATTATCATTCTTATCGTATTCGTAATGAGTGTCCACAGTCAAGAGATATGGATTCTGATGATTGTAGGCATTATATACGCTGATATTCCAAGTGGCGATGCCGTTTTTTTTCTGCTTGTGGAAGTTCATACCCAGATCCAGACGGTGGTATGGGGGCATACGGTAATTGTTCCTGCCGGACAGATAGGAATTAATCTCATAGAAATCGGAAGGACCTGCTTCAGCTCCTGACCCAACGATGGACTCGGTAGGATAATCTTCGAATGAGAGGCTTCCCCTATTGCCGGAGGCAAACACAAAGCTGGCACTGATATCGAAGCTTTTGGAGAACTGGTGGCTGATGGTAGCGCTGAGGTCGTGGCGTCTGTCATACTTCGCAGGGAAAGGCTCTCCGTTGTTTATTTCCATACCCGGCTTGTCGAACTTGCGCATAGCCTTGGCGAGAGTATAGCCTACCCAGCCCGTGGTCTTGCCGAGTTTCTTTTGGACAAAGAACTCCAGTCCGTAGGACCAGCCTCGGCCGAGGCTGACCTTTTCTTCCCAGCCTGTAGAAGTATTGAAATATGAGGCTCCGTCCTTGTACTCGAGGAGATTGTCCATAGTCTTGAAATAGACCTCCACCGAATATTCGAATTCACCTTCATCCAGGAAGACTCCGGCGGCTGTCTGGCGTGAACGCATAGGCTTGATCAGCTTGGTTACCGGCACCCAAAGGTCTGAAGGCAGGCTGATATTCGAATTGCAGAGCAGGTGAATATACTGGCTCATTTCACTATATGAGGCTTTCACTGAGATTTTGTCAGTGATGAGAGCTCTGGCAGAGAGACGTGGCTCGGCCGAGAAATAGCTCTTGCCCTTCAAGGAATAGAGGGAGGTGCGCAGACCGACATTGGCCTTGAGCCAAGGGTTTATGGCCCAATTGTCCTCAGCAAAAAGGGCGGCTTCGTGGGCTCCTATTGCCTTGTCACCTATAGACTGGCTGAAGTTCCTTCCCTCATCCATACCGTCTCCTTCATATTTCATTTTGAAGGCAACGATGCCCGGTTTGAATCTGTGGTAGGTATAGGCGCTTCCGAATTTGACATCGTGCCCTACAGCGGGATTCCAATCGAAGTCCGCCGTGAGCGCGAAGTCCCCGATGAAGGAGTTGTAGCTCGTTCTTACATTTTCCTTAGTGATGTTGAACTCTTTATTGTTCTGATTGTAGCTGGAGTATTCATCCATTTTTACGTTCAGGGAGCTTCTGTATTTGGTGAAACTTGCACCTGCGCTCATATACAGCTTCGGGGTCAGCTCGTGATTCCACTTGAAAGAAGAGACGAGATTGCCCCAACTCCATCCCATATTCATATTGGTCTTATTCAGACTCCAGATGCCTGTCGGGATTCCTATGTATTTGTCGTTCTCTTCGTCATAGTAGGAATCTATGATTTCATAGTAGTTACTGCTCTTGTTGGAGACGTGAGCCTTGTCGTCACCACTATAGAAGCTGAGACTGAGGCGGTCGCCATTGAGAAGCTTATGGGTAATCTTGGCATTGAAATCATAAAAGTCGTAGCCTCCCATTACCTTGTCGTAATTGTTACTGTCATCTTTCATATCCTTGTTGACGTACCAAAATACAGGCTTGGCAAGAAGGTCGAGGTAGGTGCGTCTCGCCGAGACATTGAAGGTCGTGCGCCCCTTGACAATAGGGCCCTCCAGATTGAATTTCGAGGCAATGACGCCAATCGACACATTGCCGTGAATCTCGCTGTCGTTTCCGTCATTGAGACGTACGTCAATGACGCTGGAGAGGTGACTGCCGAAGCGCGCAGGAAAGCTGCCCTTGTAGAGGGTGACGTTCTTGACAGCGTCCGCATTGAAGACGGAGAAGAAGCCGAAGAGGTGATTTACATTATAGAGAGGCACTCCGTCCATCAGGAGGAGATTCTCGTCGGCGCCTCCACCCCTGACATAAAGGCCGGCACTGCCTTCAGAGCCGGATTGCACTCCCGGGAGGAGCTGCAAGGCCTTGATAACGTCCACCTCTCCGCCTATGGCCGGTATGGCCTTGATCTGGCTTACAGGCACTTCAATTGCACTCATTCTTGTGCTGCGGGCTCCGGTGACACTCCTGTGGGCAACGACAGACGCGCCTTCGAGCTGTTCGGGCGAGAGCTCCAGGCCAATGTTCAATTGGACATTGCGCTCAAGGCTGATGGCTTCTGCCTTGTCGGTATAGCCGAGGTAGGAGAAAATCAGGCTGTGCTCCCCCTTTTCGAGAGAGATGCTGTAGAAACCAGTATTGCCGGTGACTACACCCATTGCACTCTTGCTGTCAATGACAGCGGCTCCGATGATAGGTTCTCCGGAGGCGGCATCCGTGATGTATCCGCTGATGGTGTATTTTTGTGCCATTGCTGCAAAGCAGGCACAAATCAGCAGAATAAAAGCCAATACTATTCTTTTCATTGTCAATCCAGGCTTGTGTTAACTGTGTAATCCACACCCAGTTCCCTCAAGGCGCAAATCAAGTCGCTGCAGACGTTTACCTTGAACTTTCTGGAATAAAATTCAACATTGTACCTGGTCTTTGGATCGAAGAGATACATATGCAGGTCTGTCTTGCCCTTGAATTTCTTGAGCAGGGCAATGAGAGCTTCGCGGAAATCCTTGGTCAATTGGGAGGTGGTGAGATTCAGGGCGAAGGACTTCAAATAAGAGGCTCCCACATTGCCCAGAAGCATCATTTTAGTTATGGACATTCCGTAAGGAGGGGTCTTGCCCTTGGCCATTTCCTCGGGCTTCAGGCGGAAGCGTGGCTTGACTTCGGCTTCCACGAAAATCTCGTTGTGCAGGCTCAGATACGGCATCCAGGTTTCATATTCCTTGCCGAAGAGCATCAGTTCGTACTGACCGCTAAAGTCTTCAATAAGAGCGCGTATGCAAGGCGAGCCTGTTCTGGTCGTTCCCGGTTTGGAGTCTGCCACAATGCCTGCGAACCTGAACTTAGCAGGCTTGTTGTTCATCTCGGCAGTATCCCTTAAGTCCTTGATTTTCACCGCTTCAACCGTCGTGAAATTCTCGATTTCAAATGCGTATTTGTCCAAAGGATGCGCCGAGATGTACATACTTACCAGCTCCTTTTCTTTCTGGAGCAGGGTCAATGTATCCTCGGTCTCAGGTGCGGCAGGCATTTCCGGCCTTTGAGGCTTCACCTCCTCAGCGTCACCGAAAAGCGAGAAGGAACTGTCCACGGTATCCCTCCTGTAGAGGTCGGCGTACCTGACAATCTCGTCAATTGCCAGTTCCCCGCTCTTGCCCGGCTGGAAGAACTGCGAGCGGCTGTAACCCATTGAGTCAAAGGCTCCAGAGTAGATGAGGGCCTCCAAGGCACGACGGTTGATCTGTCCGCCCATTCTTTCCATAAAGTCTATGACATCGGTGAAGAGTCCGTTCGCCTTTCGCTCTGCGAGTATTGCATCCGTCACCTTCTCGCCCAGGCTCTTGATACCGGCGAGTCCGAAGCGGATATTGCCGTCCTTGTTTACTGTGAAATAAGAGAGGGACTCGTTCACGTCCGGACTCAATACCTTGACCTTGTGCAATTTGCAGTCGGCCATAATCTTCTTGATTTCTTCGCCGTTGTTCAGGTTGCAGCTCAAGTTGGCCGCGAGGAATTCAGCAGTATAGTGGCACTTGAGATAACCGGTCTGGTAGCTGACCCAGGCATAGCAGGTCGCGTGGGACTTATTGAAGGCATATTGCGCAAACTTTTCCCAGTCTTTCCAGATTTTGTCCAGGATTTTCTCAGGATGACCGTTCTTGACTCCTCCCTTCATAAACTTGTCCTTAAGCTCCATCATCACGGCTATCTGCTTCTTACCCATTGCCTTACGGAGCTTGTCAGCCTCGCCCTTGGTAAAGCCGGCGAGCTTTCGCGAGAGGAGCATGACCTGCTCCTGATACACCGTCACGCCATAGGTCTCAGCCAGATACTCCTCCATCTCCGGGAGGTCGTAGGAGATGGGCTGCAGGCCAAGCTTCCTCTCCACGAAGTCCGGAATATAGTCCATCGGGCCCGGACGGTAGAGAGCGTTCATTGCAATAAGGTCCTCAAAGCGCTCGGGGTGCAGTTTTGAGAGCCAGTTCTTCATTCCAGGAGATTCGAACTGGAACACAACGGTGGTGTCGCCGCGGCCGTAAAGCGCGTATGTTTCAGCGTCGTCAATAGGAATCGCCTCTATGTCAATGTCGATTCCGTGGCGGAGTTTGATATTGTCCAGAGTCTTGTGTATGATGGACAGGGTGTTGAGGCCGAGGAAGTCCATCTTGAGCATTCCGACATCCTCGATGTAATGGCCATCATACTGCGAGGTCCAGAGCATCTCCTTGCTCTCCTTGTCCTCGGAGAGGCAGATTGGGATGTAGTCGGTGAGATTGCCACGGCCAATGATGGTCGCGCAGGCGTGCTGGCCTACCTGACGTATCGAACCCTCAAGCTGGAGCGCGTATTTCAGCACTTCCTTATTGATTTCGCTGCCGTTTTCGAGCTCCTCCTTGAGTTCAGGCACGAGACGGTAGCAATTCTTCAGGTTGATTTTGACATCGACCTCCTCGAGACCCTTCTGATAGCACTTGGTGACCGTTATCTTCTGTCCCGGATTGTCGGGATCATCCACCTCTTCCTGCGCCTCAAACTTCTTGAAGCCAGGTTTCAGCTCATCGAACTTGGGATTGAAAGGATAAACCTTCTCCACCCTCTCGCTCAGGCGGTCAGGAATCATTTTGGTCAGGCGGTTCGACTCGTCAATCGAGAGACGGCTGATGCGGGCAACGTCCTTGATGGCGCTCTTCGCAGCCATTGTTCCGAAAGTGATGACTCGGGAAACGTGGTCGGCCTGGTACTTGTCCTCCACGTACTTATGCGCAAAGGCCAGGTTCTCAAAATCGACATCAATATCAGGCATCGAGATACGGTCCGGATTCAGGAAACGCTCGAACAGCAATGAGTATTTAATCGGGTCGAGATTGGTAATCTGAAGGCAATAAGCCACCACCGAACCCGCAGCCGAGCCTCGACCCGGACCGACCATATATCCTGCCTTGCGGGATGCGGCAATATAGTCGGAAACGATGAGGAAGTAGTCCGGGAAGCCCATTCGGCATATGGTCTTGAGCTCGAAGTCAATGCGCTCCTCCTGCTCCTGATTGAGCTCCTGCCCGTACCTCCAGTGCGCGCCTTCGTAGGTCAGGTAGCACAGATAGGCCACGGAACGGCAGAATTCATCGCCGCGGAAAACCCCGTTCTTGTCGCAACGGCCCTCGTCAATGACCCCCTTGTATTTCTCGAGATATGTGTCAATGTCTTTAAGGAAGTCTTCGGGAAGCTCGAACTTTGGAAGCACGTGCCCCCTGTCAATGGAATATGCCTCCACCTTATCCGCAACCTCTATTGTATTGGCAATGACTTCGGGATGCCCAGGAAAGAGCGCTCTCATCTCCTCTTCGCTCTTCAGGTACTCCTGCTGGGTGTAGCGCATCCTGTCGGGATCATCCACGTAGGAGTTGGTGGTGAGACAGATGAGCCTGTCGTGAGCCGGACCATCTTCCTTATTCACAAAGTGAACGTCATTGGAGGCAATAACCTTGACCCCGGTCTCCTCAGCCAGCTTGAATATAACCTCGTTCACAACTTGCTGATGTTCATAGACTTCCAAAGAAAGGCCAGGAACTTCAGTCTTATGAAGCTGGACCTCAAGATAAAAATCCTCACCGAAGAGGGCTTTGTGCTGGAGTATAGCCTTACGAGCCGCATCAATGTCTCCGGCAATAATGTTCTGCGGTATTTCTCCGGCAAGACAGGCTGAACAACAGATAATGTTCTCGTGATACTTTTCAAGAACCTCGTGACTGATTCTCGGCTTGAAATAGAAACCCTCAATATGACCGGTCGAGACGATTTTCATCAGGTTCTTGTAACCCTCATAATTCTTCGCAAGGAGAATAAGGTGATAATACTTCCTGTGATTGCTGTCCTTCATCTTATGGTCATAATGTCTGGTGACATACACTTCACAGCCTATGATGGGCTTGACACTCGGATGTTTTGAGGCCAGCTTAAGGAATTCCTTGACGCCGTACATATTTCCGTGGTCCGTGATAGCTACTGCAGGCATTCCGAGTTCCTCGGCTCTGCTGAAGAGTTTGGACATAGATGAGAATCCATCAAGGATGGAATATTGGGTATGTACGTGAAGATGGACGAATGACATATTGAAATTCTGTTTCGGGAAGCACAAAGATAATAAAAGCAGATGACATATTTTGGCTCCGGCCACAATTTGCGGCGGCGTGGAGACTTCGGTCAGTGGACTTCAGCCGCGCGCGAGGATGGGGACTCCGACCAACGCAGCATGGGACTTAACTCATTGTATATCAATACTTCAAGCGTTTGTCTATGGTCAAAATTTCCCATAGACAAACCTTTAATTCGCTGTGTATCAGGAAGTTAACCTCCACGGTCGACCAGCTGGGGAACCTCGACGGATGGCCAACTGGGAAGCCCCCACGCTCGACCAGAGCCCCCATAGCCAGCCGAGTAGGGATGCCTCCGCTCCCGCCGCGTGCAGAAGCGCTAAGAAAAAGGAAGAAGGTGACTGACGCCTTGCCAGTCACCTTCTAAGGTATTGATTTTAATTTCGCTCTGGAAATTACTGCTTCTTTGCTACTTTGACAGTCTTGTCGGCTGACTTAGCATTAGCCTTCTTGGCTGCTCTCTCTGCTGCATCGAACATAATAGGAGTACCAATCATGATTGAAGCATAGGTTCCGATGAGGATACCGAGGATGAGAGCTACTGCAAGACCTCTGATGGACTCACCTCCGAAGATTGCGATGGCAAGCATAGGGAGGAGGGTAGATACTGAAGTATTCACTGTACGGGTCAAAGTCGCGTTGAGTGAAGAGTTTACAGTCTTCTTGAAGTCGTCGTGCGGATGGAGACCGAGATTCTCACGGATACGGTCGAAGATAACCACGTTATCGTTGATAGCGTAACCGATGATGGTCAGAATAGCCGCAATGAAGGTCTGGTCAACGTCCAGGTTGAATGGAAGGATTCCTGTGAAGAGTGAGAAGAATCCGATGACAATGATAGTAGTATGTGCAAGTGATACAACACCACCGAGACCCCAGGTCCAACCCTTGAATCTTACTGCAATGTATGCGAAGATTACGAGGAGGGAGATGAGCACTGCGATGATAGCAGATCTCTTGATGTCGTTTGCAATGGTAGGACCCACCTTGTCGGAGCTGATGATACCGTTAGGGTTGTCAAGAGTTGATACGAAGCCTTCGAAGTCGGTAGGAGTCTCGAAGAAGCCCTTCAAGCAGTTGTAGAGCTTAGCCTCAACCTCCTTGTCAACATCGGTAGACTCATCTTCAACCTTATACTGGGTGGTAATCTTCATCTGAGCATCATTACCGAACTGCTTAACCTCGACAGCGCCGTCGAACTCAAGCTCAGCTGCTGCTCTGATTTCCTCAGCAGAAACTGTCTGGTCGAATCTTACTACATAGGTGCGGCCTCCGGTGAAATCAACACCGTAAGTGAAGCCCTTGAAGCAGATTGAGAGGATAGCGATGACGATGATTGCACCAGAAATGATGTATGAGTACTTGCGACCCTTGATGAAGTCGATATTGGTGTTCTTCAGGAAGTTTGCGGTAAGTTTGTTCTCGAAGGTAATCGTCTTGCCCTTTGCAAGTCTGTCGTCGATGATGATTCTGGTAACGAAGATAGAAGTGAGGACAGATGTGATGATACCGATGATCAATGTGGTAGCGAAGCCCTGTACAGGACCTGAACCGAACACGAAGAGAACGATACCGGTAAGGAGTGTGGTAACCTGACCGTCAATGATTGCAGAGTAAGCGTTCTGGTATCCGTCGTGAACTGCCTTGCTGATGCCCTTGCCAGCCTTGATTTCTTCCTTGATACGCTCGTAAATGATCACATTCGCATCCACAGCCATACCCAGGGTCAGGACGAGACCTGCGATACCAGGGAGAGTGAGGACAGCACCGAACGAGGTGAGGGTGCCGAAAAGGAGAAGCACGTTGGTAAGAAGAGCGACATCAGCCACGAGACCTGCACCCTGGTAGAAGAATACCATATAGAGGAGCACGAGGCAGAATGCGATAAGGAAGGAAATGAGACCGGCCCTGATAGAAGCGGAACCGAGTGAAGGTCCTACTACAGACTCCTGTACGATGGTTGCAGGAGCAGGGAGTTTACCGGATTTGAGCACGTTGGTAAGGTCAGTAGCCTCTTCAACGTCGAAGTTACCTGAAATCTCCGAGTTACCGCCGGTAATTTCGGTATTGACAATAGGATATGAATATACGGTACCGTCGAGAACGATGGCGATCTGACGGCCGATGTTGTCCTTGGTAAGGCGTGCCCAGGTGTTGGCGCCCTCTGCGTTCATTGTCATTGAAACGGTTGGAAGACCGCCCTGCTGCTGATATGATACGCGGGCATCGGTAACGGCAGATCCATCGAGAGGAGCCTTTCCGTCACGGAGAGAAGCCTTGATGGCAATGAGTTCGTAAACATTCTCACCGGCAATGTGCTGAGAAGGCTTAACCGACCACATAGGCTTGAACTCTGCAGGGAATACCTCAGCCACCTGCGGCATAGCGAGATATTTGTTCACTGCAGCGGTGTCGATAGCATTTGCAAAACCGATGCAGGCATTGTCCCTGAGCTGTGAAGGCTGGAGAACTGAGAAGAGAGGGTTGAGCTTCTTGTATGCCTCAAGCTCATCCTCAGAGCTCTGCTGTGCAAGCTCCTCAGCCACCACGTCCTGCTCTGCCTCTGAAGCCTCTGTCTCCTCTGCCGGCTCGGCATCTGTTGAAAGAAGCTGAGCGAGGACCGAGTTGGCCTCAACGAGATAAGGGTAGATTTCCGAATAGGTGAATGTAGTCCAGAACTCAAGCGATGCAGTACCCTGGAGCAGCTTTCTAACGCGCTCAGGCTCCTTTACACCAGGGAGCTCGACGAGGATACGTCCTGAGTTTCCGAGCTTCTGGATAGAAGGCTGGGTAACACCGAAACGGTCGATACGGTTTCTGAGGACATTGAATGAGTTGGCAATTGCACTTTCTGCCTCGCCCTTGATGACAGAGACAACCTCGTCGTCAGATGACTCAGGCTTGATGCGGTCCTTCATTTCATATGTACCGAAAATCTGTGCAAGTCTCTGACCGCCTGAAACCTCCTTCCAAGCCTCTGCGAAGAGGGTAACGAGGTCTGACTGAGAGTTCACGCTGCGCTGCTTCGCGAGAGCGAGAGCCTGGTTGAACTCCGGAGTCTGGTTTGCACCTGCGAGAGCCTTGATAAGGTCTTCGAGCTGAACCTGAAGCATCACGTTCATACCTCCCTTGAGGTCGAGACCGAGATTGATCTCCTTAGCCTTTACATCCTTGAATGTGTAGCCGAAATATACTTTCTCGGCTGAGATGGAATCTGTATACCATCTGCTCTGGTTGTTCCTGATAGAATCGAGGTAGAACTCTGCCTGTTCTGCAGGGACCTTGGCGAATGCAGCCGAATTCTGAACAGCCTGTACAGCCTTTTCAGCGTACTTCTCAGCCTTTCTTTCCTGGATTCTGGTCACAGCGGTGAAAGAAAGCTGCCAAAGGCAGGCAAGTCCAAGCAAAATGGCTACAAATCTGATAGCACCTTTACTTTGCATAGTTATTGATATTAATTATTTAATTATTTCAAAGCCGGGGTGGGACCGTTTAGGGTCACCAAAGGCAAAATAGGCTGCAAATTTAGTATTTTTTTATTAGAAAAGAATTTTCTTCCAAGTATTTCTTACTTTTGTGGAGCAATAGATTCAGTTTATAACCTTGAAAAGCAATTTTTTGAGCATAATCGGGGCATATGCCGCCCTTTCGCTCTTCTTTGTAGCAATGCCCGTCCCTGCAAGGGAAACGGACCCGTTGAGGCATAATCTTCCGCAGCTTCCCGACAGCATATACTTCAAAACTGCTCCGGACAGCATATACACCGTTGAAATCCCCGACAGCCTCTTTGCAGTTGAAGTCCCCGACAGCCTCTTTACAGCACAGGAGCCCGACTCATTGGGAAGATTGGCTGAAGAAAAGCTGAAGGCCAAGGTGGACTCGCTCCGCAGCGCACTCTCCGGGAAAAAGCCCGGACTCAATGCCTTTGACCCGGCTGAATTGCTGGCAACAGCAGATTCATTGCGCAAAGCATATGAATTCTATCGCGCTGCTGAAATCTGCAGGCAGGCTCTCGACTCAGCTCCCGATGCCGAACTGGAGCAGGAGGTAAGGGAAAGCCTGAATCTTGCCAGGAACGGCCTGAGTATGATGAAGTATTGCACGCATCCCAAGGTCGTTGCTAGGAAGACGGTGGATCTCAAGGATTTCTTCCTCCATTACCCCTTGGAGGACCGCAGCTGGCGGGCCCAAAGCGGTGAAGATGGGGTGCGCGACAGCATTGCCCCGGCAAACTATCTCCCGGAAGGGGCTGGGGAAAGATATTTCAGCGCGAGGGACGAAAACGGCATCCTCAACATCTATCACAGCAGCATTGCCGAGGATGGCGAAATGAGCGAAGCCAAGCTGATGGGAGAGCGCATTACTTCCTGGAAAGATGAGATTTATCCTATGGTCAGCAGTGATGGCAGGTATCTCTATTTCGCCTCCCGCGGACTCTACGGTATGGGCGGTTACGATCTTTATATGTCGCAATGGGACAGGGACTTGAACGACTGGGGTGAACCTATGAATATGGGCTTCCCGTACTCGTCGCCTTATGACGATTTCCTCTTCATGAATTCGGAGGACGGCCTCTACAGCATCTTCGCCTCAAATCGCGATTGCCCTGAAGACAGTGTCTGCATTTATGTTCTCGAATACGATGTAATGCCGTTACGCAAGTCCGTCAGCGACGTGCAGGAGCTTCGACGGCTCGCTGCTCTGACCCCGCCCGATGAGGCTCTCAAGGAGAAGCAGAAGGGCAATGGCATTGAAATAGGCTCATACTCAGCAGTTATGACCCGGGTGCGCGGACTGCGGGACTCGCTCTATGCCTTCACCCGCTCGCTCGACGAGATGCGCGCGAATCTCGCAAAGCTTCCAGCCGGGGAGCAAGGTGCTTACCTGAACCTCATCAGGACCAAGGAAGAGGCGCTTCCGGGTATGCAGAAGGAACTCGATGAGGCTTCTGCGGCCCTCAAGAGGATAGAACAGGATTTTCTCAGTAGCGGAGCAATGACAGAAAAGGAGAGTTCTGAACCCGCGAAGGACAGCTTCCCTTTCGAAAAGCGCACAATAGGCGAGGATATCGCAATATCATTGCCGGACAACAGTCTTATCAGGAGCAATGACAACGGCGGCGCTGACATTAGCGAGGGCCTGTACCGCTCGCAGGAGAGCAGAATCTCGCAGGAGAGCAGCTTGCCTGACGGCCTCGTTTACCGAATAGTGCTGGCGACGGCTGTGGACAGGATGGCTCCGGAGGCTTTCAAGGGGCTTGAACCGCTTTTCGAAAAGATGAGCACGTCATTGAAATACAATTACAGCGCCGGGGTCTTCCGTAGCTATGAGGAAGCGCTGGCAAAGCTCAATGGAGTACGGCTGCTGGGTTTCACCGAAGCCTTTATCAGCGCCAGTCTGAACGGTAAAGCCCTCAGTATCAGGGAGGCAAGGGAGTTAGAGCACAGGGAAGAGACTATTGGCGGGTAATCTTCGCTCCGAGCGCATTGAGACGTTCGTCAATATTTTCGTATCCCCTGTCGATCTGTTCAATATTGTCCACGACGGAACTCCCCTTGGCTGACATTGCCGCCAGCAGCATTGCAATGCCTGCGCGTATGTCAGGCGAGGTCATTTTGTTGGCGCGCAGCCTGAGCTTGTGGTCGTGACCGATGACGACTGCTCTGTGCGGGTCGCAAAGTATGATTTGCGCGCCCATATCTATCAGTTTGTCCACAAAGAAGAGACGGCTCTCGAACATTTTCTGATGAATCAGGACACTGCCCTTGCACTGGGTGGCAACGACAAGCATCACTGAAAGCAGGTCTGGGCTCAGTCCCGGCCAAGGAGCATCCGCGAGCGTCATTATGGAGCCGTCCATAAAGGATTCAATTTCATAGCTCTCCTGCTCAGGTATGAATATGTCGTCCCCGCGCCTCTCCAGCTTCACTCCCAAGCGTCTGAAGCTTTCCGGAATGATGCCAAGATTCTCGAAGGACACATCCTTAATCGTGATGGAAGACTGGGTAATAGCGGCCAAGGCAATGAAGCTGCCCACCTCAATCATATCCGGCAGTATCCTGTGGGTGGTCCCGTGCAGACTTTCTACGCCCTCGATGCTCAGGAGGTTAGAACCTATGCCCTCAATGCGGGCGCCCATCGAGTTGAGCATACGGCAGAGCTGCTGCACATAGGGTTCGCAGGCGGCATTGTAAATGGTAGTCTTCCCCTTAGCGAGGACCGAGGCCATAACGATATTCGCGGTTCCGGTCACAGAAGCCTCATCCAGAAGCATATAGCAGCCGTTGAGCCCATTCGGAGCATCCAGGCGGTAGGCTCTGTACTCGTGTATGTATTTCACTTCGGCGCCAAGCTTGCACATACCGTCAATATGGGTATCAACCCTGCGGCGGCCTATCTTGTCTCCACCCGGCTTAGGGAAATATGCCGTGCCGAAACGCGCCAGCAGAGGACCCACCAGCATCACCGAGCCGCGAAGGGCGGAACTCTTGCGCACAAAAGCCTCGCTGCGCACATAATCCAGGTCAACGGTATCGGCTTTGAACCAATAAACGCCCCTTTCGCGGCGCTCCACGCTCACGCCCATATCCCCTATCATCGCAATCAGGTTCCTTACGTCAAGGATTTCGGGCACATTCGATATTACCACTTCTTCGAAAGTGAGGAGTACTGCACTGATAACCTGCAGCGCTTCATTCTTTGCGCCTTGAGGGGTAATGCTTCCGGACAGTTTGTGTCCGCCTTCGATGATATAAGTTGACATATGTTTCTATGTAATATTCAAGGGATTACAGATGTTCGACTTCAGGGTGCAGCTCCACTCCGAACTTGGCCTTCACCCCGTCAATGATCTTCCGCTCCAGGGCAATGATCTCTTCCGGGGTGGCTTCGCCTGAGGCATTGACTATCACCAAAGGCTGCTTCTCATAAACCGCAGCACCGCCAAGACGCAAGCCCTTGAAGCCGCAGCGCTCTATCATCCATGCCGCCGGGACCTTGATGCCGTTCTCGACTTCATAGTGGGGCAATACCGCATCGGGACCGTTTTCGCTCCGATTCATTGCCTCAAGAGCCTCAAACTGCCCTCGCGTCAAAACGGGATTCTTGAAGAAGCTGCCGGCATTCCCAAGCTGCTTAGGATCAGGAAGTTTCGCATTCCTTATGGCAATGACGGCATCTCTCACATCCCTCGGAGCATAAACGGTGCGGTCCTGCAATACGGAGCGGAGATTGCCATAATCAAGTCTCGGACTGTACTCCCTTGTCAAGCGGAAAAGCACGCTGGTAATGATGAAGCGACCCTCCTTGTCCTCATTTTTGAAGAAGGATTCTCGATAGCCGTAATGGCAGTCAGCTTTTTCGATGGTGACAAGCTCACTGGTCTTTCTGTCAAGGCAATTGACACGGACTATGATATCCTTTACCTCGACTCCATAGGCTCCGATGTTCTGTACTGCGGAAGCGCCCACTTCGCCGGGTATGAGGGACAGGTTTTCAGTGCCCCAGAGACGCATCGAACAGGCCCAGTCAATGAAATCGTCGAAAGTCACACCTGAACCCACCTCAATCAAGCACTCATCATCGTGCTCTGCATCCAGACGAATGAACTTTATGCCGGAATGAAGTATCGTACCATTGAAGTCAGAGGTAAAAAGAAGATTGCTGCCGCCGCCCATATGTTTCACGGGCTGCGGCAGCGAATCGAAATCTATCTTGAACAGGTCTTCCAGTGAATCATATTCCACATAGCAGGCGCAAGACACCTTCATGGAGAATGTGTTCAGGGAGCTCAGGTCCTTATTGTATTCTATAGTCAGCATCCGTTATCTTTTCAGATAACAAAGTTAACAAAAAATTAGCTGACACAAGAGAAAAACAGCTGTCCCATTGATCTATTTGTAGGCCTCGTTCTGCTGTTCCTTGATGGCAGGATTGATGACTATCTCGTCGTTGCTGATCGGGAGGACAATCTTGCCGAAACTGCGGTCGATAATCTTAGGGCGCTGGCTTATAGGAACTCCCTGGAAATCATCATTGAACTCAATGCTTCTGTTCATCCTTATCATATCGAAAAAGCGGTGGCCCTCACCGAAGAGCTCCTTGCTGCGCTCATCGAGTATCATATCATCGGAGATGCTTGCGACGGTGGCAGGAGCGAGTTGTGGTGAGCGCGAACGTATGGCGTTCAGATACTCGACAGCAGCAGCCTTGTCTCCTGTATGAAGTGCCGCCTCAGCAGCGATAAGATATACTTCAGAAAGACGTATTATCTTGATATTAACAGCAGTAGCTGTCTTGTTGCCTGCTCCTGTCAGAGCCTCGCTGCCCATATACTTGTAGCAGGCTCCCTTGCGTGGAGCATCAGCAGTAGAAGCTTCGTCCTCACCCATTATGCCCCAACGCACATCGCTCGGATCCTCTCCGAGTCTTGTGAGGAAATACTCGCTTGCCAGGAACCAGCCCAAAGCAGACTGATTGCCGTTCTTGTGCTTGGCCATATAATAGAAGCCGAGAGAAGAAGTTCCGAGGTCGGACTCCTCATTCATACCGAGCTCGAATATGGACTCACTGGCAAAAGGCTTCTCCCAAGAATCCACCCACTCGATGTTTGAATAGAGTCTGTATCTTTCACTGTCAATGATCTCCCTGGAAGCAGCAAGAGCGGCGGCATAGTCCTCCCTGTAGAGGGCTACCCTGGCCTGGAGGGCCTTGTTCGCGTAATAATTGACATATCCGCTGGCAGGCTTCTGCTCGAGAAGAGGCTCAGCTGCCTCAAGGTCTTCCACTATCCTTTTGTAATTCTCTTCCACTGTCGCTCTGAGAGGCTTGGCATCGGCACTGAGGGTGGTGGTGACGTCAGGAATGCCGTAAGAGTCCTTTTTATAATTGTAAGGCAGGCCATAGAGACGTACGAGATCGAAATTGAACAGAGCCCTCAAAGTAAGCGCTTCGCCCTTGAACTGATCGAAGCCAGTCTTTCCTTCCGATTCCAGTCTCTCGATATTCTCGAGGAGATTGTTGACCTGCATAATACAGTAGAAGCCCTGGCTCCAGAAGGCAGAATACGAACCGCTGGTTGCGGAATGATTGAATGAATACAGAGCATCCTGACCGCGACCGGCTGAATAAATGGTGAGATCTCCGCCCTTGGTATCGCCGTAGAGGATGAAGTTTCTGCCGTAATAGCTTGAGGAACTCATAGCCCTCATAATTCCGTTGATGGCTGTACGTGCATCATCAGCGGTCCTAATGGCAGTGGATGCATTCACGGCCGTGCTTGGCTGCATATTCAGGAAGTCTTCGCAGGACGTGAGGGTTAAAGTGCAGCTGAGAGCCGCTATTATTATGTTTCTTGTTTTCATAACTGAGCCTCCTTTTAGAATTTGATGTCAACTCCGAAGGTGAAGGTCTTGCCGAGAGGAGTCTCCCAGCCACGGGTTCCGTAGTCATTCACTTCAGGGTCAGCAAGTTTGAATGCTGCAAGGGTCCAGAGGTTGGAACCGGTAAAGAATACTCTCAGACTTGATACCCCCACCTTAGCGATAAGGGACTTCGGAAGGGTATAGCCCATAGTGAGGGACTTGAGTCGGAGGTAGCTTGCATCGTTGATGAAACGCGAACTGAACTGCTGTGCATCGGTCTTGTCAAGACCTGAGATTTCAGGATAAACGGCATCGCTGTCTTCCGGAGAACGCCAGAAATTGTCTATATAGTACTGGGTGTGTGTTCTCTCCCAGAAATAACCGTCATCGGAATTCTGCCATACAGCATCGTAGAGCGAGCCACCGATTTTGTAGACGAAGCTGGCATTGAGATCGAAGTTCTTCCAGTTGAGACTGGTGCCGAAGCCGCCGCTCATAAACGGAATGGCATCGCCTATGATGGTATAGTTTGCTTTCTTGAAGTCGTAGGTGGCACCTCTGCCATTGTAGATGAAGTCGCCGGCCTGATCGTCCTCAGAATCATTGACATAATAAACAGGCTTGCCCGTCGAGGTCTCGACTCCTGCATATTCGTAACCCCAGAAAGCCCTGGTGGACTCGCCTTCCCTGTATATGAACTGGGCACGGCCATCCGAGCCTGTAGGATCCTTCCAGATAATGTCTTCACCGTTGTGGAGGCTGCTTACCGTTGACTTGAGGAAAGAGGTATTGAAATCAGCAGACCATACGAGACCATTTCTGCGTATGATATCACCTGAGAGACTGAGCTCCACACCATGATTGTTGATTACACCAACGTTCTGGAGAGTTTTGCTGAAACCGGTGGTAGTCGAAACCGGGACGTTCTGGATAAGATCTCGGGAGTCTCTATTGAAGTACTCCACACTACCCTTGAGTCTCTGATTAAAGAAGCCGAAATCCAGACCGAAGTTTGCAGTATAGCTGGTCTCCCAACTGAGATTCTGATTGGCCAGAGTTGACAGCACACTGCCAGGTTCGCCCATATACTTGTTGGAGTAGGACATCAGGTTGATGTAACCATAGTTGTCTGTAGGCAGAGTTCCGTTCACTCCATAAGAGGCTCTGAACTTGAGGTCACTGAGGAATGAGCTTACACCCGACATAAAAGGCTCGCTTATTATTCTCCAGGCTCCTGAAACTGACCAGAAATTACCCCAGCGCACCTTAGGACTGAGCCTTGACGATCCGTCGCGGCGGTATGATGCTGATAAGAAATATTTCTCGTCGTAATTGTAATCAGCCTTGGAAATGATGGAAACAAGTGAATTGCCCCAATTGTATCCTGCAGAAGTGGTGGTTCCTGACGTGCTGACTGTGTGAAGCTGGTCTGAAGGCATATTCTCTCCCGAAGCGCGAACGAAGTCGGTATTGTTCTTTTCTGCTTCGAAACCTGCGAGCAGGCCTATGCTATGCTTGCCGGCAAAGGACTTATTGTAATTCAGGGTCGATGAAGATACGAGCTTCTCGTAAGTGGTTCTCATCTCATTGACCTTACCATTGGCACTTGACCCCAGATAATGGTTAGGGCTGTAATAGACGTGGTCACGCACACCCGTATTGTCATAGGAGAGGATGGTCTTGGCATCGAGACCCGGAAGTATATGCAGGGTCACGGTCTCGGAGGCGCTGATGCGGGTGTTTATGGAGAGATTCTCCCACTCATTATTGTAGTAGAGAGGGTTGTATGCGTAGCTTCCGTATCTCGAAGTCCAGTCCTTTCCGCTTTTGTAGTCTGTAGGCCAATACAGGCCCCAGAACATATTGCGGGACTGATAGAAATAGTTCGAACCTGTGTTGACGGTGTCATTGAAACCGCTCTTGGAGGTCCTTGAAAGGCTCACTCCAGTGGCGAATTCCAGCACCTTGCCTACCTTCTGGTTAAGATTCACGCGACCGGAGAAGCGGTCGAAGTCATTGACGCTTACGCGGCCCTGGTCTCTGGTGTATGCGATGGAACTGAAATATGATGAGGTCTCATTGCCTCCGCTGACAGAGAGGTCATAGTCCTGATATACTGCTGTGCGGAACAATACGTCATCCCAATCAAAGTACTGGCCCTGACGTCCTGAGTCATCGTATTCGAGGATATTGATAGTCTGATACTTGGCACTTGGATCCGTAGCTTCAAACTCATAGCCGTGCTTATTGAACTTGCCGTTCAATCTGCTGATGGCGGCAGACACAGCAGCTTCCGGGTCCTTGCCCTGTCCGCCCTCGGTCTTAGACCTGTTGGCATAATCATAGAAAACGGAGAAGAGGGTGTTTACCTGATCCTGAGTGTCGGCCATCTCATAGTTCGCTGTCGCCCATGATGGGGTAAATCCAATTGAAGTGCGTAAGCTGACAACAGGACGGCCCCTCTTGCCCTGCTTGGTGGTAATGACTACAACTCCATTGGCGGCACGGCTGCCATAAAGAGAAGATGCGGCAGCGTCCTTGAGCACAGAGATGGACTCTATGTCGTTCATATTCAGAGAGCTCATTACATTGTTAGTGGTACCTGCGATGTACGAACCCATCTGTCCGACACTTCCGCTGATAACAGGAATACCGTCGATCACATAGAGAGGCTCGTTGCTGGCGCTCATGGAGCCGTTTCCGCGTATGCGGATACTGGGTGCCGAACCCGCCTGGCCACTGCTTGTAGTGATGTTTACGCCCGAAACCTTACCGATGAGGGCGCTTTCGAAACTCGTTGCAGGAAGATCCTGGAGCTGCTTAGACTGAACCTGAGCGGCAGAACCGGCGTAGCTGGCCTTCTTTACGGTACCGTAGGCCACCACCATCACCTCGTCAAGAAGCTCTGTATCGGCTTCAAGATATATGACCAGGTCGTTTGAAATCTTTACTTCTTCGGTTTTCATTCCGATAAAAGATACAGACAGAGTCCTTGAGGATTCCGGAACATTCGAAAGGACGAAAGTTCCATCCGGCAGAGTCGAGGTAACAACGTCCTGAGACTCCATAAGCTGGACGAATGCTCCTACTATAGGGTTTCCATCTTCGGCAGAGAGCACTTTGCCCTTTACCGTCCTGCCTTGAGCAAAAGACAATACGCTCATACTCAAGCAAATACATAACATAAAAATCCTATTCATATCCGTTTTGCAATAATTGAGATATAATTAGACCTATTAACTAACCTCGCAAATATAAACATAATTGCTTTTTATGCAAGATATTGAATATAAAAAACAACACTCCCCCAAGTCTGTTTCAAATGCAGAGCAATGGGAAGGAGTGTCGTCTATTTCGCCCCTTATGCAGGAATCTGCACAAGGCAATTACTCAGCGCTCTGAGGACGAACGTCAATTTGAAGTTCGTCAAGCTGAAGCTGGTCTATCTGTGAAGGAGAGTCAATCATCACATCGCGACCCTGATTGTTTTTAGGGAAGGCAATGTAGTCACGTATGGTCTCCTGTCCTCCGAAGAGGGCGCAGACGCGGTCGAAACCGAAGGCAAGACCTCCGTGAGGCGGTGCGCCATATTTGAACGCATTGATAATGAAGCCGAATTTATACTCTGCATCCTCCTTGCTGATTCCGAGGACTTCGAACATTCTGGCCTGCATATCGGCATTGTGGATACGGATGGATCCGCCACCGAGCTCGGTTCCGTTAAGTACGAAGTCATAGGCATTGGCACATACCCTCTCGAGATCCTCCTTCTTGTCCGAATAGAACCACTGCTCGTGCTCAGGCTTAGGAGCAGTGAAAGGATGGTGCATAGCATAGAATCTCTGAGTCTCGTCATCCCATTCAAGCAGAGGGAAATCAACAATCCAAAGCGGAGCGAAGACCTTAGGGTCGCGGTATCCGAGACGTGAGCCCATCTCCAGACGGAGTACTCCGAGCTGGTTCTGAGTCTTTCTCTTGGCTCCGCAGAGAACGAGTATCATATCGCCCTTCTTCGCTTCCAAATATTCAGCAATGGCTGCAAGCTCATCTGCCGAATAGAACTTGTCAATTGAAGACTTGATGCTGCCGTCCTCATTGAGCTTGATATAAACGAGGCCCTTGGCACCTACCTGAGGGCGCTTTACCCAGTCGGTAAGCTGGTCTATCTCCTTTCTGGTATATGAAGCAGCACCGTCGACGCAGATGGCTCCGACGTAAGGAACGCTGTCGAATACTGAGAAACCGTGGCCCTGAACCTTGTCGGTAATCTCGTGAATCTTCATTCCGAAACGTACATCCGGCTTGTCTGAACCGTAGTAGTCCATCGCATCGTACCAGCTCATTCTTGGAAGCGGGTCAGGAATGTCCACACCGAGAGCGTTCTTGAACATCCTGCGCATCATACCCTCGAAAGTATTGAGGACGTCCTCCTGCTCCACGAAAGACATTTCGCAGTCAATCTGGGTGAACTCAGGCTGGCGGTCGGCACGCAAATCCTCATCGCGGAAGCAGCGCACAATCTGGAAATAGCGGTCGTAACCGGCCACCATCAGAAGCTGCTTGAAGGTCTGAGGAGACTGAGGAAGCGCATAGAATTGTCCCGGATTCATTCTTGACGGAACGACAAAATCGCGGGCTCCCTCAGGCGTGGACTTGATAAGATATGGAGTTTCGATTTCCATAAAGCCCTCTTGGTCGAGATAGCTGCGGATTTCCTGTGCCAGACGGTGGCGCAGGGCAAGCGCTCTCTGGAGAGGCGGTCTGCGCAGGTCGAGATAACGGTATTTAGCCCTGATATCCTCGCCGCCGTCGCTTTCCTCTTCAATGGTGAAAGGTGGGGTTACGGACTTATTGAGAACATTGATGGACTCAATTCCGAGCTCGATGTCTCCGGTAGGCATTTTGGCGTTCTTGCTCTGACGCTCGAGTACCGTTCCCGTTACCTGGATGACGTACTCGCGGCCAAGTGAAGTGGCAAGTTCTACCAGATCAGCCGGTGCCGCCGCATCCACAACGAGCTGAGTAATGCCATAACGGTCGCGGATGTCAATGAAGGTCATTCCTCCGAGCTTGCGGGCCTTCTGTACCCAGCCGGCGAGAGTCACTTTCTGTCCGACGTTCTCCAAGCGGAGTTCGCCGCAATTGTGTGTTCTGTACATATGATGCTCTTTATTTGTTTTCCTAAAGGGAATTATTCTTTTACAAGCGGCAAAAATAGCAATTTATAGCATCAAGTGCATTATCATTTCTGGAGTTTTTTATTAAATTGCACAAAAGTGCAACCAATTCCCCAACAAACTGAAAGAGTAACTTGCTATGAAGTTGAAATCCTTTATTCTCGCACTGTCCCTGGGACTGGCGACAGTTCCGCTTTCCGCTCAAGACATATTGATTCAAGCCGGCAACACTGACCTGGCCCTGAGGGTGGGTCCGAACAAGCGTCTCTATCAAATCTGGTTCGGTGAGGCCCTGGCGGATAAGTCGGACTACTCGAAGTTGAGCTGGAACGTCTACAGCGGTTCCGACGGTTCCGCAGCGATAAGGGGCTGGGAGGTCAGCGCCTGCGCCGGAGGTGAAGACTACTTCGAGCCGGCATTGTCCATCACCCACAGCGACGGGAGCCAGGCCACATATCTGGTTTACAAGAACCACAGGACCAAGGACATACCCGGCGGAACGGAAACGGTGATCAATATGGCCGATGAGCTATATCCCGTGGAGGTCAGCCTCCACTATGCCGCCTACCCTGAATATAATGTCATCTGTAGCTGGAGCGAAATCTCCCACAATGAGAAAGCCGCCGGCATCACCCTTCGGAACGCATACAGCCCTATGCTCTACATCAAAAGGGGCAGCTACTACCTGACCGAATTCTCATCCGACTGGGCCAGGGAAGCGGCAATGAGTTCGCAGCAACTGCAGTTCGGCAAGAAAATCGTCGATACGAAGCTCGGCTCGCGCGCCTCGATGCACAGCCATCCTTTCTTTGAGCTTGGGCTCGATGCTGAAGCCCGCGAGGAAAGCGGAGAAGTGCTGATGGGCACCATTGCCAGCACAGGAAACTGGCGCTACACTTTGGAAATGGACAATGCGGGAGCGCTCAGGGTGCTCGCGGGAATGAACTCCAGCGACTCACATTACCAGCTGCCGGCCGGACAGGTTTTCAAGACACCGGATTTCATCTTCACCCTCAGCCGCGAAGGCAAGGGCAAGGGCAGCCGCGACCTTCAGGGCTGGGCAAGACACTACCGTCTGCGTGCGGGAATGGAGCCAAGGATGAGTCTTCTGAACAATTGGGAAAACACCTATTTCTATTTCAATCAGGAGAAACTGGCGGGCTTGATGAAGGAAGCCGCAACTCTCGGAGTGGACCTCTTCCTGCTCGATGACGGTTGGTTCGGCAATGACGAACACGCACGAAACGGCGACTATGCCGGACTGGGAGACTGGGAGGTGAACAGAAAGAAACTCCCTGGAGGAGTGCCTGCACTCTGCGATGCAGCTGAAGAAGCCGGAGTGAAATTCGGCATATGGATCGAGCCGGAGATGGTCAATCCGAATTCGACTCTTTTCGAGAAGCACCCTGACTGGGCGATTACCCAGCCTGGCAGAAAGACCTATCTTTACCGCAAGCAATTGGTTCTCGATATGGCCAATCCGGAGGTGCAGGACTATGTTTACGGAGTGGTGGAACGCCTGCTCAGCGACGGGACTCCTGACGGTGACAGCCGCATAGCCTTCTTTAAATGGGACTGCAACTCCCCTATCACCAATATCTATTCGCCTTATCTCGGCAGCAAGCAGTCAAATCTCTACTACGACCATCTGAACGGAGTGTACAATGTCTTCCGTCGCGTGAAAGAGAATTATCCGAATGTCAATATGATGCTCTGCTCCGGCGGTGGCGGACGCTGCGACTATGAAGCATTGAAATATTTCACCGAATTCTGGTGCTCGGACAATACCGACCCGGTGGAGAGACTCTACATCCAGTGGGGTTTCAGCCAGTTCTTCCCGGCCAAGGCAATGTGTGCCCACGTAACCGATTGGAACAAAGGGGCCAGCATCAAGTTCCGCACAGACGTAGCCTCTATGTGCAAGCTTGGCTTCGACTTGGGACTGAGCCGCTTGAGCGAAGCTGAGCTTGAATACCTTAAGACAGCTGTTTCAAATTGGAAGCGTCTGCAGGATGTCATCCTGGACGGAGAGCAGTACCGCCTGGTTTCGCCTTATGAAGAGAACCATATGGCCGTGGACTATGTAAATGCGGACCGCAGCCACGCCGTGCTTTTCGCATATGACATACATCCGCGCTATCTTGAGCCTCTGCGCAGGTTGAAACTCCAGGGCCTCGATCCGGATGCATCATACCTCATTGAGGAAATCAACCTGATGCCGGGCAGAAAGTCCGAACTTGAGGGTAACGCTAGCGTCTTCTCTGGAGACTATTTGATGAAGGTAGGCCTTAACGTCTTCACTCAGAACGCAATGCAAAGCCGCGTTTTAGAGCTCACAAAAGTCAAGGACTAAGGAAAAATCAGCTTTTCTATGAAAGGTGTATGGTGGCTGTAAGGAATGAAGCTGAATGAAGGCAGCCTTTTTGTGATGATCAGGGAAGCCTTCTTGCCTGGGGTGATGGAGCCGAGTATATCATCCACACCCATTGCAAAGGCCGCATTAATAGTGCATGCATTGAAAGCCTGTTCAGGAGTCAGCTTCATCTTGATGCAGCCCAGGGCCATCACGAATCTCATATCCCCGCTCGGTGACGAGCCCGGGTTGTAATCCGATGCCAGGGCAAGAGGAAGCCCGGCCTCGATAAAATCCTTTGCCCTGCCATACGGCATACCCAGGAAAAACGAAGCGCCCGGAAGCATAGTCGGCATAGTTTCGCTGCCTTTCAGACAGGCTATTTCCTCCTCTCCCGTTCTCTCCAGATGGTCAACGGAAAGGGCATTACAGCTCACACCCGCCTGAACACCCTTTGAAAGGGCAAGCTCATTGGCGTGAATCTTTCCTCTCAAACCGTAAGCGGCGGCTGCCTTCAGAATGCGTACGGTATCCTCTGGGGTGAAGAAGCCCTCATCGCAGAAAACATCAACATAGTCGGCAAGGCCCTCCCTGGCCACTTCTGGCAGCATCTCATTGCAAACCAGCTTCACATAGCTCTCGCGGTCTGCCCCGAATTTCCTTCCGACAGCATGAGCGCCGAGGAAGCTTGACTTTATGGCAATGGGCACAGCCTCGCGTATGCGCCTGATGACGCGAAGCATCTTCAGTTCGTCAGCGGTATTCAAGCCGTAGCCGCTTTTGATTTCAAGAGCGCCCGTTCCCATTGACATAAGTTCGCGGACGCGCTCCATCGACTGCTCAAAGAGCTCATCCTCCGATGTTTCGTGGAGAAGATCGGCGGAATTGAGTATTCCACCGCCTCTGGCGGCAATCTCTTCATAGCTCAAGCCTGCAATTTTGTCGCGAAACTCCCCTTCACGGCTTCCGGCATATACGACATGACTGTGTGAGTCGCAGAAAGTTGGCATCACGAAGCCCCCGCGGGCGTCAATCATTTTATCAGCGTCCAGAGAGCTGAGACTCGCCCTTGGTCCGAAGGAGCTGATATTGCCATCGATGATTTCGAGATAGGCATCCTCAATACTGCCGACGCTGGACATTGCCTCACCCTCCAGTTTGCGTACCGAAGGAGGAAGGATGCCGTAGAGACAGCCGATGCCGGTAATCAGGGTCTTCATAACTTTCTAAGGAATTCAACGGATTTGGCGATGAGAGGGGACAAATAGCAGTCATTCTCAACGAAAGGCACTTCCTTCCTGTACTCTTCAAAAATAGCTTCCAGGGCAGGAGACGAGCGTTTCGGTCTGCGGAACTGCAGGGCCTGGGCGGCATTGAGGAGCTCTATTGCCAGCACCCGTTCGGTATTGTCAACGACCCTTATCAGCTTGGTAGCGGCATTGGCGCCCATACTTACGTGGTCTTCCTGTCCCTGGGACGAAGGGATGGAGTCGGCACTGGCCGGGAAACACAGGCCCTTGCTCTGACTGACTATCGAAGCCGCCGTGTACTGCGGTATCATGAAGCCGCTGTTCAGACCAGGCTTGGCGACCAAGAATGAAGGCAACCCACGCTGACCGCTGATAAGCTTGTATATCCTTCTTTCAGAGATACTTGAGAGCTCAGACAAGGCCAAAGTGAGCAAATCCATAGGCAGGGCTATTGGCTGGCCGTGGAAATTGCCGGCGGAAATGATCATATCCTCTTCCGGGAATACAGTCGGATTGTCGGTCACGCTGTTGATTTCGGTCTCAATCACGCTGCGCACATATTCTATGCTGTCTTTCGTAGCTCCGTGCACCTGAGGAATGCAGCGGAACGAATAAGGGTCCTGTACTTGAGCCTTTTCTCCGGCAATGATTTCGCTGCCCTCAAGCAGCTCCAGGAAGCGTCTGGCAGTCTTCTTCTGGCCCTTGTGCGGTCTGACACTGTGGGTCTGGGGCAGGAAAGGCTCGATTCTGCCATCGAAAGCATCCAAGGACATTGCCCCTATCCTGTCAGCCCATTCGGAGAGCCTGTCTGCCTGAATGAGTGCCCAGACTGCGTGGGCGGCCATAAACTGAGTGCCGTTGAGCAAGGCCAGGCCTTCCTTCGATTTCAGGCTAATGGCCTCCCAGCCCAATTCCTTCCACAATTCAGTGACCTGACGCCTCTCACCCTTGTATATGACTTCTCCTAGTCCTATCAGAGGAAGGCTGAGATGCGCGAGCGGTGCCAGATCGCCCGATGCACCCAAAGAGCCCTGCTGATAGACAACGGGCAGGATGTCATTGTTGAACATATCCACAAGTCGCTGAATGGTAGCCAATTGCGCTCCGGAATGTCCGTAGGAGAGGGATTTGATTTTCAGAAGGAGCATTATCCTGACGATTTCCGGTCGCACGGTCTCACCCGTTCCACAGGCGTGGGACATTACAAGATTGTGCTGGAGACGGGACAATTCATCCGTCGCAATAGTGATGTTGCACAGGGAGCCGAAGCCCGTCGTCACTCCGTACACGGGATGGTCAATATCCTTCATCTTGGAGTCAAGATACTCCCGGCATCTGATTATGGCCTTCTCGGACTCCTCCCCAATGCAAAGCTTGACTCCTCCCGAGATAATATGTTCTATTTCACTGATTTTCAGATTCTTGTTTGAAATGCTATATGTCATATTATGAGTATCCTAAAGTTCCAACGCCTTCTTTACAAGTTCGCTATCCGCGAAGTTTGGAAGCGTGACCTCCAGCAGCGGAGTGCGCTCCATCTCCCTTTTAATAGCCTTGACTGCAGCCTCATTCCGGGCCCAGCTTCTTCTGGCAATGCCGTTGTTCACATCCCAGAGCAGCATTTCCTTGATATGCCTGTCCGAAGCCTCGCTGCCGTCAATGACCATTCCGAAACCGCCGTTGATGACCTCGCCCCAGCCTACACCGCCTCCATTGTGGATGGAAACCCAAGTCGCGCCACGGAAACCGTCTCCGATGACATTCTGCACGGCCATATCGGCGGTGAAGCAGGAACCATCATAGATGTTCGAGGTCTCGCGATAAGGTGAATCGGTGCCCGAAACGTCGTGATGGTCGCGGCCCAGGACTATAGGAGCGCTGATGCGGCCCTCCCTGATTGCCCTGTTGAATTCGAGGGCAATGCGGGTGCGGCCTTCGCAGTCCGCATAAAGGATGCGTGCCTGAGAGCCGACCACCAGATTATTTCGGGACGCCTCCTCTATCCAATGTATATTGTCCTCCAATTGCCCTTTGATGTCAGCGGGTGCGGTGAGGGCAATTTCCTTCAGCACTTTAGCGGCGATTTCATCGCTGAGGGCGAGGTCCTCAGGCTTCTGGGACATACATACCCAGCGGAAAGGGCCGAAGCCGCTGTCGAAGAACATCGGGCCCATAATATCCTGAACATAAGAAGGATAACGGAAACGGCCGTCAGGGAGGCATATGTCTGCGCCAGCGCGGGACGCCTCCAGGAGGAAGGCATTGCCATAGTCAAAGAAATACATTCCCTTGTCGGCGAGCTTTCCAATGGCGGCGGCGTGGCGTCTGAGCGAAGCCCTTACCTGTTCCTTGAACTTTTCCGGCTCTGCGGCCATCATCGCCTTTGACTCCTCGAAGCTGAGACCTGCAGGGTAGTATCCGCCCGCCCAAGGATTGTGCAGGGAGGTCTGGTCTGAGCCGAGATCGACTCTGATATCCTCCTCGGCAAGCCTTTCCCAGAGATCTACGACATTGCCCTGATAAGCGAGGGAAACGACTTCCCTGTCGCGGCAGGCCTTGCGTATTCTCGGAATCAATTCGTCCAGATCTTCGTGAATCTCGTCCACCCAGCCCTGCTCGTAGCGCTTGCGTGCTGCCAGAGGATTGATTTCGGCTATGATGCTGACGACTCCGGAGATGACTCCCGCCTTTGGCTGTGCTCCGGACATTCCGCCCAGACCGGCAGAGACGAAAAGCATACCTCCCATATTATCACGCGATGGCTCCTTTCCCTTGGAAACCAACTGCTTGCGAGCCGCGTTCATAATGGTGATGGTGGTTCCGTGGACTATACCCTGAGGGCCGATATACATATAGGAGCCGGCTGTCATCTGTCCGTATTGGGATACTCCCATCGCGTTGAACTTCTCCCAATGGTCCTGAGAAGAGTAGTTCGGGATGACCATACCGTTGGTGACCACGACTCTCGGCGCGTCCCTGTGGCTCGGGAAAAGTCCCAAAGGATGACCGGAATACATCACCAGAGTCTGTTCCTCGGTCATTGTCGCGAGATACTTCATAGTCAGGCGGTACTGCGCCCAGTTCTGGAAGACCGCTCCATTTCCGCCGTAGGTGATGAGTTCGTGAGGATGCTGGGCCACTCTCGGGTCCAAATTGTTTTGAATCATTGCCATTATGGCAGCGGCCTGGGTGCATTTCGCAGGATACTCTTCGATAGGTCTGGCGTACATCGGATAGCGCGGACGGAAACGGTACATATAGATGCGACCGTAGTCGCGAAGCTCGCGCGCAAACTCAGGGGCGAGGATATCGTGCTGGTTCTCAGGGAAATACCTGAGTGCATTCTTCAGTGCAAGCTCCTTTTCCTCCGGACTGAGGAGGTCCTTTCTGCGAGGCGCATGGTTGACTGTGGTATCATAAGGCTGAGGCTCCGGAAGCAGCTCCGGTAAGCCTGCAAGCAAGTCCTTTCTGAACTCTTCCCTGCTCATTTCCATATCAAGATATTTTTCCGTTTACAATTTCCAGTACTTCCCTTTCTGCGGCCATTGCCCGTAAGGCGATCTCTTCGGCTTCCGCGCAGAGCTGTCCGGCGATTTCCCTGTCCTTGAGTGATGAGGCATTGATTCTGACGTTCAATTGGGCACCGAGTACGGCACTTCTGGCCGCAAGAGCTCCTACTCCCGCGTCTGAAACCGAGTTAGGATTGCCCTCGAGGGCCATTGCACGCAGAAGAGGGAAGACTTTGAGGGTCTCCTTCATTGTACGGAGAGGCACGCGGGTGGCGTAGAGTGTGGCGTCTTCGAGAGCCTCCGCCCTTGCAGCTTTTTCCTGAGGGCTGTTCTTAGGCATTCCGAGGGCTTCCATTATACGGTTGAATGCGGCCGTGTCCTCGTCCACGAGCGCGAGCAGGCATTTCATCTGTGCCTGACCCTGCTCAGCCCAGTCCGAGAACTCCTTCCATCTGTCGTCCCAGCCGCGTTTGTGGGAAGAAAGATTCGCCACCATTGCTCCCAATGCCGCAGCGAGAGTGCCCATATATGCCGAGATGGAACCGCCGCCCGGAGCCGGAGATTCCGATGCGGTCTCTACCGCGAACTCCTTGCAACTCATTCTGGTAAGGCGCTCCCTGATTTTCTTTTCCTCCTCATCCTCAAGCAGATACTCTATGATTTTCTCCTTCGGGTCGAAAGGCTTGAGATCATCCAGACCCATAGACTTGACTGCAATTTTAATTATTTCTTCCTCGGATATGCCTGTTGACCTCTGCTGTTTCTCGAGGAAATACTTGCCCGCCTCAATAAGGCTGCGCTTAGGGACGAGACCCACTATTTCCGTTCCTGTGACCCTGAGTCCCCTCGCCTGTGCTGCGCGGCAGACCTCCTCGAAGGCCTTGTGCAGAGGGGTGACATTGATGTCGGTGATGTTCATTGACACCTGGGCAATGCCGTATTCATCTATGTACCAGCCTATTGCCTTGCAGCCCTTGAGTGTGCCCGGAATCATCACGGTATTGCCCTCTGCATCCTTTACGATCTTGCCCGTCAACGGATTGCCCTCCCTCTTCGGGCGGCCCTTCTCCCTAACGTCAAAGGCAATGGCGTTGGCGCGTCTGGTGGAGGTGGTGTTCAGGTTGAAATTGACAGCAATCAGGAAGTCCCTGGCGCCGACATTGATGGCTCCGCTCTTCGCGACGGTGTCATTGTACTCCTCCGGTCCGAAGTCAGGATGTCTGGCAGGATCCGCCATCTTCTGCGGAAGGGCTTCGTATTCTCCTGCACGGCAGACTGCGAGGTTCTTGCGTTCAGGCTTGTAAGCCGCTGACTCATAGCAATAACAAGGGATGCCGAGTTCGGTGGCTATCCTTTCCGCCAGCTTTCTCGCCATCTCTGCGCACTCTTCGAGAGTGACGCTCGAAATGGGAATCAGAGGAAGGACATCGGTCGCTCCCGAACGCGGATGAGCGCCGTGGTGATGCCTCATATCAATGAGTTCGCCAGCTTTGGCCACTGCTGCAAATGCAGCTTCCACGACTGCTTCAGGACTGCCGGCGAAAGTGACTACCGTTCTGTTCGTAGCCTCGCCCGGGTCGACATTGAGCACCTTTACCCCGGCTCCGGAGCCGTCAGGGCCTTTTCCGGCTTCACGGACAGCTTCCACTATAGCATTGATGATTTGGCTGTTACGGCCCTCACTGAAATTGGGCACGCATTCGATTATCCTTTCCATATGTTGTCGTTATTATTTCCAATACTTCCAATATAGCAATTATTCCGGTGAATATCCTAACAAAAAAATATATTTTTCCTTAATCTTGTTGAAAACCCTTACTCTAAGCCAAAAAAGAAGACACCCGGCTTTGCCTGGCTTGAAGAAAGCCTTGACAAAACCGGGAGTCATCGTCCTTATCAACGTAGGGCTCAGGTCCCCGACTATCCGTAGAATTAATCCTCTTCCTGCTCTGATGCTGCGTAATCTGCAAGGAGCTTAGCCTGAACATCTCCAGGAACTGGCTGGTAATCAGCAAATTCCATAGTGAATGATGCGCTACCTGAAGTCAGGGAGCTGAGGGTGGTAGAATATCTGTAAAGCTCTGCGAGAGGAACTCTGGCCTTGAGAATCGAGAAGCCCTTGTCAGCACCGAGGTCTCCGAGGATACCGCGACGGTTCTGGAGATCTGACATAACGGCGCCCTGATACTCTGCAGGAGTCATAACCTCAACATTGTAGATAGGCTCAAGAATCTTAGGACCAGCATTTCTGAAGGCCTCCTTGAAGGCATTTCTACCGGCAATGATGAAGGCGATTTCCTTAGAGTCTACCGGGTGCATCTTACCGTCATATACGAAGACGCGGATGTCACGAGCGTATGAACCGGTGAGAGGTCCCTCAACCATTCTCTCCTTGATACCCTTCAGGATGGCTGGCATAAAGCTGAGGTCAATGGCACCACCTACAACGCAGTTGTAGAACTCGAGCTTTCCGCCCCAATCGAGGTCAGTGCTCTCGGAGGTCTTCACATTGAGGACAGTCTCCTTACCATCAATATTGAACTTGGTGTTGAGCGGTCCTTCTGCAGGGCAGACGAGGAGGTGAACCTCACCGAACTGGCCGGCACCACCGGACTGCTTCTTGTGACGGTACTGTGCTGTAGCGACCTTGGTGATGGTCTCACGGTATGGAACCTTCGGAGCGAAGAGTTCCACATCGAGACCGAACTCATTGTTGAGACGCCACTTGACTACATTGATATGCTGCTCGCCATTGCCGCTGAGAATGGTCTGGCGAAGCTCTCTTGAGTACTCTACGATGACTGTAGGATCCTGTGAAGCAATCTTCTTGAGGGCATCACCGAGCTTCTGCTCATCCTGCTGTACCTTCGCCTTGATAGCGCAGCGGTACTTAGGTGCAGGGAAGTCTATCTTTCCGTAGTTGAGACCTGAACCGAGGGCAGAAAGTGTGGTGCTTGACTTGCCGTTCTTGAGCTTCACAACGCAGCCGAAGTCACCGGCGTGGATAGCGTTGACCTGCTCCTTCTTCTGTCCTGCCACAGCATAGATGGCTGAGAAGCGCTCCTTGTTTCCGCTGGCTGCATCCTCAAACTCAACGCCTGTGGTGACAACACCGCTCATAACCTTGAAGAATGAAACCTCACCGAGGTTCTTCTCCACACTGTTCTTGTAAATGAAGAGGGCTGCAGGGCCTGTCTCGTCGCAAGAAGGCTTCTGGCTCACTCTGGTGGTGAACTCAAGCAGTCTCTTGACACCTATGTTCTTCTTTGCGGATACGCAGAAGATAGGGTAGCACTCACCTGCTGCAATACCGATGCGGAGACCGTCACGAATCTCATCCTCAGAAAGTTCGCCTGCGTCGAAGAACTTCTCCATAAGAGTGTCGTCGTATTCGGCGGCCTTCTCCATAAGGAGACCGCGGTAGAGCTCAGCCTCATCAGCATACTCTGCAGGAATCTCGAGGTCCTCGCGTGTTCCCTTGTCATCCGTGAAGTGATAGTACTTCATAGTGAGGACATCAATGAAACCGTCGAAGCCTGCGCCGGTCGATGTAGGGAACTGTATGGTCACAAGCTTGCTTCCGAAGCTCTCCTTGAGTGAATTCTGAACCATCTCCCAGTCTGCCTTGTCGGCGTCGAGCTGGTTGACTGCGATGACGAGAGGAAGATTCGCCTTGGATGCATAGCGGGCGAAAATGTCCGTTCCAACCTCGACTCCCTGCTGTGCATTCACAACGAGGATACCGTTTTCACAGACCTTGAAAGCTGAGAATGCTCCGCCGCAGAAATCGTCTGATCCCGGTGCGTCGATGACATTCACCTTGCAGCCTGCAAACTCTGCATATACTGGAGTGGCATATACTGATCTCTGGTTGAGTTTCTCGATTTCTTCGTAATCGGATGTTGTGTTCTTGTCCTCGATGGTACCCTTCCTGTCGATAACCTTACCGACGTAAAGGACTGACTCTGCCAAAGTGGTCTTTCCTGATTTGGTAGCACCGAGGAGGACCACATTACGGATGTCTTTGGTTGAATACTCTTTCATTTCAGTTTTAGTTATATTAATACTATTGTTTCGTTTTAACTTATACAGTCTGAACTGCCTCCTTCAGAAAAAGGCAGTTCGCAAATCTAAAAAATTATTGTACCAATAGCAATAGTTTGACCTTACAAGTTCAAAAAAAGAAATCAAGGCCATATTTCTCCTGAAGAGCCCGCCTCGTTCCTTCGCGATAGGCCTCCATAAGTTCTTCTCCCTTGTACCCAAGCTCGTTGAAGAGCTTCCGGTCCATTTCGTCAGGTTCTACGCCCAGTTTCCTGCACAGCTCTTTAAATTTTATCGAAGGGTTCAGGTACAGTTTTTCTTCTGTCATAAGGGCGCCGAAGATTTCATAAGCTTTTTCTATTGCACACATTTTCCTGTCAATTTTTCACGAAATTGCACATTCCTGAGTTTTATTTCAAATATCTGAAGCTGTTTTGAAGGGGGTATCACGCGATTTTTTATCTTTTTTATAAAAAAGTCTGCTTTTAATCAAAATTGAACAGACTTACTGTTCATTGCACACTATTTCTCACCACCCAAACTGCAAGCTTGGCACATATATTTGCACAGTATCAAGGAAGTCAAGATTAATGCCAATGGACAACAGCACGGTCAAAAGGAACATACTCAACATCAGGGAGAGTCTGGGGCTTTCCCAGGAGAAGATGGCGGATCGTCTGGACATCTGCAGGAACACTTACCGCAACATAGAGAAAGGCAGCACCAAGCTGATAAGCGATGCGATACCGAAAATTGCAGAACTCTGCGGCAAGAGTCCCGAAGAAATAGTTCTGGGTTATGTCCCGGTCAAGGAGGAAGGAAGGCTTCTGCAGGAAGAAAGGGAGAGGATGCAGCTGAAAATGAACACACTGCAGGATGAATATCAAGCCGAGATAGACCGGCTGCGCTCCGAAATCGAGCACCTGAAACTGACAGTGGAACTGCTTCAGGACAATATCAGGACCAAGGACGATATAATAGGGCTGCTCCAAAAGCAGCTGGGCGAAAAATAGTCCCGGTCTTGAATTATGTGATGCTTGATGCTTATTATTAGCTGAGAATTAGTTAAATTTGTGGCATTGTTGAAATCTGTTGCAATGCCGGGAGAAATCCATTTGAAGAAATATATGAACGAAGGGCTGCTTGAGGCCGGTTGCGACGAGGCGGGCAGGGGCCCTCTTGCCGGTCCTGTCTATGCCGCTGCGGTCATATTGCCCCCGGATTTCCATCATCCATTGCTGAACGATTCCAAGAAGATGAGCGAAAAGGCGAGGAATATTCTGCGCGAAGTGATTGAAAAAGAAGCTATTGCCTGGGCGGTCGAAGCCGTGGAGGCAGAAGAGATCGACAGGCTGAACATCCTCAACGCCTCGATAGCCGGAATGCAGCGGGCTGTGCGCAAGCTGCAGCAGAAGCCGGAGTTCCTGCTCATCGACGGTAACCGCTTCAAGCCCTTTGACGGCTACCGCTACGCCACTGTGATACACGGGGACGCGACTTATGCCAGCATTGCCGCTGCTTCGGTTCTGGCGAAGACCTGGAGGGACGAGAAGATGCGCGAACTGGCTGCAGCCTTCCCTCAGTACGGCTGGGACAGGAATATGGGCTACCCTACCAAGGAGCACATTGCTGCGATTCGCGAGTTCGGCTACACTCCCCATCACAGGAAAAGCTTCCATCCGAAGGAACTTGAGCCGACTCTGTTCTAAGTCCGCTCCAATATCATCAGGAAATACAACAAAACTATATCAAATAATGAAGAAAATCCTTTTGACCATCAGCACTATGCTGCTTCTCACCCTTTCCGCAAGAGCCGACGAGGGTATGTGGCTGCTGCCTCTTCTCCAGAAAATGAACGCCGGAGCTATGGCGGAACTCGGTTGCCGCCTCACACCGGAGCAGATTTACAGCATCAACCATTCGTCACTCAAGGACGCGATAGTCCACTTCGGCGGCGGTTGTACCGGAGAAATCATTTCCGACAACGGTCTCATCGTCACCAACCATCACTGCGGATACAGCTATATCCAGGCCCTTTCAAGCCCTGAGCACAACTACCTCGAGGACGGATTTTGGGCAATGAACAACAAGCAGGAGATTCCTGCAAAAGGCCTGTCAGTGACCTTCCTCCAGAGTATGACCGACGTTACGGACGCCCTGAACAAGGTCTATGAAGAGACCCTGAACAAGAGCAGGAAGCTCGAAAACAAGGAAGAAGTGGCAGAGGCTGCCAGAAACGCAATGATAGACGCGCTCCAAAAGAAGGCCGAGGCCGACAATCCTCATTGCCGCGCCAGAGTGACCAGCTTCTACAATGACAATGTCTATTACCTCATTGTTTCCAAGACCTACAACGATGTCCGCTTCGTTGGCGCACCTCCAAGCTCCCTCGGCAAGTTCGGCGGTGATACCGACAACTGGATGTGGCCTCGCCATACCTGCGACTTCTCAATGTTCCGCGTCTATGCGGGCAAGGACAATGAGCCTGCTTCATACTCCGAGGACAATGTCCCATATACACCTGTGAAATCCCTCACCATCTCGTTGAAAGGTGTGCAGGACGGAGATTTCGCAATGATTATGGGTTATCCTGGAAGCACTCAGAGATTTATGACCGCTTCTCAGCTCAACCATATGCTCGACGTGAACGAAGTGCGCATCAACGCCAGAACCGTACGTCAGGATGTGATGTGGGAGGCCAGAATGGCCGATCCTGTCGTTAACCTCCAGTATGCCAGCAAGTACGCGAGCTCTTCAAACGGCTGGAAGAAGTGGATAGGAATGCGTGAAGCTTTCGCCAAACTGGACATCATTGGCCGCGAGGAGCAGAAGGAAGCAGAATTCAGCGAGTGGGTGAACAAGAAGAAAAAGAGAGTGGAACAATATGGAACCGCCCTCCAGACCATCAGCGAAGCCGTTGCCGCTTCCGCAGAGGCGGAGAAGGCCTATACCCTGCTCACCGAATCCATCTTCAGGATAGAGCTGGTAAGCTTCAGCCAGAGAATGATCTCATCATACAATATGATGAAGAACACAGGTGCCGATGATTCAAAGATTTTCCCTGAGCTCCAGAACGTGATGGAGACTTATTACAAGGACTACAATGTCGATCTCGACCGCAAGGAAGCCCTGGCTCTCATCAGGTTCTACCTCGATAACGTGAAGCCGGAGGATATGATATCCGTCGAAGGCCACGATATCACCAAGGTCGAAGAGTATGTGGACTACCTCTTCACCAACAGTGCCTACGTTTCAATGGACAAGGTCAGAAGCATCAGCAACGCGAACCAGATCAAGAGCGATCCTGCCCTCCAGCTTTACAACGCAATCGCCACTGTAGCCGTCAGACTGACTCCTGCAATGAATGCGTCAGACGAAAAGATCTCCGCTGGCAACAAGGCCTTCACCAAGGGCCTCCTCGAGTGGAAGGCTGGAGAGCCTTCATATCCTGACGCAAACAGCACAATGAGACTGACATACGGTACAGTGAAGTCGTACTCGCCAAAGGACGGAGTGCTCTACAAGCATTACACGACCCTCAAGGGCGTGATGGAGAAGGAAGATCCGGATAATTATGAATTCCGCGTCCCTGCGGGCCTCAAGACCATCTATGAGAAGAAGGATTACGGCCAGTACGCCAGCGCTGACGGCGAGCTTCCTACCTGCTTCCTCATCAATTGCGACATCACAGGAGGCAACTCAGGCTCACCTGTCCTCGATGCCGACGGCAATCTTATCGGCCTCGCCTTCGACGGCAACTGGGAGTCAATGTCCAGCGACATTATGTTTGAGCCGGACCTCCAGAGATGCATCTGCGTCGATATACGCTATGTCCTCCTCGTTATGGACAAGCTCGGCGGAGCAGGTCATCTCCTCAATGAAATGAATATCGTAAGATAATGCCTCCAAAGGCAGGATTACCATTTATGGCAATGACACAGGAAAACATTCTGAAAGCATTGACAGAAGTACACCATCCGGGAAAGGGCGACAAGGACATTGTCGCCCTTGGTATGGTACACTCAGTCGAATGCGGGGACAGGGAAGTCAAACTGACACTCGCATTTCCGAAACGCCGCGACCCCCTCAGCGAATATCTCATCGGAAGCGCCAGGGCAGCTCTCGTCAGGGAGCTGGGCAATGACATTGAGATCAAGGTGGAGACAATAATCGTGGATGAAGCCCCGAAGAAAAGCAACAAGCTCGACCTGGACCTCGAACAGCTCAGATATGTACGTCACATCATAGGAATTGCCTCAGGCAAGGGCGGGGTCGGCAAGAGCACGGTTGCTGTCAATCTGGCCGTAGCCCTCGCACGCCTGGGATACAGGGTTGGACTCGCAGACGCCGATGTTTACGGTCCATCCGTTCCGACTATGACCGGCACAGAAGACCTCGCCCCTGAAGCTGTTCAGGAAGAGGGCAAGGACTACTTCCTCCCTTTGGAGAAGTATGGTGTGAAATGGATGAGCGTTGGATATTTCGCAGAGCGTGGACAGGCCCTTATCTGGCGCGGACCTATGGCTTGCAATGCATTGAAACAGATGATATTGCAGGTTAAGTGGGGAGAATTGGATTTCCTTCTCATCGATATGCCTCCGGGAACCGGTGACATTCATATCTCACTGGTGCACGACATTCCTGTCGAGGGCGCAGTCATTGTGACCACACCTCAGAACGTGGCCTTGGCAGACGTGGAAAAAGGAGTCAATATGTTCCGCAATCCTGGCATCAACAAGCCTATTTTCGGACTTGTGGAGAATATGGCCTGGTTTACCCCGGAAGAGCATCCGGATGAAAAGTATTTCATCTTCGGAAGGGACGGAGGCGCCAGGATGGCTGAAGGACTCGGATTGGAACTGCTTGGACAGATTCCTATAGTCCAGAGCATACGCGAAGGCGGTGACAATGGTGAACCCGCTGCCCTCGGAAGCAGACCGGACAGTCTCGCCTTCCTCGATATGGCCGCCCGACTGGCCGAACAGCTCGGCTGATCAGCGGCCCCCTTCCTTCAATTATTTCAGAGTTGCTCGAAACGCCTCGTGAGCGCGACAAAATCATCGACACTGAGGCGTTCGGCTCTCAAATCAAAAACCGGGTCACTTGTATCCATACCCTCCGGAGTCATTTGCTTGAGAGCGTTGCGCAGGGTCTTGCGCCTCTGGTTGAAGGCCATCTTGACCACAGTCTTGAAGAGTTTCTCATCGCAAGCAAGCTCCGTACGCTCGTTTCTTACCAGCCTTATCACGGCCGATTTTACCTTTGGAGGCGGAGCAAAGGCCCCCGGCCCCACAGTGAGCACGTATTCGATATTATACCAGGCCTGCAGGAGCACAGACAGAATTCCGTAGGTCTTGGTTCCCGGGCCCTCAGCGATACGGTCTGCCACCTCTTTCTGAATCATACATACCACCTCCGGAACCTTATCCTTGTCCTCCAATATCTTGAAGAAAATCTGGGAGGAGATATTGTATGGAAAATTGCCTATGATTCTGTACTTATCCTTGAAGAACTTCGAAATGTTCAAGCGGAGATAATCCCCCTCTATGAGCTTGCCCTGCATACCTGAGAAATGGGTAAGCAGATATTCAACAGACTCAGTATCAATCTCTATCATCATAGGGTCTATGTCTTCCCTCTTGATGAGATATTGGGTGAGCACACCCATACCCGGGCCGATTTCGAGAACATCCCTCGGGGCCTGGGGGTCATTGCGCAGCGCATCCACTATTGCTCTGGCTATACTCTGGTCAGTCAGGAAATGCTGGCCGAGCGCCTTCTTTGCTCTTACTTCCATATTGCTATAAATCTCTATCCTTCCTGGTACTCAGAACTGCCGAACCCGCAGACAGGAGAAGCAGGAGAAGCAGGGCAATGGACGTGTACATACTCACGGCCTTGCTGACTATCACTGACTCAGGGTCGTATCTCATTATCAAATTGTGCTCGCCTGCAGGAAGCACAGCGGCGCGGAAAATCCAATCCGCACGGAAAAGCGGAACCTGAACGCCTTGGGCGGACATTTTCCTCTTCACTTCAGCTGAAGCATTCACATCAGGGCAGCTCTGATCGCTGTCTGCCAGCCAGGCGTGCCAGCCTTCCGGATAATAGACTTCACTGAAGACGGCCACCCTCGCTTCAGAGCATTTGTAGTGGAACCTGAGCTCGTTCGGAGCGTAGTGAACCAGCTCTATTTCATCCGAATCCGAAGCAGAGCCCGGATTGAGGCCGCTTTCTGCAAAGACGGCCGCATCTGCAGGTTCGAGCAGGGCTTCGCTGCGCAGTGCAGTCGATTGGAGCAAAGCCAAAGCCTCATCTGGACCGGAAACCTGCCTCAGGCTATCTACGAACCAAACATTGCCGAATGCATAAGGATTCTCGTAAGGCTGCATATTAGGCGCAAGTATTATATACTTGGTATTCAGCGCATTGAGTATCTGTGCTTCCTCCATTGGAGTATTGAAGTCCTCCAGGCTTTCTGCGCTCTGGGCCGTTCTGGCGAGGGTATTGATTTCAGGGCTGATACAGCTTTCGATAAGCTCCTGATAGCGCTGAAGCTTGGCCGGGCTATAGCCGCCGACGGATTTGTGCCAGTATGAAGTGCGGGAATCGCTGAAAGTGCCTGCGCTGAGGTCGAGTACCCTGTACGAGAGGCTGCTGTCCTGGAGTATAGCCTCATCGGAAGGGTATTTGTTGAAGACGGAATTGAAATTCCTTTCTGTCACGAAGTGGCTGGAATTGAGGTATCTCTTGCCCACGAAGAAAAGGTCTCCAAGCACGAGGAGGAAGACCAGGATTATGGCTGTCCTGCGGCGTGAGTATGCAGTTTCCGTATTTTGTGCAAGGCTCTTCTGTGCAGCTTTCGGTGTCCAAAGGCTCCAGAGAAGCAGCAGGAAGGCTGCGGAGATGAATATAAAGGAGCGCAGGGCATCGCGGACCAGAAGGCTTTGCCTGTCCTGACGGAGCACATCCACGAAATAGTCAGGCTGGCCTGAATCCACACTGCCGGAGAAGTCTCCCGCCAACGAAGGAATGAGGGCGAAGAGCAGGCATACGCCACCTGTAACAAGATAGGCGACAAGGCCCTTGGACTTGAACTCCTTGAAGCTTATTCCTCCCTTGAGCATCTTGTCAAGCAGGATGCAGGCGAGCATAGGCAGGGTCAGTTGAAGAACTACCAGAGCCATAGAAACAGTCCTGAACTTATTGTACAGCGGTGCTATCTTATAGAAGAGCTTTGTGAACCAGATAAAGTTGCAGCCCAGTGAGAGCAGTACCATCAATATGGTGCAGGCCAGAAGCCACCATTTTTCCTTGCCACGGCAGAAGAAGAGGCCGAGCACGAAGAGGAATATGGTGATGGCACCCATATACATCGGACCGGCGGTAAAAGGCTGGGGGCCCCAATAAGCAGGAAGCGCCTGGCAGAGATTTCTGGCAGCTGCAGGGTCGGCACTCTTGAAGAGCTCGTAGGTCTTGGACCATTCGGGATCGACAGCCTGGGATGAGGAGCCTCCGTTGAAATTCGGAATCATCAGGTTAGGAAGTTCCTCCCAGCCGTATGACCAGGCGGTGGCGTAATCTATGGTAAGGCCGCCGTCAGTATTGCTGGCAGACTGAAGTTCGGAACCTCCGCGCATAGACTGCGGCGTATATTTCATTATCGGTATGAGCTTGTTGGCATTGGTGGCCACTCCGACCAGGCCCAGGCCCAGCATCAGGAAGGAAGCTGCAAAGAAACGCCCCAAACACTTGCGGCGCTCCCTGTCCGCCAGCAGCCAGATGAAAAGCGCCACTGCGTAGAGCAATATCATTATCAGCAGATAGTAGCTGATCTGCTGATGGTTGGCCTTGATCTGCAGGCTGATGGCCAATGCGAACAGAACGGCGCCAAGGACGGTGAGAGGCAGCCAGCCGCGCTTCTTCTCCCCACTCCGTTTCAATCTGCCCAGAGCCGCCCTGTAGGTGAAGACCAGAGCTGCCAAGGCCCAGGGAAGGAAGGCAATGGCCTGCATCTTCGTATTGTGGCCCACCTGAATAATCTGGAAATTGTATGAGCAGAAGGATATCGCAATGGCTCCGCCTACCGCCACTATAAGGTCCAGCCCCAGTGAGAGCATAAGCAGGAAAGCTCCCAGCAGCGAAACGAAGAGATAGCTCGCCGGCCTCTTGCCAAACAAGAGCAACTTATAGACCAATTGGGTAAGGTCTCCCTTTTCGGGGTCTGCGAAGGTTGTGGTCGGCATACCTCCGAAGGCATTGTCCGTCCAATAGGTCGGATCCTGGGGATGGGCCCGGTTCCAATCGTGCATTTCCTTGGCCATACCCTGATAGCCGGTAATGTCGGACTGGTTTACCACTTTCCCGCCAAGCAGCTCGGGCATAAAGCCATAGGAGAGCAGCAGGAAAAAGAGTATGATGCCCAAATAGACAAGTATCTTCTTTACTGTTGGTTTCATTGTCAATTATCTGTATGTCAATGTATTATCGTAACTGTTCGTTCGCTTTCCCTCCGACTCCGGGGGCTAAAGGCCGAGCTCCTGTTTCATCGAGCGTATCAGGTCGAAGGCCTGCAAAGGGGTCATATTGTCCAAATCGGCAGCCTTCAGCTTGTCACGGATTTCGCCCAATGTAGGGTCGTCGAGCTGGAAGAGAGAGAGCTGCACTCCCCCTTCTCCCTGAGGGGCAGCGACAGGCGCAGCAGCACCTTCTAGGCTTTTCAGTGTGCGCTCGGCAGATTCCAGGACCTCTTTCGGCATACCTGCCATACGGGCAACGTGGATACCGAAGCTGTGGGCAACACCGCCTTCACGCAGTTTCCTGAGGAAGATGATGCGCTTGCCCGCTTCCTTTACGGCAACGTGGAAGTTCTTCACCCTCGGGTATATGGTTTCAAGGTCATTAAGCTCGTGATAGTGGGTGGCGAAAAGGGTCTTGGCACCTTTGCCGTGCTTGTGCAGATACTCCACGAGGCCTCTGGCAATGGACATTCCGTCGTAGGTGGAGGTTCCCCTGCCTATCTCGTCGAGCAGCACCAGGGAGCGCTCGGAGAGATTGTGCATAATCATCGAGGTCTCAAGCATTTCCACCATAAAGGTGGACTCCCCGCGGGATATGTTGTCAGTGGCTCCCACACGGGTGAAAATCTTGTCGAATACTCCTATGGAAGCGCTTTGGGCCGGCACGAAGGATCCGGCCTGGGCAAGGAGCACAATCAGTGCGGTCTGGCGCAGCAGGGCCGACTTTCCGGCCATATTGGGACCGGTAAGAATAATTATCTGCTGCTGTTCGGAGTCGAGATAAACATCATTCGGAACATATTCCTCCCCCGCAGGCATCATCTTTTCGATTACGGGATGACGGCCGTCCCTTATGTCGAGAACCTTGCTCCCATTCACCTGCGGGCGGCAATATCCGCTTTCCGCGGCGAGACGCGCGAAGCTCGAAAGCACATCAAGGCGGGCGAGTATCTGGCAATTGCCCTGAATCTGCCTGATATAAGTCTGGATTTCAGCGACAAGGGCGGCGTAGATGCGGGTCTCGAGTTCAAGTATCCTTCCCTCGGCGCTGAGGACCTTCTCCTCGTATTGCTTCAGCTCCTCGGTAATGTAGCGCTCGGCATTGACAAGGGTCTGCTTGCGTATCCACTCCTCCGGCACCTTGTCCTTGGAACTGTTGCGCACCTCGATATAGTAACCGAAGATATTGTTGTAGCCGATTTTCAGCGAACTGATTCCGGTGCTTTCCCTCTCGCGTTCGAGCATACGGTCCATAATATCCTTGCCCCCGCTGTGAATGCGTCTGAGCTCGTCCAGCTCTTCATCCACACCCGAGGCAATGACATCGCCCTTCCCGACCTGCGCGGCCGGCTTTTCGAGGAGGGTGCGTTCAATATCCCCGAGCAGGTTCCCGCTGCCCTGCAGTGCGTCCATCATCCGCGAGAGCTCCTCCACTCCAGAGGCCCGGCACAACTCTGAAATCGGCCCCATCTGCGCGAGGGATCTCCCAAGCTGGAGCACCTCCCGGGGCAATATGCGGCCGGTGGCGGCACGCGAGATGATGCGCTCGAGATCGCCGACATTGCCAATGTAGCCCTGCAAGATCGCGAGGGCGTCCACATTGTCCTTGAAATACTGGACAACATCGTAGCGGGCATTCAGCTCGGCAATGTCCATCACCGGCATTGCCAGCCATTGGCGCAGCAGACGGGCTCCCATAGGGGATGAGCAATGGTCAACGACCTGCACGAGGGAGCGGCCTTCGTCGCCCGAAGCCGAAGCGAAGACCTCCAGATTCCTGACTGTAAAACGGTCCATCCAAACGAATAGCGAACCGTCTATCCTGGAAATCGAGCAGATATTGCTCAGGCCGCTATGGTGAGTCTGTTCGAGATAGACGAGCAGGGCTCCTGCGCAGCATATGCCAAGCGGGCAGGAGTCGATAGCAAAACCCTTAAGGGTGCTGACTCCAAGCTGGCTTTTGAGCTTCTCCTCGGCCGAATCCAGCACGAAGGCCCATTCGTCTATGGAAGTAATATAGGCGTTGGTATCTATCTGTTCCTTCAACATCCTTTCCTGGCCGCGGATTACGACCAGTTCCTTGGGAGCAAAGGAGGACAGGAGGGTGGAAATGTATTGGATTGAACCCTGAGCCACGCTGAAAGTGCCCGTGGAGACATCCAGGAAGGCAACTCCGCAGCTGGCGCCATTGAGCTTTATGCCTGCCAGGAAGTTGTTCTTCTTCTGCTCCAGCATCTGTTCTCCCAGGGCCACGCCCGGAGTGATGACCTCGGATATGCCTCTCTTGACTATGCCCTTGGCCAGTTTTGGGTCTTCAAGCTGGTCACAGATGGCCACCTTGTAACCGGCGCGTATTAGCTTGGGCAGATATACGTCAATGGCGTGGTGCGGAACTCCGGCCATAGGTATGTCGTCGCTCATCGCACTGGACCTGTGGGTGAGGACTATGCCCAAAACCTTGCTGGCTATGGTAGCGTCTTCTCCGTATGTCTCGTAGAAATCACCGCAACGGAAGAGGAGCAGAGCCTCGGGGCATTGTGCCTTGAGGGAAAAATACTGCCTCATCATCGGGGTCATCGCGTCCTTCCTGTTTTCTTTTTCCTTGGCCATCGTACAATCTCAAATTTCCGGAACTGCAAATTTAATCATTTATTTGCGCTAAAGGATAAGGTTGGTGGCGAAGATGAGAATAATGGCAAGAGGAGCAATATAGCGTATGAGGAAATAGAGCACTCCGAACATCTTTACACTGCCTCTGAGCGTTCCTCCATTGGTAAGTTCTTCGTAAACGTCGCTGCGCTTCATCTTCCAGCCTGCAAAGAGAGCAAAGAGCAGGGAGCCGAAGCTCATCAGGAAGTTTGAGGTGAGCTTGTCGCAGAAATCGAAGAGGTTGTTGCCCAGAATCTTGAAGTCTGCAAGCGGGCCGAAGGAGAGAGAGCAGAATACACCCAGGGTCCAGCAGCCGGCGAAAAGCAGGGCCACGGCAGCCTGTCTGCTCATCTTTTTCTCATCCACAAGATAGGCCACACCTGTCTCAAGCATTGATACCGAAGAGGTCAGGGCTGCAAAAAGTATGGTCACAAAGAAGAGGATGGCGACGATATTGCTGAGCCAGGGAGCAGATGCTCCCATAGTCGAGAAGATGAAAGGCAGGGTTTCGAAAATAAGGCCAGGGCCAGCTCCCGGTTCTATTCCGGCAGCGAAAACGGCAGGCATAATGGCGAAGCCTGCGATGAGCGCGAAACCCAGGTCGAAGACAGAAGTCAAGACACCGGTATGAAGGAGGCTTTCTTCCTTTTTCAGGTATGAGGCATAGGTCAGGATACAGCCCACGCCAAGTGAGAGGGAGAAAAAGGCCTGGCCCATTGCAGAGAGCATTGCAGAGCCTGTAAGTTTCGAAAAATCAGGCTTCAACATATAGATAACTCCAGCCTTGGCTCCGGGAAGGGTGAGGGAGTAGCACATAATCAGCACCACCAGGACAAAGAGTATGGGAGTGCTTATCTTGGTGAACTTCTCTATACCCTTCTTTACTCCCGCCATCACGATAATGGCGTTTATTCCCATAAATACGGTGTGGAGCAAGAGGGGTTTCCAGGTCGAGCTGACGAAATTCCCGAAGATGGCGGAGTGACCGTCACGGCTCAGCCCGGGGTCTGTGAAGGAGAAGCTGAGAGACTTGAGCAGATATTCGATGCTCCAGCCTCCCACAACGCTGTAGTAGGAAATGATAATCAGCGGTGTGAAAACGGTAAGCAGGCCGAGCCACTTCCATTGCCCGGTAGGAGAAAGCTTCTCCATTGCACCGAAGGTGCTGAGCTGTGTCCTCTTTCCTATGACGGATTCGGAGAGAAAGATGGGGATGCAGATGAAAAGAGCGAAAAACAGGTATACGATAATGAATGCTGCGCCGCCGTTCTGTCCCACCATATAGGGAAAGCGCCAAATATTGCCCAGGCCAATGGCCGAGCCCGCCATTGCCATTATGGCCGTGAAACGGTTGCCGAAATTGCCTCTATCCATAAGGGTTAGCTATAGTATGAAATTGGTGAAGAAAATCAGGAGGACGGCGGTCGGAGCCACCCATCTCATAAGGAAACGGAGCAGTTTGAACCACTTCAGATTGGATTTGAGAGTGCCTCCGTTGGTCAGTTCATCCCGCAAATCCTCCTCGGGCATCACCCAGCCGGAGAATACAATGGAAAGGAAGCCTGAAAGGAGAAGCAGCACATTGGATGAAACCCAGTCGAAAAGATCGAATATGCTCATGTTGAAGATGGATACATCCTTGAGCAGTCCGAAGGACAATGAGCTGAAGATGCCCAGGAAGCCGATTACGCAGAAGGTGATGACAGAACCTGTGCTGCGCTTTATGCCGAAGTTTTCATCCAGATAGGCCACAACAACCTCGTACATACACATATTCGAGGTAAGGGCCGCTACAACTATGGTCAGGAAGAAAAGTATGCTGACAATGGAGCTGACAAAAGGCATATTGACGGCCATCTTCGAGAACACAAAGGGTATGGACTGGAAAATGAGGCCAGGACCTGCTCCCGGTTCTATGTCCGCAGCAAAGACGGCTGGCATAATGGCGAAAGCAGCAAGTATGGCGAAGAGGAGGTCTGAAGTGGCTGAACCGAAGCCGGAAGCCACTAGATTCTCCTTCTTGCTGACATAGGAGCCGTAGGTGATGATGGCACCCATTCCGAGCGAGAGCGAGTAAAAGCTCTGACCCAGCGCATAGGCGAAGGAGCGGGGCGTAATCGCCGAGAAATCAGGCGTCAGGAGATATTTGATGCCATCCTTCGAACCGGGGAGGGAGATGGAATAGACCATTATGACCAGTATCAGGACAAAGAGGGCAGGCATAGCATAGGTGCTGAATTTCTCAATGCCCGAGCGTACGCCTCCGGCAATGACAAGGCCAGTCAAGGCAAGAAAAACAGCCGCCATAATGAGCGGAGTCCAGGTTTGGGAAATAAAGCTGCCGAAAAGGGCACTCGCCTCCTCCGGGGTGCTGCGCACGAAGACCAGTCCGCAGCTCTTGAAAAGGTACTCGAGAGACCAGCCTCCGACTACGCTGTAGTAGGATGCTATGACTATAGGAATGATAACCGGCAATATGCCTGCCGCTTTCCAGAAGCGGGATTTGGGAGCAAGCTTGGTCATAGCTCCGTATGCACTGGTTCCGCTCCTGCGGCCTATGCTGACCTCGGCAAGGAATATGGGAAGCGAGATGAGCATAGTGCAAAGCACATACATTATCACGAAAGCGGCTCCTCCGTGCTCCCCCACCATATAAGGGAAACGCCAGATATTGCCCAGACCTATCGCAGCCCCGGCCATAGCCATTATGACGGCAAAGCGGTTGCCGAATTTTTCTCTTTCCTTCTTTTGGCTCATAATCAGAACACTACTACTTGGTAAGAACGCGCAAGATATCCCAAAAAATGCGGATATCCAACCCTGTGCGCATCAGGCTGAAGCTCAGATTCTCGTGTAAGTCACGAATTCAAAGTCGAGACCGGATTTTTCATCGTGCAGGACAGCACTCCTCTCTCCGGCTATCCATTTCTCCGGGTCAATATCCGGGAAGAAAGTATCCGCATCATCGACCTTCGTATGCACTTCAGTGATGAACAGCCTGTCCGCACTTTCCATTGCCGCTGCATAGAGCTGGCCTCCGCCTATCACGAAACAGCGCCCGTCCGCGGGAACCAAGCCTTCCGCAATGGTGAATGCCTCCTCCAGGCTGCCTGCCTGCAATACCCCTTCGGGAGCATCGAAGCCCCTGGTAACCACTATATTGGTCCTTTTCGGCAAGGGTCGGCCCAGGGACTCATAGGTCCTGCGTCCCATTATCACCGGATGCTCCGAGCTTAGGCTCTTAAAGCGCTTCAAGTCTTCGGAGATGTGCCAGGGCAGGTCATTGCCCCTGCCTATGGCCATATTATCGGCCACGGCCACTATTATGCATCTTTCCATATTGTCACATATTTCAGACCGCAACCGGAGCCTTGATGGCCGGCCACGGGTCATAGTCTTCGAGAGTAAAATCCTCGTACTTGAAATCGAACACGCTCTTCACTTCGGGATTCAGCTTCATCTTCGGCAGGCGGCGCGGCTCACGCGAAAGCTGAAGGTCAACCTGCTCGAAATGATTGAGATAAATATGAGTGTCTCCCGTTGTATGAATGAACTCCCCGGGCTCCAGCCCGCATTCCTGCGCTATCATCATAGTCAGCAGAGCATATGAAGCAATGTTGAACGGAACGCCCAGGAAAGTGTCCGCACTGCGCTGGTAGAGCTGGCAGGAGAGACGGCCATCGGCCACATAGAACTGGAAGAGGCAATGGCAAGGAGGGAGGGCCATCCTGTCCACCTCTCCCGGATTCCAGGCCGTGACCAGCATACGCCTCGAGTCCGGATGATTCTTTATCATATTGATAAGCTCAGAGAGCTGGTCTATCGAGCGTCCGTCAGGAGCTGGCCAGCTGCGCCATTGATGCCCGTAAACGGGACCGAGTTCGCCGTTTTCGTCCGCCCATTCATCCCATATGGTCACCTTGTGGTCCTGAAGATACTTTACATTGGTATCTCCCGAAATGAACCAGAGGAGTTCGTAGATAATGGACTTCAGATGCACCTTCTTTGTAGTAAGGAGGGGAAAACCCTCCTGAAGATTGAAGCGCATCTGATAGCCGAAGACGCTCTGGGTACCTACGCCTGTACGGTCTGTCTTAACGGTGCCGTGTTCCCTTATATGGCGGAGAAGGTCAAGGTATTGCTTCATAGCTAAATGGTTCTGAATGAGAATATTATAGCCTCTTCGTACACTTCGCCAGGGTTCAGGCGCGTGCTCGGATACTCCGGCTTGTTAGGAGAGTCCGGATAGTGCTGGCACTCGAGCGCCACACCGTCGTTATTCCTGTATACGTGGCCGTTCTTGCCCTGAGGGCAGCCGGAGAGCCAGTTTCCGGTATATACCTGTATGCCCGGATGGGTGGTGAAGAGTTCCACGAGGCGACCGCTCTTCTCCGACCAGAGCTTGGCTGCAGCCTGCAGCTGTCCCTCTTCCGCTCCGTCTATCACCCAGCAATGGTCATAGCCGCTTCCGATTCTGAGGGCTTCGAAGTCTGCGCGGATATCCCGGCCTATTGGCTTGGCATTGACAAAGTCCATAGGCGTACCCGCAACGGGCTCGCTGTCGCCAAGAGGAATCTGGCTGTCATCGGTAGGAAGATATTCCGAACAGTTCAGTTTGAGCATATGGTCGAGTATGCTTCCGCTGCCCTCCCCGTCCAGGTTGAAATACACGTGGTTGGTGAGGTTAACGTGGGTAGGGGCGTCGCACTCGGCTGTGAAACTGAGCTTGAGCTCGTTGTCCTCGCTCCACTCATAATGGGCAATGACTTTCAGATTGCCCGGATAGCCCATTTCGCCATCCTCAGAGAAATACATAAACTCGATTGCATCAGCCTCGATACGGCTCTCCCAGACCTGGTTCTGGAAGCCCTGGGGGCCTCCGTGAAGATGATTGGGACCGTTGTTCACAGGAAGGCTGTACTCCACTCCGTCTATGCTGAAACTGCCCCTGGCAATACGGTTGGCAAAACGACCCGGACACTTGCCCGCGCAAGGGCCGTCTCCCATATAGGACATAGCCTCAGGATAGCCCAGGACCACGTCAGCGAGCTTGCCGTCCCTGTCCGGGACCATAATGGAAACAATGGCTGCGCCAAGATTGCTGAGGGTCACGCTGGCACCCTTGGAATTGGTGAGGGTGTATTTGTAAACGGTCTTTCCGTCAGGGGTCTGTGCCCAAACTTCCTTCTTGATATCCATAGTATTTGTTATTTATTGATTTCCAATGTGTTGATGAATCCCAGCACCCTTTCCTGAGGAGCATCCTTCATCAGGACCTTCTTCTCGGAGTCGAGCAGATAGAGCGACGGTATGGCGCGCACATTGTAACTGACGCTCTCCCGTATGCTGAACTCAGGATCGTAACCACTGCTCCAGTTCTTGGGGTATTGCCCAGAATAGGCCTTCCAGGCGGCAATGTCCTCGTCGATATACACGTTTACGACAGCCAGGCGGCCGCTTTCGATGAGGTTGTCGAGTTTTCCTATGGAGCGGAGCTGGGCTATGATTTCCTTGCAGGCCGAGCAATCTGGGTTCGAGAAGAAGAGCAGGGTGTAATCGGCCTTGTTGTCATAAAGCCTGTGGCTGCGTCCCCCGGCATCGACATAGCGGAAATCAGCTGCAGGACTGCCTGTCCTGTTGAGGGAGCATAATCCGGCCGTGTACTCATAGGATGGCTTCAGGAGAGGATCGGTCAGCTCGGATGAGGCCAGTTTGCCTGCGTAGTGGCCATAGAGGTCCTCGTTTCGGTAAGGGGAGTTGGGGTCATAGAGATATTTCTCCATCAGGCTGCTGAAACGGCTGAAAATGTTCGAGCTGGAATCAGCCAGTTCTGAGGCCTCCAGGCGTGGGAAAAGCCCGTCGATGCAAGACAGGGCCCGGGCGGCGTCCATATTGCCCAGAATCCCTATCCAAGTGGCGAAATTGCCCTCGAACTCATCGGCTTTCACGCCGGCAACGGTCAGGGAGTCGCAGAGGAAGTCACCCTCCTGGGAGAGAAAACGGTCCCAGAAGTGGTCGGCCGCATAATCTGCCCTCTGCTCCCCTTCGAGCATTGAGGGCATCTGAATCTGGGGGAAAGCCCGAAGAAGCGGCCCGGCAGCCTTCTTGCCGGTACCGGTGCAGGAGCAGATTGTCGCCGCTATTATGGCGATGGTCAAATAATCAGTCTTCCTTTTCATCGAGCATAGCTTCTGAAACGTTGATAATGAAATCACCTATGCGCTCAAGTTCATTGACAATGTCCATAAAGAAGACGCAGGTAGTATATTGGTAGGCATCCTTGTCGATGCTGAGTATGCTTTCCTCACGAAGGCTGTTGCGGTAAACGTTGATATTATATTCCGCGTCCTGGGCGTTCCGTACGTCGTTCAGGTGGAGATGGGCAGCGCGCAGGTTCTGGAGCATAGCAGCATAAGCCTTGTCCACGAGGTCGAGCATACGGTTCAGCTTACGCAGCATAGGCTCGTCGAAGAACTTGCCGTGGACGTGGGTGCGCTTGAGCATCCTTCCTATAGTCTCACCTGAATCTCCGAGGCTCTCCAGTTCTCCTATGATTTTGTATATGCTTTTCATCCTGAGGGAGGTAGCCAAGCTGATTTCCCCTTTCTGCACCTCGTTCAGGTATGCAGCTATCTGATACTCCATCCTATCAGCAAGCCGCTCATATTCAACAAGTTCATTGTTTATATCCTCGAACTTTTCCGGGTCGGGCTCATTGATGGCCCTGCGAATGACCCCATATCCTTTATAGCAGATTTCCGCGAAATGTACCACCTCCTGACGGGCTGAATCTATGGAAAGTTCAGCCGTGCCAATAGGACCGCCCGAGATGAACTTGAAACTGAAATCCTCCTGTTCACCATCCTGCCTTGAAGGCACCATCCAAGTCACCAGCTTCTCGATTTGAGGAACGAACCAAATGAGTATCAAGGTGTTGATAATGTTGAAAAGGGAGTGGAGCATCGCCACAACGTAGGGCAATGATGCCACGAGTGCCTCACGGGTAGCAGGGTCGGTGCTTTTGAAGTCGGTAAGCACAGGGTCAGGAAAGCCTAAGCAGGTCACAAGACGGGCAATGAGCCTGAGGAACCAGGGAAAGAGACAGAATACCCAGGTGACTCCGAAGATATTGAAGAGCATATGCGCGCGAGCAGTTCTCTTCGCTGAGACATTGGCCACCGATGCGGCAATATTGGAAGTTATCGTGGTTCCTATATTCTCTCCGAGAACCATAGCTGCAGCCATATAGAAAGGAATGACATCAAGGCTTACGAGAGTCATCGTAAGGGCCATCGTGGCGGCCGACGACTGCATCATCAAAGTCATAACTGCGCCTATCACCATAAAAAGCAGGACCGAACCCATAGGAGCATCGGCATAATATGGTCCAAAATGGGTGAGAGGTCTAAGGAAATCCCTGAAGGAATCGCCGGCAAGAATGGCGGTGGAAGTTTCCTTGAGTGTAGTCAGACCCAGAAACAGCAGGGCGAAACCCATTATGAACTCGCCTATGTTCTTGCTCTTCTTGGAGGACTTCGAGAGAAAGACGAAGGCTACGAACATCAGCGGGACGGCAATGGCTCCGAGGCTGAAACTGCCCTCCCCGAAGGAAAGTGCGAAAATCCAGGCAGTGACCGTAGTGCCTATATTGGCTCCCATTATGACTCCTATGGCATTGGCCAATGAAAGAAGGCCTGCATTCACGAAACTTACGAGCATCAGGGTGGTGGCGGTGGAGGATTGGACAAGGGCGGTCACCACAATACCCGTCAGGACCCTTTTGAAGGCATTGGAAGTCATTGAAGCCATAAACTGCCTCAACTTCTCACCCGCCATTTTCTGGAGACCTCCACTCATCAGGGACATTCCGTAAAGGAACATTCCTATCGAACCGAGCATAGTCAGGACTTGCAGTATTGAGGCCATAAGTATTATTTGACAAACAATCGCGTGAAGTTACGATTTTTGAGCTAGTTTCGCAACCGGGTTAGAGAAAGTTTTAGTAGCTTTGTCCCGTATGAAGCGACAATTTCCTTACATATTGGCTCTTAGCCTCCTGCTCCCAATAGCCGCGCGCGCCCAGTTCTATACCGCTGGCAATGACCAGGGTTCCCTGCGCTGGGAGAGTTTCCGCACAGAAGACTTCAAACTGATCTACCCCAAAGGGGCGGATTCCCTGGCCCGGGTTTATGCTTATAAACTGGAGCAGTACAAATATGATGTCGGAAGGAGTGCCGGGGCATACCCGAACCAGAACTTCCGCAGGCCTCTGCCCGTTGTTCTGCACGTCCAGACTGCACATTCGAACGGCAGTGTCAACTGGCTTCCACAGGGGATGAACTTCTATACCCTGCCCGATGCCCTCTCACCCGACGTATTGCCTTGGGAAGATATGCTCGCCATACACGAATCCCGCCACGCAGCACAGCTTCAACTGGCCGGCAGCAAGGGTTTCAAAGGCTTCAAGGCCGTCAGCGGTGACCTTTTCGGAGCCGCTCTCAGCGCCCTTTATCCGAGCGACTGGTTCCTGGAGGGAGATGCCGTGGTGGCCGAGACGGGATTGACAGCTTCGGGACGCGGAAGGTCAGCGGACTTTCTGGAGTACTATCGCGCAGCCTTCGATGAGGGCGACTACAGGAACTGGTACAGATGGAGATACGGTTCATACAGGCATTTCACGCCCGACCACTACAAAATCGGCTACCTGACCCTGGGAGGAGCGCGCTATCTCTATGATGAGCCGAACTTCAGCGCCATTTATTTTGACAATACCCACGGCAAGTTCTTCCCCCTCGCATTCGATGCTCTGAACAAGACCTTCAAGCAGGTATCCGGGAAGAAGCTCAAGGTGGTCTGGAACGAGATTGCCGCAGCCCAGGACAGCATCTGGAAGGAGGACATCGCGTCGAGAGGAGAGTTCGCACAAAGGGAGCGGGTCAGCCCCGAAGCGAGGAGATTCACCCAATATACCGGCACCACGGCCCTCCAGGGGCAGCTTTACTCGATACGCAAGGGCATTGCCAGCGGCTATCATCTGGTCCGCATAGGCGATGACGGCAGCGTCAGCACTCTCAGGCCTTTCGCGTCAATGACCAGCGCCCTGATGGCCTCGGAGAGCGACGGGCGCATCTATTGGAGCGAAGTGGTTCCCGACAGGCGCTGGAGCCTGAAAGGAAGCTCGCGCATACGCTTCTATGATAACAATACCGGTGCGACACGGACCCTAAGCCGCCGGGGAAGGCTGTACAATCCGGCCCCGAACGGCGATGGAAGCCTCCTCTCGGTGACGGGCTATCCCCAAAACGGCGGCTCGGAGATTCTCGTGCTGGACAGTTTCTTTGGCAATGAGACTATGAGCTACAAGGCTCCGGACCATATCCAGTTAGTGGAAAGCGCCTGGCTGGGGGACAGAATCGTCGCAAGCGGCTTGTCGGCAGACGGTTTCGGATTATATGACGTAAGCGGAGGCTTCAGCACCCTGCTAGAACCCCGTCAGGCCAAGATAAAGCAGCTGCGATGCCAGGACGGGAAGCTCTACTTCGTCAGCGACAGGTCCGGAGTGAACGAGCTATACAGACTCGATGCGTCAGGAGTCATCCAACTCTCCAACAACAGGCTTGGAGCTTCCGATTTCGTGGTCTGCGGCGACAGCCTGTACTTTTCTGCCCTAACTGCTGAAGAAAGGGCCATTTACAAGGCTCCAATTAACGGTCCCGGACGCATTGACTACGGCGAACTCTATAAACACCCCATTGCAGAAGCCCTTTCGAGGCAGGAGGCAGCACTGGCGGCAGCTGACGGGAAGGTGGCATTGGGAGCGGGCAATGACATTGCCATAAGTGATGCACGCTCATACAACAAACTCCTGCATCTCTTCAAGCTGCATTCCTGGCTGCCACTTTACGTGGATTTTGACGAGACGGCCAACCTGAGTTTCGAGACCCTGACCACAAACATAGGAGCGGGAGCGACAGCCTTTTTCCAAAATGAACTCGGCACTGCTTACGGCAGCCTTGGAGTTTCAGCCACAAGACCTTACAACGCATTGACAGATGCCAAGGAGTGGAGGCCGGGAGTACACGCCAGATTTACCTATACCGGCCGTTACCCCGTGCTCAAGCTTAGCGCAGATTTGGGGAACAGCCATCCTTATCAGTATATGCTGAATACTTACAGCTACGGAGGAACAAAGTATATTTCTCTCAAATGCAAGGAGTTGCAGCATCCTTCAGCTTTGCTCAGCGCCAAAGTTTATGTGCCTTTCAACTTTTCTGGAGGCGGTTGGCAAAGAGGATTCATCCCCCAGATCAAGGCCGCGCTGTCGAATGATTTCATCAATACCAGCATCATTGAGAACAAGGTGGTGCAGCTGATGGGAGAGAAGAAGGGAGCCGCGCTGCTTTTCAGCGGTCTGACTCCGGGAGAAGCGGTGATGCTGGGTCGTGTGACTGCCAGCGTACGCGCATATTCAGTTCTTGCCACCCCGGGCAGCAGGAAATATCCGCGCTTCGGCGCTGGAGGCGAGCTGGGATACTCATTGCGTCCTGCCCTTGGCAGTTACTTTACTCCAGACATGTATTTCAATATTTACGGCTATCTGCCGGGAGTGATGGACACGCACGGTATGAGGCTTGCCCTCCTCGGCCAGTACCAGTTCAAGGGAGCCTTCAAGGACCCTTACCTGCGCGTACTCCCACGCGGATTCAGCGCCGAATATGACCTCAACCAGTATCTTTCGGCAAGATATCCTCTCCAGACTGTTTTCAATCTGGACTACGACCTGCCTGTGGTGAATCTCGACTGGGCTGGGCTGGGAAGATTGGCATACATAAAGAGCGTGGATCTGAGGCCGCACTTTGACTTTGCACTCTACGGCGGCTCGGAGAAATATGCAGAAGCATCATTGTTCAGCGTCGGAAGCGAATTGTGTCTGAATCTCGGCAACCTGGCCTGGGTACCGTATGATACACGTATTGGCCTCAGCTACTCCTTCAACGGAGGCTCATTGTGGGCGGATATGACGAAAAATGGCGTCTCTTCGCAGGGACACCATCATATAGGCTTCGTTTTCAGCGTTAATCTTTAATGCCTGTCGACCCATTTCCAAAGGGCATACATCAGGGCTCCCCAGACGAAGAAGAGCACTATTGCCAGCCAAGTGGGCAATTGGGAGTCGTAAGCGTCATCCCTCACATATTTGTCGAAACCCGGTATGTCGGCATAGTAATAGGCTCCTGCGCCGAAGTCCAGGCCTTCCACCAATCCCAGCCCGTTCGCCATAATATAGACAGCGGCAATACAAATGACCACCGCCAGAATGACGGTGATCACTTTGAAAATTTTCTTTCTGTCAGACATTTCGCTATTGTCGGCAAAGAAATTCTCCAGTTAAGTTCTCCGCTTTAGTTGAGAACAGGTATAGGGAAAATCTTGCCTGAGAGCAGGAACCAAACGGCAAAGAGGGTGAGGAGAATGTTGAAGGTCTGGCCTACGAGGTAGAGCCAAAGAACCTTTCCGCCCTGCATCTGCTTGATGATTTCCTTGAAATTGGTGCTGAGACCTATGCTGGTGAATGCGAGAACGAAACACCAGTTCTTGTACTGGTCGAGAACCTTGTTTATAGCGCTTACCTGATCAGCTCCGCAGAGGGGCTGGATGATGAATGAAGCCACGAGAGAAGCTACGAAGAAACCGATGATGAACTTAGGGAAACGTACCCAAATCTCGGAAGCACCGACCTTCTGGGCTCCACTGTTGTCAACGCGGGTGGCGAAGAAGATAGCCACAAAGAAGGCAATGAAGCCGATGAGGATGTTCTGGATGGACTTGACAAGGACGGCTGCGGTTTGAGCCTCTCCTCCGAGGGCTGTTCCTGCAACGACAACTGCGCCTGTGCTGTCCACTGTTCCTCCGATGAGCGCGCCACCCATAATAGGGCTCATTCCGCAAGCCTTGATGAGCATAGGCTCAAATACCATCATAATGATAGTGAAGATGATGGAGATAGATACTGCGAGAGAGAGGTCGTCCTTCTTCGCCTTAGCGGCAGCACCTGTGGCAATCGCCGCAGAGGTTCCGCAGACGCTGGTAGCTGCCGCAAGGGTGATGATAAGAGGCTTGTTGTTCATCTTAAGCACCTTGTTTGCAAACCACCACATAAAGATGATGACTATTGGAGTCACAATCCAAGCTATACCGAGGCCATAAAGACCGAATTTGGCAATATTGGAGAACAGTACGGAGAAGCCCATTATCACGAGACCGGCCTTGATGTAGAATTCGGTCTGGAGAGCAGGCTTGAGCCACTTCGGCGTACCTACTGTATTGGCAATGAGCAGGCCGATGATAAGAGCCCAGAATGCCCATTCAAGATAACGGTTGAGTGTGTACTCAGCGCTTACAAGACGTACGATGATGGCAATCACGAACAGCATCAGGAAGGCCGGAACGAATTCCTTCAGCTTGTGGCCTTGAATCTTGACTGCAGCACCGAAAACTAGGAGAAGAACTGCAACTGTGAGCAGAAGCTTTCCGAAGAAGGCCCAACTGAACTGGCTGAAGAGGCTTTTGGCTTCAACGCCTTGCTCGCCAAGGGTCCAGGTTCCGAACTTCAGGGCCGAGAAGTCGAACCATCCTGTCAGAACTGAAATACCTGCAATGAGGATGATTATAAAACCAATCCAACACGCCATCCAGTCTTCTGATTTAAAATTCTCTTTCATAACTGTATGATTTAGATGTTAGTACTATGTCTTTCCAAGTAGTATTTTTCCTACGGACCAAGGCTGTGACCGACAAATTTAATCATTTTTATTTATTTTTGTCATAAATGTATTTTTTGGCAGATATGAGAAGTGAAATTATGGCAGCCTGCACCCATTGCGGCGAAAAACATAAAATAACGGCATACAGCAGCATCAATGTAGCCGAAACACCTGAATTGAGGGAAAAGGTTCTGGACGGCTCCCTCTTTATGTGGGAATGCCCGCATTGCGGCAGCTTGAACCTTATACAGAGCCAGACTCTGTATCACGACCCGGTTGAAAAGTTAATGATTTGGTCCACAGGGGATTCCCGGGAGTTGGAGACTCAAATCGCGACCGCATACTCCAAGGTGGAGGAGATGGCTGACTACACTGCCCGTTTCACTGCCGACATAGGCTCGCTCATTGAAAAGGTGAAGATTTTCGCCTCGGGACTTGACGATATCGTGATTGAAATGTGCAAGTACGTTACCAAACTGGAACTCAGGGACAAGGACAAGGCTCACGCGGAAGAAATAAATGCCGCACCGTTCAAGTTCCTTAAACTCGACGGTGCGGACAATGAAATCACACTTGCCTATCCTGTTGGCGGGGAGATGCAGATGGTGGCAATAGGCTTCAACGTCTATGAAGACTGCCGCGGCATAGTATCACGCAATCCTGAAGTCTCCAAAGCCGCTGCCGGCTTCACCAGGGTGGATGCGGAGTGGCTTTCCCGCTTTTTCAGATAAGCCTTTTATGTCAGACTATTCAGGACGGAAGCCGAATGGGTTATGCCCTGCCTGCTCCATCTGAAATCACGACAGGATATACCTTAGGGGCGTGACCGAAGCGGGCGGTGAACTGCTCCACAGCAGCATCGATGAATGGCTGATAGAGTTCCTTCTTCACCAGGTTGATGGTACAGCCTCCGAAGCCGCCACCCATTACACGTGAACCTGATACGTCCATCTTTCTGGCAAGCCTGTTAAGGAAATCAAGTTCCTCGCAGCTGACCTCGTAGAGGCGGCTCATACCGAAATGAGTCTGGTACATCATCTCCCCTGCTGTTTCATAGTCATTCCTTTCAAGAGCGTCGCATACGTCAAGCACTCTCTGGACCTCTCCTATAACATACTCTGCACGAAGGAAATCCTCCTGGGAAATCTCCTGACGCACTTCCTCGAGCCAAAGCCTCTTGGCGTCGCTAAGGAATTCTACCTCGGGATGATTCTTTCTGATGGCGGTGGCTGCATTCTCACAGGATTCGCGGCGCTTGTTGTATGCTGATGAAGCCAGTTCGTGCTTCACGCACGAGTCAATAAGCACGAGCTTATACCCGGCAGCCTCGGGGTTGAACGGGAAGTATTTGTATTCGAGAGTCTTGCAATTGAGACGTATCAGGCAACCGGCCTTTCCGAAGCAGGAAGCGAACTGGTCCATAATACCACATTTCACACCGCAATAATTGTGTTCAGTGCTCTGGCCTATCTTGGCGAGCTCGAAGAGGTCGATACCATTGCCATTAAGCTCATTGATCGCGTAAGCGAAGGTGCTTTCGAGGGCGGCTGACGATGAAAGACCGGCACCGAGAGGAACATTGCCGGCGAATACAGCATTGAAACCTGCCACTCTGCCGCCACGTTTGATGGTTTCGCGGCAGACTCCGAAGATGTAGCGTGCCCAGGACTGGTCAGGCTTGTCCTCCTCCTTCAGACCGAACTCGACATATTCGTCACAGTCGATGGAGAAGACCTTCACCTTTTCACTGCCGTTGAGGGCAATTTCAGCCAGTATGCACTTGTCAATGGCGCCCGGGAAGACATAGCCTCCATTATAGTCGGTATGCTCACCGATGAGATTGATTCTTCCGGCTGATTTGAAGAACTCTCCTTCATTTCCGAAGAGGTCCTTGAATTTCTTTTGAATCAGGTCTTTCATTATTTGGTTATTGTCTTTTGTGTTGATGTTGCAAATCTCGCAAAAAAATGTCAAAATCCAAGAGGCCGGAACGGCTTCTGTTCAGCTTCGAAAACGCGAACAATGATGGGCAGATGGTCGGAGACGCCGCCAAGCCAGCGCGGGCCGGAATAGGTTCTGAGCGGCTTTTCGCCGGAATGTGCCGCATCCTTTGTCATCAGGAAAGGAGGCGCGAGCACTTCGAATTCGCTGCGGGAAGCCAGCGGCGGCGAGACAAAACAAAGGTCTATGAGCTCCCATTGGCCATTGAAGCGTATACTCCCCCTTTGTTTGCCGCTTTTATGGCAATAAATGAGCGAGGGCTCGAGGACCGCAAAGAGCGGGCTGTCGGGACCGTCATTGAAATCCCCCAAGGCTAGCCTGTTGCCCCAACCTTCCCGCGCCAATGAATCGGAGATAAAGCGCAATCTCCCGGCCGCGACTTCCCTGCGCCAGTCTTCAGCTCCACCATATTTCGAAGGCAAATGATTGACCATCAAGGCAATACTGTCACCTTCCGCGCTCAGGAGCTGTGCGAGGAGTATGTCCCTGGTTCGAAGGCCTTCCGCTTCCACTCGACAGGCCCGGGAAGAGAGCAGCTTCACTCTGGAACTGCGATAGAAGAGGGCGCAGTCTATTCCCCGCGGGTCCGGGGAATCATAATGGACATAGCGGTAATCCGTCTTCCTCAACAAAGTGGAACTCAATATGCTTTTGAGGACAAAGGCGTTCTCAATCTCAGCAACGGCTATCACGTCAGGCAGCCTGCCCTGCTCCGATGCCGTCCAGAGCACGGTCTTGGCAAAGGATGAGCATTTGAGCCTGAAGCGTTTCCTAGTCCAGTGCCGCTCCCCGCCAGAAGAGAATTCTGTATCTGACTCTCCGCCTCCCGAGTCCCTGTAGTCAAAGAAATTTTCCAGATTCATAAACATAGCCAGAAAATCCGGATCCTGTGCGGTAAGCGGAAACGGGATAAGAATCAGCAGTATGGCCAATATAGCTTTCATACTGCCAATATAGGCACCAATTCACCAAAGCTTGATAAAAATCATAAAAAGCTTCTATAAAAAAAGTATCAATTATTTTGAGTAACTTTGCCCGACCTTAACTGCCAATCCCTCCGAGGATTGCGAAAACTCTATTTTGATATGTCATTGAAATGCGGAATTGTCGGACTTCCTAATGTCGGAAAATCGACTCTCTTCAACTGTATAAGCTCTGGAAAAGCTCAGAGCGCCAATTTCCCATTCTGTACCATTGAGCCAAACCTGGGCTCGACCAATGTGCCTGACAAGCGTCTTGAAGCCCTTTCGGAGCTCTGCCAGCCAAAGCGCACCATACCGGCAACCGTCGACATCGTCGATATTGCCGGCCTCGTAAAGGGCGCCAGCAAGGGCGAGGGACTGGGAAACCAGTTCCTGGCGAACATTCGCGAAACCGATGCCATACTCCACGTGCTGAGATGCTTCGATGACGATAATATCGTCCACGTCGACGGCAGTGTGGATCCGGTAAGGGACAAGGAGGTAATCGACACCGAACTCCAGATCAAGGACCTTGAAACGGTCGAGACCCGCTTGGCAAAGGTATCGAAGCAGGCGAAGGTAGGAGCGGACAAGGAAGCCAAAAAGCTTTGCGCAGTGCTGGAAAAGTACCGTGCCGCCCTGCTTGAGGGTAAGTCCTGCAGAAGCGTAGAGCTGGCCAATGAAGAAGAAGAAAGTCTTGCTAAAGAGCTGTATCTGCTTACAAACAAGCCTGTTATGTATATTTGCAATGTCGATGAAGCGTCAGCTGTCAGCGGCAATAAGTATGTCGATGCGGTTCGCGAGGCTGTGAAAGACGAGCAGGCGGAGATTCTGGTAATCGCCGCAAGGACTGAAGCCGATATTGCCGAAATCGAGGATTATGAAGACCGCAGGATGTTCCTTGAGGAGATTGGGCTTGAAGAGTCGGGGGTGGTACGTCTGATTCAGAGCGCTTACCGTCTTCTGGGTCTTCAGACTTTCTTTACCGCCGGTGCGGATGAGTGCCGTGCTTGGACTATACGCAAGGGGGACAAGGCTCCGCAGGCTGCAGGTGTTATACACTCGGATTTCGAGCGCGGCTTTATCCGTGCTGAAGTCATCAAGTACGAGGACTATATGAATTACAAGACTGAGGCAGCTGTCCGTGCTGCTGGAAAGATGGGCATTGAAGGCAAGGAATACGTGGTTCAGGACGGCGATATTATGCACTTCCTCTTTAATGTCTAGAAGCATATAAGTAGCAATATGGCAGCCACATGGCTGCCATATTGCTACTTACTATCCATTACCGCTAATTCTGCAACTGGCCGAGAACCTCGAAATAAGCCTTGCCATTGCTGAAGATCATTCTGTAGACGGTGTCGTCAACCTTGTAGTATTCGTCTCCCATTAGAGTGATAATCTCATAGTCATCAGGAAGCTCAGCTATGAGCGCTCCGGCAGGAGGGACGATGGTTTGATATTGCCCGTCAGCACCCTCGATGAAGAAAATTCCGTCATCGTAATAGTACTTCACATTGGCATCGGCATAACTCTGGAAGAGGCCGAGACGTGTCGCAAGGTCGTAAGAAGCTGCGGCAGCTGGTGCCCTGTCGGCAATTATCTGGTTCTGGGCCGCGATATTGGCATTGTTGCGTGCAATGATTTCGTTCTGCTCCTGGATGGTGCGATAGTTGTCATTGATGCGCGAATACGTCCTGTATATGGTATTGTAATACGCGAAATCAAGAAGAACGAGGTCAAGCTGGTACATTGCGCGGTCGAAGAAGATGCCGAACGGCGGCCTGCAGACGTGATAGCAATTATCCCAGTATCTATAATAGATGCCGTCACAGTAATAGTAATCAATACCCCAATGAACGTGTACACGGTGACGTGGAGGAAGGGTATGAACGCGGTAACCGAAATAGTGCGGACCGGCGTTGTAGAAAACCGTTGGATGTCCGTGCTCTATGAAAGCCCTTTCACTTGGGGCAATTCTCGGTTCCATAGGGCGGCGTGAAACTTGCTTCAGCTTATCCTGACCGGGACGGCTGGCAACCTGACGGGAATTCGATGGAACTGCCTGTCTTGTGGCCGCTGATTGTGTTTGGCGCGAAGATGAAGAGCCGACGCTCCTTGAAGGGCCACCTGCTCTCAAACCGGAACGGTCAACAGTAGCAGAAGAACCCGTCTGGCGGCGTGCATTGCCGCTCTGGGTAGTGGTACTGCGGTTCTGAGTTGAAGTACTGCGGTTCTGAGTTGAAGTGCTACGGTTCTGAGTTGAAGCACTGCGGTTCACTGACGAAGACTGTCTGGTCGAAGAAGAACCGGAATTATTGATACTGCCCTGCTGTCTGTTCTGGGACGAGGACTGGCGGCTTACAGATGAAGATGACCTGTTCGCAGAACTGCTTGAACGGCTGGCAGAGCTGCTGCTTGAACGGCTGGCAGAGCTCGATGAGCCTGAACGGGAAGACGAAGTAGTAGAGCCCGTACTCCTTGACTGAGCATATGAAATCTCAGGTGATAGAGTCAAGGCCGTGGCGAATATGGTGACTACCACAAATCTGAAGATGTTTCTCATAATTCTCTAATGTTTGTTGTTCAGTTCAAGTCCATAGACGACGGAATCGAAAAATTGTTAATAAAGAAGGGCAATATTGTTTTGCCCGACACATATCCACTGCCTAAAGACAGAAAAGAACGGGTGTATCAGCTTGATTATACTCTGCAGCAATGATTAATTCTATGACCTGTGCATAATTCTTCGTACCTGAAGGAATCTTGTTGGCCTTTAGAATAGAATCATAGATAACAGACTGGATCCTGCCTAGTGTCCTGCTGTATTTTGATTTCCAGAAATTCTGCTGAACTACCAACTGTTGCCTTATTTCCGGTCTTATTGATAGAACATATTCTTCATATTCTTCATATTCTTCCTCATTAAGAACTCTGGATGCATTTGAGAGCACATAAGGGAGGAGAGAATAATATCCACTGTATTTTACGGCTGGGATTTCTGAGTTTCTGCAGATTTGATATGCCCAGAAATTGGCTTCATCTTCGTTGCTTACTCCTAACAAATGCGATAGTTCGTGGGCATAGCTTGATGGCTTCTGTTGTGGAAAGAGGTCGGCATTAAGGTGAGTCTCTGCAAAGAAAGGTCCGATATATCCTCCTACTCCCACTGCTGTATATAGACTATTGAATAACAAAGTCTTCGGATGCTGCCAGCTCTTGGCCTTGCATAATCCGTAATACTTTGGAACTGAAGAATATCGGTCCTTGATATCAATTTCATATACCGATATGTCAACATTTTCCGGAGTGTATGAAAGGTTCAAGTTCTCAGCATAGTCGGAAATAAACTTCCTGAATACGACCTCATCATATGCCTGCCTTGAATAATCTCCTCTCGTGTAGATGTTCTCACGGAAATAGTTCATTCCCCATCCAAAATAGAGCCACACCATTATCCAGGCAATAATCTCTGCTTCTTTCATCAATATCTTCCAAGCCTTCTCTCTGAGTCTGATATTTCTGACCAGTACATAAACCATCAATGCCACTGAACCCACAGACAGGACTTCAGTCATTGAAAACGGTATCCAGGAAACCAGCATTGACAAGGCTGTAGAGATATATGGATACAGCCGTGTCGCATACCATTCGCCGACAGATACATTTATTCTTGCCGCAATAATGAATGCGACAAGAAAAAAGAGAATGATATATCTGGTTTTCTTCATTAAATCTTTCATTGCTTGCTAATATACAATAAAAAAATTTTAAGTCATATTTCTTGATATAATGGTGTACAAACGAAGAGCGACCGCTCGTGACATTGCTGTCCTGCGGTCGCTCTTCGACTTATTCCTATTCAGCAGACCGGTTACCGGTCAAGCTGGAATTGAATCCTAATAGAAACGAGCTCTGTTGTCCTTCACGTCTGCATCATTCATCATTACAGAAAGAAGCATCTGTGAATTGTACTGGTTCTTCTGAGACTCATAGAGGGCTGCATCGTCCTCTGTGTAGTATGAACCAGTATCACGTCCCTTTACCTGGAAGACATAGCTGCCGATAGAACCAGCTACAGGACCACAAATCTTTCCTTCTGGAGCGCTGGCAATTGCACCGATGAACTTAGGGTCAAGTGTAGATGCACCAAGAGCTGCGAAGGTAACACCAGACTGTGAACTTACAGTGGTATTGAGAGCTTCTGCAATAGACTCGAGATCATTGAGACCCTGAATCTTGGAAGCAACATCTGATGCAAGCTTCTCTGCAGCCTTCTCAGAGTAAAGCTGGTTCTTGATGCTTGAAGCAACTTCAGAAAGCTTCGCATAACCCTCTTTGTGGATGCCGGTAACAACTGCTACGAAGAAGTAGTTCTGATTAACGATAATAACCTCTGAAGGCTTGCCCTCCTTTGCCTCGAATACCCATCTGGTAACCTCCTTGGCATTGTCAATTGCGCCGTATGCTGAGGTAGCCTCGGTAATTCTGTTGGTGTATGAGTAAACTCCCATTGAATCAACAGCTGCCTTATAGTTGTTGTAGCTGCCTGACGCGATGGTAGCGAACTTATTGGCCTTTGCGTAAATATTGTTGTAGGTCTCGTTGCTTGGAACGACTGTCTTCTCAAGGATAGCTACCTGCTTCATAAGGACAGGCTCTGACTTCTCGACAACTTCTGCGAGCAGGGTGCCGTACTGCAGGCTCTGCACCATCTGAGGTACATTGAGAGCAGCATCGAAGAGAGGCTCGCATCCAGGGATGAGATAGCTCTGGGTCATATCCATAGTCTCAGAAAGTCTGAGGACGGCAACAAGAGAGTCTGACACTGCGGTCTCGGTGGTAGGGATTACGCGGACGCTGATGGTTTCAGGACGCTTGGTCTCTGCCATTATCTTTGCTGCATAGAAACTGTTTCCATTCTGATAAACAGGGGATACAGCACCTACTGTGTTCTCATTTACAAATGCTCCGAGTTCGCTTGAAAGGCTGTTAAGCTCATCAGCTTTATACCAATAAGAAGAAAGGCTTCTGTCTGAATTCTTGAGAAGGAAATTCTTCATATTATCAGTATTAACGAAATCATCATAAATGTCTGACATCTCGGTATTTACAACTGCAATATCGTCGCTTGAAGGAGTAACTTCATATACTACATACTCCATCTCCCTGTTTGCTGTCTGCTTGAAGAAGTCTTTATGACTATTGTAATAGTTCTTGATTTCGTCTGAAGATACAACGATGGTAGAATCCTCTGAATAAAGGAGAGGAACCATTACGAAGTCCACATCAGCGGTCTGGTTGTTCTCTGCAATGGCTCTGTTGAGCATAAGAGGGTTCTGGAAGTTGCTGGCGGTGAAGAGAGCGCCGTACTTGTTATAGAACTGCTGTGTGAAAATAGTGTTCTGGATATAGTTCCAATAGAGTCTGTAGCTGCCGGACTCGTCGCTGCCCATAGCCTTGACGAACTCAACGACGCGATTGGCATCGAAGTTTCCGTTCTCATCAAGGAACATAGCGTTCTGGGCAATGACAGGAGAGATGTTGCTGCCGGTAGTAAGGTCAATGACCTCGTCCTCGCCGACGGTGAGGCCCGCAGCCTTGGCTGTCTTTACGAAGAGGTACTTGTCAACGAGAGTCTGCCAAGCAGCATCCCTTACCTGCTTCTGATCTTCCTCTGAAGATACAGACGAGCCTGTCATAATCTCCTGCAGTCTGGTGAATTTCTCTACATCTGCCTGGAAATCTGTGTATGAAATAGCTTTGCCGTTGATTGAACCAACGTCATATTTAGAAGACATTGACTGAACGGCACTCTGAATCTGGCTGGGGTCGATAATGAAGGAAAGAAGACCCAATGCGACGAGAATTGAAATCGCCAAGCCAAATTTTGTGCGAAGTTTTTGTAGAACCGCCATTTGTTTTTATATGATTTTAATTAATAATCGATAATAGGCTGCGAAGATAGTAATTTTATACCAAATCCAAAACATTATCTCTTCCTAAAAGGACCTATAAAGTTAACGGAATCAATCATTACGACTGTTGAGTCCTGTTTTACTATACCTATGCTGTTGAATGGCTTCCTGATAATGGCATTGCTCGCTTTCTCATCAGATTGCATTCCGTAACCCTGAAGCAGACCGTCAGGGGAATACATTCTGACATAACAGTCGGTATATATTTCACCTTTGTCCTTGTCCCAATAAATGGTATCCGTCTCCATAGTCTGCCTGTTGATGATGTTCTGGATAACGACATTTCCATACGCCATCCAGGTTTCCCTCTTGCTCTTCTTTTCGGTAATGTGCTTGGCATCGTCTGCAAAAAGGCAGGTTTCCAGCAAACCCTCAGAGGTATAGGAGTAAACGGAAATTCCCTTTGGAAAGGTTTCCTGCGAAAGCGAATCATCTTCATACCTCTCCATCAGCTCAGCCTCCATTCTCATATTGACCGTACCGTTCTTGGACACCACCGCGAACATATCGTCAATGACCTGAGTTGGAGTTGTGGACAGGTCAAGGCGCTCAGCCTCAGCAAGTTTTCCTTTACAAGAAAAGACGACGAAAGCAACCGCTGTGGCGGTTGCTATCATCTTTATTCTATGTTTCAGACCTTTCAAAGGAATTACTTCTGTGTTCTGACGGTAGTGGTAGCACGGAGACCGTTGCAAGAAACGGTGTATGGCTTGCCGTCTGTAAGGTCATACATAAATGCCTCAGCGGTCTGTGGGAAGTAAGCCCTGTAAGAGCTGATGAGTCTGTTGGCCTCCTCCGCGAGTGACTCGTCTGCCTCCCTGGCCTTCTGGAGATAATCTACTGCTACCCAGTAAGGTGCACGTCTTGCGATTTCATCGCCTCCGCAACCTGCAGAACCCCAGATAGTACCGATAAGGAGATAAGCCTTACCTGCAATAGCAGGGTTAAGTTCTGCTGCCTTGCGTGCGTGGTCGAATGCCAGAGCTGCCTTGCTGCTCTTGTAGCAGAAGACTGCGAGCTCATAGTAGTAGTCTGCATCCTGGACGTCATCGGTCTCGCTTGAGTTGATAGCCTCCTCCATATATGCTACAGCCTCGTCAAAATTACCTCTTGAAGAGTTGAGCTTATAGAGAGCGTATGCTGAAGTGTATGAAGGATTGAGCTTATGGAGGCTGGTAGCTGCCTTGAGATAGAGGTCATTGCTTGTACAGCCTTCTACTGAACCCATCATCTTCACGATGTTGCTTACTACTGTAAGATCCTCAGGAGATGCCTCATAGCGAGGAGTGAAGAGGCTGATAAGGTTCTCGCAAGATGCTGCACCGCTGCTTGCAAGCAAAGACGCAACGTCAGTCTTAACCTTCTCAAGCTGCTCCTGCTCATCTGCCTTGTCAGGTGTAGCTTCATTGAGGTACTCTACTGAAGTCTGATAGATATTGAGAATATCCTCCTCAGTGAGAGAACCTTTCTGATAAAGCTCGATGGCTGCATTGAGATTGAATACGAAGATTGAAGGCTTGGTATTCTCCTTCAAAGTGGAGATGATCTCAGTGTAGGTGTTGTAAAGCCTCTGAGGATCATTCTTCACATAGTTCGACATATCGAGACCCTTGTTATTGAGGGCAGTCTCAGCGTTCTTTGGGTAGTACTGTACTCTCTGGTCGTAAAGATGGAGAAGAGAGTCTACAATTGCCTTCTGCTGCTGTGCATCCCTGGTTTTTGAAATGGCTCTCTTGAGGAGAGTAGCTCCGTGGATGAAGAGGTTCTGGCTGGCCTGTGGAGGACAGAGGGAGTATGCCTTTCTCCAATTAGGAAGAGCCTCGTCATAATTCTTCTGTTTGTAATACTCTGAATAGTAAGACAAATACTTGATGCACTCTGCGCTGTCAGCGCCATACTTTCCCTGTGCCGAGAGCTTGGTTCCAGGAACTAGCATCGCGAGGGTCAAAATTGTAAACAGTACTTTTTTCATATTATCGATAAATGTTTAGTTTAATCATATTTCGGCTTCATGAACCAATAGTCGAAGAAGTTGAAACCGAAGGTGAAGTTAATGTAACGCTCACGTACCATATTCCCGCTGAGCGAGGCCCTTTGGCCGAGGTCCACAGACAAATTGACTGCGTTATCATAGTTGAAAACAGGCAGGGAGGCTCCGAAGGTCACTCCATAATTCTTGACCTGAATGCCGTCCAGTGCATAATATGCTTTTTCGTAATATGCTCCTGTCCTGTATGCTATCTTCTTGTAGTAGTATCTGATATCGTTTCTGTTCGGTACAATTTCAAAACCTGCTCTGTAGGATTCAGCAACTTTCGTGCTGAAAACAGATGTTCCGTTAGCACAGAAGCCCGGAGTGCTGTCAAAACCAGAATTTGTCCAGTCGGATCTGCTGTAATTGAACTCCGCCCTCCAAACATCATTATAGTTGAAAGAGATTCCCACTCCCAACTCCGAAGGTATGCTGACAGGACTGCCGGCTGCTGTAAGGGTGTCCCTTCTGAAAACAAGGGTATCCACCTGGCTTCCTCCTACAGCAAGCTTGTAATCATCCACATAACCCTTGAGTTTGTTGCCCAAAGTATAGGTGGCTCCTACGCCAAGCTTTGCCTTGCTGCCTAAAGCTTGTTCGTACTGTATTCCGAATTTGCCTGTTACTCCTCTAAGGGACAGGTCCTGACCGCTATTGAGGCTGCTGTAATCCGATTTAGAGAAGGTGAATCCGTATTTTCTGTTTATATTGCCGAAATAGAAATCAGTCTCGGCTCCGAGAGAGAGTCTCTTCCAGAAAGTGACTCCGGCTGAAACGAAGAGCCTGTATATATTGCCATTGCCCTTGGCATAATACATCGCATCTCCTACATTGCCGACGATATTCGGGTCGGTAATGAGGGTCGAATAGCCGAAACCGGTGGTCGAAACCGGTGCGAGGCCCAACATCATAGCAGAAGATCTGTATAGAGGGAACGAAAGGGCTATATCGTTGATATTGAATGTATTGATGGCTGATTTGAGCTCACCCTGCCTGAATACCCTATTGCTCTGGGAAAGGCTCATATCCGCCATCACAGAAAGGGAATCCCTGGCAGTGACTGCAGCGGGATTCATATAATTCAGGTAACGCTTGTTCCTGGTGGCAATACCTACTCCGCCCATACCCTTGTTATAGGAAGAACCCTGCGATACCAGGTCACCTATACCAAAGATTGAATACGGGGTATATCCAATGTATGCTCCGTCCTGGGCGGACAAAGACAGTCCCAGGCAAGAAAGCAGCACAATGGCAAGAATTCTATTCATTCTTTTTTTTAACATATTCTTCTATGATTAGTGCCAAACCCAACAGCACAAGGTTACAAATTGCAAAGATGGAGTTTTTCATCCTTTTTGCAAAATAAAATGCATCACCACCGGTAAATATGATTATTTCATCCTTGTGCAAGTCAATGTAGCCCTGTATCTCAAACATTATGCCCGAAACTACTCCGGAAGCTATTGAACTCTCGAGAGTGTCGCCGGCACTCGGGACATATTCGGGTATATTGACTAAAGGAAGGGATTTGGAATATCTGTTTAGGGCCTTGAGCCTGGTCATCAGTCCCGGAGATACATTGCCCCCGGCATATTTTCCTTCCGCATTGAGGAAGTCTATGGAAATGGTGGTTCCAAAGTCGAATATCACACAGTCGCGGCCTTTGAAAAGATGTCTTGCGCCTATTATCCCGGCCACTCTGTCGAAACTGAGATAATCCGGAAGAGCATAGGCCGCGAGGGCGTCACTATGTTTGGAGTCGAGGATGAGCAATTTCGGGCAGAGGCTTCTGAGGCGTCTCTCATCAGTGGAGGATATATCAGATACAGAAGAAATTACGACAGCTTCTGGCCTTTCTCTTGAAATCAGGGTGAAGATGAAGGCTAGCCTTTTTTCTCCTTGATAACGGAAGGTCTTCCCAAGAGTCATACCCTCGGATAGCGCTGCCTTGACGGCTGTGTTTCCTATTTCTACTACCAGATTCGACACGTACGCAAATGATTGAAGCCTGCAAATTTACGAAAATTTATTTAAGCACCTTCAAAGTATTGTACGCTTTCTCCATCGAAGTGACCTTTCTCACAATCAGTTTCAATTTGTTTTCCACCTGCTTGACTTCGAACATCTGATGCTGTCCCAGCTTTTCCAGAACCGACTGGAAGGTCTCAGAGCGGTAATAAGGCGACATTGAATTGTTGATGAAGAAGAAAATCATCAGACCGTTCTTGATAATAATCTTTTCGAATCCGAGAGATGCTCCGAGATTTCTTACCTTCACCACCCAAATGAGATTCTTCACCTCTTCAGGCATTTCACCGAAACGGTCCGTCAGCTGCGCGGCATATCTATCCAGTTCCTTCTCCGAAACAACTGAGTCAAGCTGCTTGTAAATGCGCATCTTTTCGGCAGTTATGTCAATATAGCTGTCCGGAATAAGGGCTATCTGGTCTGTCTCGATGGTGCAATCCTCGACGAACTTGCCGTGAATGTCGTTCTTCGTGACTATGCCAGTCTCCATTCCAAGTTCCTCCATTGCCTCAGCCAGCACCTTCTGGTAGGTCTCGTAGCCCATATCCATTATGAAACCGCTCTGCTCCGCGCCGAGTAGATTGCCAGCGCCCCTGATATCGAGATCCTGCATGGCAATGTTGAAGCCGCTTCCGAGATCCGAAAATTCCTCGATAGCCTTGAGCCTGCGTCTCGCATCGTCGGATATGGTCACCAAAGGCGGCACAATCAGATAGCAGAAGGCTCTCTTGTTGGACCTTCCCACCCTTCCTCTAAGTTGGTGCAGCTCGCTCAGACCCATATTCTGTGCCTGATTGATGATGATAGTATTGGCATTTGGAATATCCAGTCCGCTTTCTATGATGGTGGTGCACAGGAGCATATCGTAATCCCCGCGCATAAAGTCGAGCATCCTGTTTTCCAATTCCTTGGCTTCGAGCTGACCGTGGGCCACACAGATGCGCATATCGGGAACCAGCCTGTGCAGGATTTCATATATGGAATGGAGTTCGTGAACCTTGTTGTGCAGGAAAAATATTTGTCCCCCGCGGTTCAACTCGTAGTTTATTATGCCCTTTATTTCCTTTTCATCGAAGAGTATTATCTCCGTCTGGACAGGAATTCTGTTAGGCGGAGGGGTACTGATGATGGAGAGGTCGCGCGCCCCGAGCAAGGAGAATTGCAGAGTACGCGGAATAGGGGTGGCGGTCAATGTCAACGTGTCCACCGACAGTTTCAGCTGCCTGAGCTTTTCCTTGGCAGAAACTCCGAATTTTTGTTCCTCGTCTATAATCAGCAAACCTAAATCCTTGAAATCAAAACCCTTACCAAGAATTTTATGAGTGCCTATGACTATGTCAATGCTACCTTCCTTCAGCCCTTTCTGAATCTCTTTAACCTCCTTCGCGCTGCGCAATCTGCTCACGTAATCGACACGGCAAGGGAAAGACTTGAGCCTGCTGCTGAAAGTGGTGTAGTGCTGGAGCGCAAGTATGGTGGTAGGCACGAGGACCGCCACCTGCTTGCTGTCACTAACAGCCTTGAAAGCCGCCCTGATGGCGACTTCCGTCTTTCCGAAGCCCACATCGCCGCAAACCAGACGGTCCATAGGGCAATTGTCCTCCATATCTCTCTTGACAGCTTTGGTGGCAAGTTCCTGGTCCGGAGTATCCTCGAACATAAATGAGGACTCGAGCTCTTCCTGCATATATGTATCTGCCGAAAATGCGAAACCCTTCGTTGCGCGCCTTTTCGCATAAAGCTGAATGAGTTCCTTGGCAATGTCCTTTACCTTGGATTTGGTGCTGCTTTTGAGATTCTGCCAGCTTTTCGAGCCCAGTTTGTTGATTTTCGGAGCCTCCCCATCCTTTGGTCTGTATCGGGAGATTTTGTGCAATGAATGCACGGACACGAAGACGACGTCATTGTCCTTATAGGAAATTTTCACTACCTCGTGTATTCTGCCCCTGTCATCGCGCATTCTCACGAGACCTCCGAATATTCCTACACCGTGGTCAATATGCACCACGTAATCACCCACATTGAAAGAGTTCAAGTCATTGAGAGTAAGCTGCTCGCTCTTTTCCACCGACCTTCTTATCGAAACCCTGTGGAAGCGGTCGAATATCTCGTGGTCGGAGTAGATGCATACCTTGTCGTCGTGGTCGATGAAGCCGTTGTGCAAGGTTTTTCCGCTTACGAATTCAGGCAATATTCCTCCGCTTTGGGAAATAATCGATTTGAGCCTGTCAGTCTGTGACTGCTTCTCTCCGTAAATGTAAACAGCGTATCCGCTCTCAAGCCTGCTCCTGATGTCAGCGGTAAGGAGCTCGAAATTCTTATTGAAAACAGGCTGTGGGGCAATGGAGAATTTTATACTTTCATCCTTTGAAATCTTGACTGGAGTATTCAGATAAACCTTCTTGAAATAAGAGTACTCTCCGAAGAATTCCTGTTCTGAATAAAGTTCGGAGGAATCCAGCCAGACTATACTGTCTGTAGGAAGGACTGAGGCAATGCTCGAAAGCGATGATCCATCACAGTCCGCCACCAAGGAGGATACTATCTCCACCTCCCCGCACCTTTCCTTCGAAAGCTGGGTATTGCAATCAAAACTGTGAATTTCCTCTACCTCATCTCCCCAGAATGAAATTCTATAGGGATCGGATGATGAATATGAGAAAATATCGAGTATGGACCCTCTGAGTGCAAATTGCCCGGGGGCTGAAACAAAGTCGACTTTATCAAAACCAAGGGAATTCATTCTGGCGTTGATGTCGTCATATTTGAATTCTTCACCCTCCTTCAAGCGCAAAGTGCTCTCACTGATTTCATTCCGGCTGGGAATAAGTTCCTTGAGGGCATCGGGATAGCTCACTATGAAAAGCTGCTCGCCCCGGGCTTCAAGGATGCGGTTTACGGCCGAGGTGCGCTGAACGTTCAGGGAAGATTTATAATTGCTCTTCTCTATGTTCTTTCCTGAAGAAGGAAGGAAGAATATTCTGTCTCCCTCAACAAGATTATAGAGGTCTGAGGCGCAATACTCGGCGCTCTCCTTGTCAGGGAGCAGAATCAGATGAAGACCATCTGCTGCAATCTGGGAAATAACCATCCATCTGGCTGAAAGGAAGAGACCGGAACAATATACAGTATCCTCCTTTTCCAAGGCTTTCCTGAGTTTTATGCAAGCTTCGCTACTTATTGACATTTGGGTGAAAAATCGGTTGAAAAATTGTTGATAAATCGGTTGAAAACCCCGTTCATAAAAGCTGAAATCAAATAAAGAAAACTTATCAACTGGGTATCAAAAGCCGGATAAACAGTTTTTCAACAATAAATAATGCATTATAATTTATTGTTTTTCAATGTATTACCTAAGCTTATCAACATTTCAACAACTATAAGCACATAAACAAAATCTAAATTAAAAAATACTATATTTGTATTTGTAAAAGAAAAAATCGGATGAACGACTTCGACCCACACGATACAAACAGCGGCAAAGATAAGGAATTGGACGGAATAATCAGGCCGCAGGAACTTGAAGATTTTACCGGTCAGAAAGAAATTGTCTCCAATCTGGGCATATATATAAAGGCCGCAAGAATGAGGGGAGAAGCCCTTGATCATACTCTGTTCCACGGCCCTCCAGGACTTGGAAAGACCACGCTCGCGCATATTATTGCAAATGAGATGGGGGTGAATATGAAAATCACTTCCGGTCCTGTGCTTGACAAGCCTGGCGATCTGGCAGGATTGCTCACAAGCCTTGATTCGGGTGATGTCCTTTTCATAGACGAAATCCACAGGCTTTCTGCGGAGGTGGAGGAGTATCTTTATTCGGCTATGGAAGATTATGTCATTGACATAATGATAGACAAGGGGCCGGGAGCGAGGTCGGTAAGAATCAATCTCAATCCTTTCACCCTCGTCGGAGCCACTACCCGCAGCGGCCTTCTGACGGCTCCTCTCAGGGAGAGATTCGGAATCACCTGCGCGCTGGAGTATTACGACACTGACGATCTTGTGAAGATTGTCACCCGCAGCGCATATATACTGAACGTAGGGATTGACGGACTCGCGGCCAGGGAGATTGCGATGCGCAGCCGCGGCACTCCAAGAATTGCCAATGCTCTCCTGAAGAGGGTGAGGGATTTTGCGCAGGTGATGGGCGACGGCCATATTGACCTTAAAATTGCTAAATACGCCCTCGACAAGCTCAAAATCGACAAAAGGGGCCTCGATGCCATTGACAACAGGATATTGCGCACCATTATCGGCACCTTCAAGGGAGGACCGGTGGGCGCGAACAGCATTGCCACCGCTATCGGGGAGGACAGCGGCACTTTCGAGGAGGTGTACGAGCCTTTCCTAATCAAGGAGGGCTTCATAGTCCGCACCCAGAGGGGAAGAATGGCGACAGATCTCGCGTACAGCCACCTCGGACTCGAGCGCATTGCCCCCGCAAAGGATGAAAACACTCTTTTCTGATATGAAAGGCAATAGAAAATCTCTGCTCGTGCTTCTGCTGTTTTTTTGCAGCATCCTGCCTTCTTTCGCCTGCACTTCCCTGATCGTTTCCGGGAAGAAAACGGCGGACGGAAGGCCTCTGATGCTGAAGCACAGGGATACGGGCCAACTCGACAACAGGGTGCAATGGTTTCGCGGACCTGTTTACAGCTTCATAGGACTGGTCAATTCCGATACGAAGGGTGGTGAGGTTTGGACCGGCACCAATACTTCGGGTTTCAGCATTATGAATACCGCTTCGTACAATATCAAGGACGATGATGTGCCTTCTGATAAGATGGACAGGGAGGGGGTGCTGATGTTCAAGGCGCTCGGCATTTGCGCCAGTGTCGCTGATTTCGAAAGACTGCTTGAGGAGTACGAAAGGCCAATGGGAGTTGAGGCCAATTTCGGAGTTATTGATGCCAATGGAGGAGCGGCTTATTTCGAGGTAAACAATTATTCCTGGGTCAAATATGATGTTAATGAGGATCCAAAGGGTTATAGGGTAGTGACCAATTTTTCCGAGTCCGGACGTTATGAGGACTATATGGGATATGAAAGGTATCTTACTGCTTCTGCGATAATGGAGGAGATAGATGCTTCTTTCGGTGGAGGACCATTGGGTATTAATCACGGGGACATTTTCTGGAGACTGTCACGCTCATACAGGCATGAATTTATAGGTATGGACTATCTTCGTGATTATAAGGAACTTAAGGAAAAGCACGGTTTCAATGGAATACTTGTAGACCAGGATTTTATACCACGCAGGTCCACTTCCGCTTCAATCGTGATAGAGGGCGTGGCTCCAGGACAGAATCCTATGAGGACAGTTATGTGGACCATTCTCGGTTATCCTGCCAGCAGTGTTTATGTGCCTCTTCTTGTTATGGATGAGGATACACTTCCACATTTTATGAAATCCCAGGATGGGGGCAATGCCGAAATCTGCGATATTGCCCTGGCAGCAAAGAACGAAAGGATATTCAGGTTCAATATCAGCAATGGCAGGAATTATCTGGACTTGGACAATGTAATCAGTATGCTTAAGGATTGCAATGCTCTGGAGTATTCATTGTCGCTTGAGTGGGATGCTTTGTATTCATCCTGGATTTCCGGGAAAAAGGGTATTGATGAGTTCAAGTCGGACTATGCTTCCCTGATGGACTCATACTTTTACGATTATAAAGCGCTTTTCGGACAAAACGAGTAATTTAATTGGTCATTTGAGCAAAAATGACTAAAATTGCAGATATTTTTGAAAATCAATTATTAAAAGCAATAAAATGGCAGATAAACTAATTTCAAAAATTCCTGACGGACCGCTCGCCGAAAAATGGACGAAGCGTAAGTCGGAAATCCATCTTGTCAGTCCCAACAACAGAAGAAAGCTTGAGGTCATCGTAGTGGGTACAGGTCTTGGCGGTGCATCCGCAGCTGCTACTCTCGGAGAGCTCGGTTACAATGTCAAGGTGTTCTGTATCAGCGATTCACCACGTCGTGCTCACTCGATTGCAGCACAGGGTGGTATCAATGCAGCTAAGAACTATCAAAACGACAACGACTCTATCTACCGTTTGTTCTACGATACCATCAAGGGTGGTGACTATCGCAGCCGCGAAGCCAACGTTTATCGTCTTGCAGAGGTAAGCGCGGCCATCATCGACCAGTGTGTAGCTCAGGGCATTCCTTTTGCCCGTGAGTACGGCGGCTATCTTGCAAACCGTTCATTCGGAGGTGTTCAGGTTAGCCGTACTTTCTATGCAAGAGGACAAACCGGACAGCAGCTCCTTCTCGGTGCCTATGCATCCCTTAACAAGGAGATTGCCAACGGTACTGTCAAGTCTTATCCGCGCTATGAGATGCTCGACCTCGTTGTTATCAACGGTGAGGCGAAGGGTATCATTGCCCGTAATCTTGTAACCGGAAAACTCGAGCGTTTCGGTGCTCATGCTGTCATTATCGCTACCGGAGGTTATGGAAATGCTTACTTCCTCTCTACAAATGCAATGAACAGCAACGGTTCAGCTGCAGTTCAGTGCTACAAGAAGGGTGCATATTTCGCAAACCCTGCTTTCGCTCAGATTCATCCTACCTGTATTCCTGTTCACGGTGAGCAGCAGTGCAAGCTTACCCTTATGTCAGAGTCACTTAGAAATGACGGCCGCATCTGGGTACCTAAGAAGAAGGAGGATGTGGAGAAGATACGCAAGCACGTTATCAAGCCTTCACAGATTCCTGAAGAAGACAGGGATTACTATCTCGAGCGCAGATATCCTGCATTCGGAAACCTCGTTCCACGTGACGTGGCTTCACGCGCTGCAAAGGAGCGCTGCGATGCAGGTTTCGGTGTGAATGAGACAGGTAAGGCAGTATTCCTCGATTTCTCTGAGGCTATCCAGAGGCTTGGACATCAGAGAGTGGCTGAGCGTTACGGAAACCTTTTCGAGATGTACGAAAAGATTACTGCTACCAGCCCTTGGGAGGAGCCTATGATGATTTATCCTGCCATCCATTATACTATGGGAGGTATCTGGGTTGACTATGATCTTCAGACTACCATCCCTGGTCTTTATGCTATCGGTGAGGCCAACTTCTCGGATCACGGTGGAAACCGTCTTGGAGCATCAGCCCTTATGCAGGGTCTTGCAGACGGATATTTCATTGTTCCTGTTACTATAGGAGACTACCTTTCACACAAGTTCTCCGAGCCTAAGACAGATATCAACGCTCCTGAGTTCGAGGCAGCGGAGAAGGCAGTTCAGGCACGAATTGACAAACTCTTCTCTGTCAACGGTACCAAGACAGTTGATTCTATCCATAAGAAACTCGGAAACATTATGTGGGAATACGTAGGTATGGCACGTGATGCCGAGGGTCTCAAGAAGGCAATTGTAGAGATTGAAGATCTCAAGAAGGACTTCTATAAGAACGTGAAGGTTCCTGGAACACAGTATGAGTTCAATCAGGAACTTGAAAAGGCTCTCCGTCTCGAGGACTTCTTCGAAATCGGTCAGCTTATGGCTCGTGACGCCCTTAACAGAAATGAGTCTTGTGGTGGTCATTTCCGCATTGAAAGCCAGACCGAAGAAGGCGAGGCTAAGAGAGACGATGCTAACTATATGTATGTAGCAGCATGGGAGTACAAGGGAGAAGGTGTTGAGCCTGAGCTTCATAAGGAGCCTCTCAAGTACGAGTTCATTGAGGTTAAAACTAGAAACTACAAAGACTAATTAGAGATGAATTTCAACTTGAAAATATGGCGTCAGAAAAACGCCAAGGATAAGGGACATTTCGAGACTTATCATATTGAAGGAATAGAGGAAGACGCTTCATTCCTTGAGATGCTTGACATCCTCAATGAGCAGCTCATCAGAGAGGGTTGTGATCCTGTAGCTGTGGAGAAGGGTTGCAAGAGCAGTGGTCCTGTATCTTTCGACCACGATTGCCGTGAGGGTATTTGCGGTGCTTGCTCGCTTTACATCGACGGACGCGCACACGGTCCTGATGATCACGTGACCACTTGCCAGCTCTTTATGCGTCATTTCAAGGATGGTGCTACCATTACTGTCGAGCCTTGGAGAAGCGCTGCTTTCCCTGTTATCAAGGACCTTGTTGTAGATAGAACAGCATTTGATAAGATCCTTCAGGCAGGAGGTTTCAATTCAGTACGTACAGGTTCAGCTCAGGATGCCAATGCTATCCTTATTCCTCACGATAAGGCTGAGGAGAGTATGGATGCAGCTGCTTGCGTTGGTTGCGGCGCTTGTGTTGCTACCTGTAAGAACGGTTCAGCAATGCTTTTTGTGGCTGCCAGGGTCAGCTCTCTTGCACTTCTTCCGCAGGGACGTCCTGAGGCTAAGAAGAGAGCGAAGGCTATGGTTGCAAAGATGGATGAGCTCGGATTCGGTAACTGTACCAATACTCGCGCTTGTGAGATGGAGTGCCCTAAGGGAATTTCAGTTTCTCATATTGCACGTTTGAACAGGGAGTTCCTTAAAGCCAAGTTCTCAGATTAATTTCCTAATAAGGATTATATAAGTTTTGAATAGAGAGTGACTAATAAGTGATTATTGGTCGCCTTCTTCGTAGATGGATGAGACTCCACGGCGAGGCTGCTCGCCCCTCCGGAGTCAAAAGAGTCGGAGATTTTGCCAGATGGCAAAGTCTCCGACTTCTTTTGACCCTGCC
>JAQXOE010000050.1 GCA_029098505.1 Bacteroidales bacterium
GACTGTATTTTTCGTAGCGCCCGTTGAATTCATTCTTTCCGTTGCTGCATTTGAAATCGTAGCTGCCATCATCCATTGCAGGCAGCTCGAACTTTACTGTATCGGGAGCGCAATAGCTTCCCTTCGGGTTTTTCAGTTCGGCATTGAAGACTTTCTTGCCGTCCTTGCTTATGTTAAGCTCAACTTTGTCAAGGTTTTTCAAGCTGACTGTGAGGACATTGTTGGTGATTTCCGCGATTATTTCCTTGCCATCCATCTGCCTGATGCAATCAGCCACAAGTGTGCACAGGGAGGCTATTTCCTTCTCCTCTCCGCTGAAACTCTTTCTTAGTTTCTCAAACTCAACGCACTCTGTCCTGAAGGCCTTGTATTCTTCACTTTGGGCATTCTTCCCATTCAGAAGTATGGATTTGGCCATCAGCAGCTCTTCAGTTGCAAGAAGCGATACTGCCTTGCCTCTGTACTTGCTTGCGTATACCTCCAAGGCCTTTTCGTGCTCCTTGGCTGCCATACCGTCAAGACTGCTGTATTCTTTTAATGCGGCATCGGGGTAGCGTCCGCCCAATACTCCGTCCAACAGCTTTCCGCACTCTTTCTCATTGTCCCCTCCCATATTCTTCGCGGCCATCCAGGTGCTCCAGAGCAGGTATTCGTAGTCGTTCCTGATAAGTTTTTCCGACAACAGACTGCCGTACTTGGGTGCGCTGAGGAAGTGGTCGTTACTATAAAAGCCGGCATTGCGGGCAGACTCGAGTTCGCTCCTGCGCTCCTTTATAAGTAGCATAACTGCATCGCTGTCATTCTTGCAGTAACTGTAGCTGAGAACGGCGGAGCCGAATTCCTCGACTTCCTTCTTTCTCGCCTCCTGAAGGCTTTCCCTCAGTTTCCAGTTTCTGTTGCTTGCGACATTGATATACAGATCCGAAGCCCTCTTGAAGTCCCAAGGGAGCTTCTTGGTCCTGGCTTCGCTTTTGATTCTATCGAGCAGTTCCAATTGCTTTTCGGGGAGATCCAGCTTGGCTGCAGCCTCGTATTCTTTCCAGAGCCTTTCCGTACCTTCGTCCTGCCTTTGTTTGTCATTCATTGCGTATATGCCTGATATTGAGATGATTGATAGTGCGATAAGAGCCAGTAAACGTTTCATTCCCATTCTTCATTTAAGCTTATGGCTTCTGACACTACAAAAGTGCTGCCACCGACATATATCAAGGTATCGTCATTGCCCGCAGCCCTTGCCTTCGCCAGTATCAGTCCGTTCGCGACTTTTCCTGCATCGATGAGGCTCAAAGGCTTGCGTCCGCATTGTTCCCAGTATTTGCGGCAATGGTCGTAGAGGGCGGCAGACGGCATTGCTCTCGGAGTGTCGGGCGCCACGAGTATATACTGAGCTTCCTCGGGCATCAGCGGCAATATCCCGTCGAGATCCTTGTCGGCCATCACTCCATAGACGATGATCAATCTCCGATAGCGTCCCTGCTCGAGGTAGGAGCGGAGCTGCGCGAAATTCTGTTTCAGCGCAGGAGGATTGTGGCCTATGTCGCAAATCATATCGGGGCAGCGGCCTATCAGCTCCCACCTGCCGTGAAAGTCCATCCTCGCGGCAGTCCTGCATATTGCCTCGGCAATGTCGTCGTCGAAGTTTATCCGGATCAATGCGAGGGCGGCAAGGACGGTGCGCAGGTTCTCCCTTTGGTAGCAGCCCTGGAGGTCCATCTCCGCGAGCATTGCCCCGCTCCTATCCCATCCGGGAGCATCTGCGGAGTCAGCGAAATGGAGAGGCGCTTCCAAGCTCTGCGCCTGCTGTTCGAAGACGGGGGCAGTTTCGTCGTCTCGGCTGCCGATCAGTGCCGGCACTCCTTTCTTGAATATTCCGGCCTTTTCTGCGGCAATCTCCGCGCGTGTATTACCCAGAAGCGAGCAATGGTCGAGGCCGATGCTGGTGATGATGGAGAGCAGGGGAGTGACGACATTCGTGCTGTCGAGCCTGCCGCCCAGGCCCGTTTCCAATACTGCAATATCAACTTTGCGGTCATTGAACCACTTGAAAGCCATTCCTGTGGTGATTTCGAAAAAGGAGAGGGAAAGCCTGTCGAAGTCTTCCCTGTAGCTGCAGATGAAGTCCTGGACTTCCTCTTTGCCAATCAGTTCGGCTTTTGTCCGGGCTTTTCTGCCGTCTATGATTCTCATCCTTTCTCTGAAGTCGAGAATGTGGGGCGAGGTATAGAGACCAACACTTAAACCCTTGGCAGCCAGGGCACTGGCTATCATATTGGCTACCGAACCTTTTCCGTTTGTGCCGGCAATGTGTATCCAGCGCACATCCTTTTCCGGATGGCCGAGCAGGGCGCAGAAGCGTTCCATATTGTCAAGTCCCGGTTTGTAGGCTCCCTTGAAACCTACGTTCTGTACTGATGGAAAACGCACGAAGAGTTTTTCCAGTTCAGCTTTATAGTCTGAATCGTTCATTTTTCATTTTTTTGCTTTAAATCCAAATTTAACTATTTTTGAGGAGCAAAAGGTTTATTTGAACATTGTTTTTGGAATATGGACAAAAAGAAGTCGGCTTTATATTCTGAATACATTATCGACGGCGTAGCGATGGAGCTTGCCCCGGCGCGTTTGCTGGAGTCCTGCCTCTCGGACAAACCGGCTGTTGAAACTGAGGAGAAAGGGGATTTTGCGCCTATTCTGGACGAAACCATAGATCCTGACGTGCGTCCCATCCCTACAGGTCCGGAAATGATAAATCCCTATCTCAAACTGGTCAGAGGCATAAAGAAGAGAAGTTTCCCCAAAGCCTTTCCGGAGAGTTTCACCAAGAGCCGCATAGCCCTTGCACTGATTGATGCCATTTGGAGGAGGGGCCATTTCCGTCTGGGCGATCTTGGTATGTCTCTCAGCTGGATTTGGTCTTCGGAGCAGTTGGGCGATATGGCCTGCTTCTACTCTTCAGTGCAGTCGGCCGTGGATTATCTGGATATGCTGGGTCTCAGGCTTAAGAGTTATTCGTATGATGAAACTGGAGCTGGGAATGAATTCATCGCCTCCTGCAGCATAATGGAAGCCTCTTCCGATGCTGAGGATGCTTTCGACGGGGCTTTTGACGGGGGAGCATCCTTTTTCGATGAGCTGCCTTTCCGCACCGAACACCCGAGGATGGGATTGAAAAAGCTTCATCCTTCCACTATACAGCCTGATTCGGCCAGCTGGTTGATTTACATTCCTTTCGAGCAATGCGATTACCGTCTTGGTGCTTCAGCCTTGTCACAGGCTGTTGGCCTGAGCGGCTCTCTGGCTCCGCTAATCGTTGATGCTGATTATTTTATAGATTGCTACGAAGTCGTAAGAGAGCTTATTGAGGACAATATCATTCTCTCTGGGGCTACGGTTGGTGACGGCGGCCTGATGGCTGCGCTCAAGGCTATGAGCAGTCCACGTGCCGGAGCCGATATCGAGCTTGCCGATCTGGTGGCCTCGACGGGGGAGAGGGACATCGTGAAGCTGCTCTTCGCGGAGGTGCCGGGCGTGATTATCCAAATCTCTGACAATGACTACGATTACGTTGATGCTGAACTGCTTCTGCAGGATGTGCTCTTCTTCCCTTTGGGGCATCCTCTCATTGACAGTTCGGAAGTACGTGTGCATTCCTCGGAGAAAAGCGGCGTCCAGGTTATCCTGGAATCGATTATCCGCAGCCAGAACTCTGAAGGTGAAGACTGAAACACAGTCCTGATACAGTCAGGACAACTAACCATATAACTGCCTCGAAAAGGGGCGACACTGAATTATGACAAGCAAATATGCCAATGTTCCGGGAAACAAGAAGTCTTCCGGAAAGCCCAAAATTTTCGTACTTGATACCAATATAGTCCTCCACGACTATAAGGCTATCAGAAAGTTCCAGGACAACAATATCGTCATTCCTATAGCCGTGGTGGAGGAACTGGACAAGTTCAAGAAGGGCAATGACGCCCTTTCCTTCAATGCCCGCGGCTTTATGCGTGAGCTTGACAGACTGACCGAGGGCAAGTTGTTCGGTGAAAGGGGCGTGCCTATAGGCAAGGGTATGGGCTACATCAAGATTGAGCCTAACCATCCCTTCTCGGATGAGTACAAGGATTTCTTCAAGGATGATATTCAGGACCATAGAATCCTGGCCACTTCGATGTGGGTGCGCGACAATAACCCCGGCACCTTCGTTGCGCTCGTGACCAAGGATATCAATCTCCGTATGAAGGCCAAGGCTGCCGGAATGAACGTGCAGGACTACTTGACCGACAAGGTGGAAGAAACCAAGGTGGAGAATGCACAGCGCGAGGTGCAATGCCTGGAGCTCGAAGCGGAACTGCTGCAGAAACTGGCTTATGGTCCTCAGGTGGCCATTGACTGGAAGGAAGTCTTCAAGACCGAGCCTCTTGCCAATCAGCTGTTCAAGTTCCTTTGGAAGGGGGACAAATCGAAGGAAGCGGTTTGCGCCCGCTATGACATTGACCGCAGGATGATAGTGCTCGTCAAGGCCAGGAGCGTATATGGAATACGTCCGCGTAATGATGAACAGAAGTTCGGTCTCGATGCCTGCCTGAATCCGAAGATTCAGCTCGTCTCCCTCACCGGTGGCGCAGGTACAGGAAAGACCCTTCTCGCCCTTGCTGCGGCCCTCGAACTTGAACGCGACTTCGACCAGATTATCCTCTCAAGGCCTACTGTCACCCTTGGCAATCAGGATATAGGCTTCCTCCCGGGAGACCAGAAGACCAAGATGAGCCCTTATCTCCAGCCTTTGATGGACAATCTCAATGTCATCAAGGCCCAGTTCCGTCCTTCAAGCAAGGAAGCTCTGAAGATAGAGGGACTGCTGAAGGATGAGAAACTTCTCATCTCTCCTCTGGCATATATACGCGGCCGCAGCCTGGGCAAGGCCTTCTTTATTATCGACGAGGCTCAGAATCTCACTCCTCACGAAATCAAGACCATTATCACACGTGCAGGAGAAGGTACGAAGATGGTGTTCACCGGTGATATCTTCCAGATTGACCAGCCTTATCTGGACCAGTGGTCGAACGGCTTGACCCATCTCGGCGAGAAGATGGTCGGGCAGAGGCTTTTCGAGCACGTTTTCCTGCGTAAGGGTGAGAGGAGCGAGTTGTCGGAGATTGCCGCTAAATTGCTGTAATTGATAGGCTTTATTGGATTTTTTATTTACTATTTGTAGGGTAATTTCTTCTTTTAATTAAGAAAATGTGTAAATTTGCACTTTTCATTACGGAAATCTAATATTACAATTACAATACTATGTTTGAAAGCAAGAAAAGAGTTTATCGTTTCGGTGCAGGAAAAGCCGAGGGAAACGGTGCTATGAGAGAACTTCTTGGAGGCAAGGGTGCGAACCTTGCTGAGATGAATCTTCTCGGAATGCCTGTTCCTGCCGGTTTCACCATCACTACTGAGTGCTGTACCGAGTACTACGAGCTTGGCGGTGGCTATACTGCCGAGCTGAAGGGAGAAGTGGCAGCCGCTTTGAAGGCTACCGAGGAGATTATGGGTATGAAATTCGGCGACCCTGAGAATCCGCTTCTTGTAAGCTGCCGTTCAGGTGCCAGAAGTTCTATGCCTGGTATGATGGATACCATTCTCAATATAGGTCTTTGCTCCGCTACCATTCCTGGAATGATCAAGAAGACAGGAAATCCGCGTTTCGTATATGATGCTTACCGCCGCCTCATTATGATGTATTCAGACGTCGTTATGGAGAAGGCTGAGGGCATCGAGCCTGAGGATGGAAAGGCTATCCGTCAGCAGCTTGACAAGATGATGGAGGACCTCAAGGAGTCAAAGGGCTACAAATCGGATACCGAGATCAGCGCAGAGGAGCTCAAGGATCTCGCTGAGGCATTCAAGGTACGTATCAAGGAGGTTCTCGGTGTTGAGTTCCCTGATTCTGCAGAGGCTCAGCTCTGGGGCTCAATAGGTGGAGTCTTCAAGTCTTGGAACGGAAAGCGTGCTATCAAGTACCGTCAGATCGAGGGTATTCCTGATGATTGGGGTACAGCCGTAAACGTTCAGTCTATGGTGTTCGGAAATATGGGTGATACCTCCGCTACCGGTGTTGCATTCTCCCGCAATCCTGCAAACGGTGACAACAAGTTCTATGGCGAGTGGCTTATCAATGCCCAGGGCGAGGACGTTGTGGCTGGTATCCGTACACCTAATCCTCTCAATATCGCTACCAAGAGCGCTCAGAACGCTCATCTGGCATCCCTCGAGGAGGCAATGCCTGAGGTTTACAAGCAGCTTGACGAGATTCGCGTAAAGCTTGAGGACCACTTCAATGATATGCAGGATATCGAGTTCACCATTCAGGAGAAGAAACTCTGGATGCTCCAGTGCCGTATAGGCAAGAGGACCGGTCTTGCAGCCCTCAATATGGCTATGGATATGCTCGAGGAGGGTATGATTGATGAGAAGACAGCCGTGATGCGTGTATCTCCTTCACAGCTTGACGAGATTCTCCACCCTATCCTTGACCCTTCTTCTGAAAAGAAGGCAAGCCCTGTTGCACACGGTCTTCCAGCATCTCCGGGCGGTGCAGTCGGCACCATTGTATTTACAAATGCCGATGCTGTTGTCGCTGCTGCTGAAAAGAAGAGCGTCATCCTCGTACGTGAGGAAACTTCTCCTGAGGATGTCGAGGGTATGCGTGCAGCTGCCGGTATCCTTACTATGAAGGGCGGTATGACCTCTCACGCTGCACTCGTTGCACGCGGCTGGGGCAAGTGCTGCATCGTAGGTTGCGAGGATATGAAGATTGACCTTGTGAACAGGACTGTCTCATTCAAGGGCTCTGACAAGGTATATAAGGAGGGTGATTCATTCTCTCTCAATGGTGCGAAGGGTGCTGTTTATGCTTGCGCAATCGACACTATGGACGCTTCCGACAATCCTCGTTTCGTGAAGTTTATGGAACTTGCCGACAAGTATCGCAGACTTGGTGTCCGTACCAATGCTGATACTCCTGAGGATGCTGCCCGCGCACTTTCATTCGGCGCTGAAGGTATTGGTCTTTTCCGTATCGAGCATATGTTCTACGGACGCAACTCTGAGACTCCTCTCGGAAAACTCCGCAAAATGATTCTTTCCGAGACTGACAGCGAGAGAATCGCTGCACTCGCAGAGCTCGAGCCATATATCAAGGCTGCTGTCAAGGGTACTATGAAGGTTATGGATGGCAAGTCAGTGACTTTCCGTCTCCTTGACCCGCCTCTCCACGAGTTTGTTCCTACATCCGAGGACAAGAAGCAGGAACTTGCAGAGGAACTTCATATTTCCACCAGCGACATTGACAGGAGAGGTGAGTCGCTTCATGAGGTCAATCCTATGATGGGTCATCGCGGAGTGCGTCTCCACGTTACCTATCCTATGATTTCAGAGACCCAGTTCAGGGCTATCTTCACAGCAGCCCTTGAACTCAAGGCAGAGGGCTTCGATCCTCATCCTGAGATTATGGTTCCTGTTACCATCTCTGAACGTGAGCTCCGCTTCCAGAAGGCAATCTGCGAGAAAATCAGAGCTGAAGTTGAGGCCAAGTTCAGCGACACCCTTGACTATAAGTTCGGTACAATGATTGAGATTCCGCGTGCTGCACTTACCGCCGACCGTATGGCCCGCACCGCAGAGTTCTTCTCATTCGGTACCAATGACCTTACCCAGATGACATTCGGTTTCTCACGTGACGATGTCAGCACCTTTATGGGTGACTACCTCGGAAACAAGATTCTTGATGCAGATCCTTTCAAGACCCTTGACACCAAGGCTGTTGGCAAGCTCATCGACTATGCGGTGGAGCACGGTCGTGAAACACGTCCTGAGCTCAAGTGCGGTATCTGCGGTGAGCACGGCGGTGATCCGGCTTCTGTCGAGTTCTGCCACAAGATTGGTCTCAACTACGTGAGCTGCTCTCCATTCCGTGTGCCTATCGCGCGCCTTGCTGCCGCTCAGGCTGCCATCAAGGAACAGGCATAAGGGACTATCGATAATAAGCAGAGGCTGACCAAAAGTCAATTTGACTTGGAGGGCAGCCTCTGTTTTTTTATGGAAATGAACTTAAACTGTAATCATTCCGGCCCTGAAATGCCAGAGTATCACTCCCACGCTCACAGATACATTGAGCGAGTGCTTGGTTCCCCATTGTGGAATTTCAAGTGAAAAGTCAGATTCGTCCACTACTTCCTGTTGAACTCCGTCTACCTCATTTCCGAACACCAAGGCGTATTTCTCTCCCTGTTTTGGTATGAACTCATTGAGTTTCACGGAGTTGACGGTCTGTTCCACCGATACTACCGTGTAGCCTTCCTTTTTGAGCTCTCGTATGGCTTCCATCGTGTCCTGATACTTCACCCATTCTACGCTGTCCTCAGCTCCGAGCGCTGATTTGTGGATTTCGGCGGATGGTGGGGTGGCGCAGATGCCGCACAGCAGCAGCTTGTCCACCTTGAAGGAGTCGGAGGTTCGGAAGGCCGAACCGACGTTGTGGGCGCTGCGGACATTGTCCAGAACTACTACTATTCCTGAGTCCGGCAGCTTTCTGTATTCTTCCTTGCTGACACGGCCCAATTCAATATTCAGTAATTTTCTATCTTTCATACCACAAACCTTAGATTTGCAGCGTAGTTTTCTGCATCAAGGTTTGTATGACAAAAGTAGTAAATTTATGCCGATAATGAAAGTTTAACCAAGGACAATGGAGCCGGGCGGTTCTCAAAGTTCACAAATGGGAAAGACCCGTC
>JAQXOE010000051.1 GCA_029098505.1 Bacteroidales bacterium
CCGCCTCAAGAAGTCGCATCAACTTGGCCTACAGCCGCGAAACCAAACCACATAGCCTTATTCGGCTCTGAGGACGGATGCACGTGAGATTCCCTTTTCGATTACTTGCAGACGATCGTTATCCTTATAGCTGCATCTTGAGGTACCTGATGCGCTTACCTCTAAAGTACGGCTTGCATTCACCTTCGCCACACTTGCTGCGGAAAGCTTCACCTCAGCCTCCTTTACTGCCAGCTTTGAAGCATCCACGCTCGCTGTTCCGCTTGCATTAATGTCAATGCTTTCCGCGAGGCCCAAAATGGTCACATTCGATACCCCGGATGCGTATATATCCAAGTCCTCAAATTTTCCCTCAATATCCAATACCGAGGTTCCTGATGATTTGATTTCAAAATCTTCGGCGCTCAAGTCTCCTTCTATACGTGCTGTGCCTGAGTTGTTGATTGTTAGATCTACGAAATCTCCGTCAATTCTGGATTTGCTCGCTCCGCTGGCATAGATTCTACCCTCTGAAGCGCTGATTGACAAAGCCTCCAGGCAAGAAGCGCCGCTGACTGAGAGGTTGAAAACACCTCTTCCCAGGTCAAAATTGTCATTGCAACTGAGTTTGCTGGAGCCTGACAATTCGACTCGGCTTAGCTCCGGCATACTCACTTTCACTGAAGCGATTCCACTGACAGATGACACGAGCAGTTTTGCAGGCAATGACCTGAATCCTATGCTGAGCTCATTGCCCTTGAGCCTGATTTCAAGGTACTCTTCATACTCTTCTGATACTATTGCTTCTACGCTGTAGTTTTTTGATTTTTCTACAGTTACATTGAAGAATGATGAGACTTCTATTGAATTGAAGCCCTTGTAGTCATACTTTTTGGTCACAGTATTCTGTGCGGCAGCCTCGATGCCGATAAGCAGTGCTGCGATGCTTGCCAAAATGGTCAATGCTCTTTTCATATCGTTTTCAATTGGTTTTTTCTAAATTGATCTAGTAATATTGTCGCCTGCCTGCGAAAACGGTGCCTTTTTCTTACAAAAAGGAGACAAATCAGCATAATAAACGTAAATAAATGATACTTGTTTAAGAAAAAAGTCAATAACTTTGTTATCCTTACAATTGAAACTATGTCAGCTCTTACAGGACGAATATCTCAGGTTATAGGACCTGTCGTGGATGTGCATTTTGAAGCGGAAGGAGACAAGGTTCTTCTCCCTGCCATCAACGATGCTTTGACAGTCACGCGCTCCGACGGCCGCCGTATCATCATCGAAGTGCAGCAGCACGTTGGCGAGGACACCGTCAGATGTGTGGCAATGGATTCGACCGACGGTTTGAAGCGCGGTCAGGAGGCCGTTTCCACCGGTGCTCCTATTTCGATGCCTACGGGTGTCAATATCAGAGGCCGCGTGATGAATGTCACGGGCGATGCTATCGACGGACTTGCTTCCCTTGACAATGAAGCCCGCCTCCCCATCCACAGGGAAGCACCGAAATTCGAGCATCTCAGTACCACCCAGGAGGTGCTGTACACCGGAATCAAGGTCATTGACCTGCTCGAACCTTATCTCAAGGGCGGAAAAATCGGCCTTTTCGGTGGTGCGGGTGTCGGCAAGACAGTGCTTATCAAGGAGCTGATCAACAATATTGCCAAGAAGCACAACGGCTTTTCCGTTTTCGCGGGTGTCGGCGAGCGCACTAGGGAGGGCAATGACCTCCTCCGCGAGATGATTGAGTCCGGTGTCATCAAGACCGGTCAGGCCTTCGTTGACAGTATGAAAAAGGGCAATTGGGACCTGTCGAAGGTCGATATGGAGGAACTGAAGAAGTCCCAGGTATCAATGGTTTTCGGCCAGATGAACGAGCCGCCGGGGGCAAGAAGCTCAGTCGCACTATCGGGCCTTACCATTGCCGAATCCCTGCGCGACGCCAAGAGCGTCAATGGGCCGAAGGACATCCTCTTCTTCATTGACAATATCTTCAGATTCACGCAGGCGGGTTCGGAGGTTTCAGCTCTGCTCGGCCGTATGCCGTCAGCGGTGGGATATCAGCCTACCCTTGCTTCGGAGATGGGTAAGATGCAGGAGAGAATCACCTCTACCAAGGACGGGTCAATTACTTCAGTGCAAGCGGTTTATGTCCCTGCGGACGACCTTACTGACCCTGCTCCGGCTACGACCTTCTCCCACCTTGACGCGACCACAGTGCTCAGCAGAAAGATTGCGTCGCTCGGTATATATCCTGCTGTGGACCCTCTCGAATCGACATCCAGGATACTTGACCCTAATGTGGTGGGCAAGAGCCACTACGACACTGCCCAGAGGGTGAAGCAGATACTCCAGAGATACAACGAGTTGCAGGACATCATTGCCATACTCGGTATGGACGAGCTTTCGGATGAGGACAAACTTGTTGTAAACCGCGCCAGAAGGGTGCAGAGATTCCTGTCCCAGCCTTTCTATGTCGCACAGGAGTTTACGGGCACGCCTGGAGTGATGGTTGACATCGAGGATACCATCAAGGGCTTCAATATGATTATTGACGGAGAGGTAGACCATTTGCCGGAGCAGGCTTTCCTCAATGTCGGAACCATAGAAGACGCCATTGCCAAGGGAGAGCAGATTCTTGCAGAAACGAATTAGGAGAAACGAGAATATGATACTCAAGGTCATTTCCCCGGAGAAGCAGTATTTATGCTGTGAGGTGACGGCTGTTGAACTGCCGGGCACCAAGGGCCGTTTTATGGTCCTCCGTGGTCACGCGCCCCTGATCAGCTCATTGACAGAGGGTTTGGTGCGCTATGACAGAGTGGGTGGGACCGAAAGGGAAGAACTCGGAATAAAGGGTGGCTTCGTGGAAGTCCTCGACGACAATATAACCTTATGCGTAGATTGAAGAACATACTCATACTTCTGTTCCTGTCACTGGTATCGGTCCCTCTCGGGGCCCAGGACCTGGATATGGAGGAGTATATCTTCGGACATATAGGAGATGCCTACGAGTGGCACATTACCACTGTCAACGGGCATTCCCTTGCCCTGCCTCTGCCGGTCATAGTTCATTCCAAGACCAGCGGCTGGCATATCTTCTCTTTCAAGCACATAGAGGAAGAAGGTGAGTATCAGGGCTTCAGAGTCGCCGCAAAGGGCGAGCCTCACGAGGGCAAAATCGTTGAGCAGCAGGCAGATGGCACCATAGTCAAGCCTCTGGACCTTTCCATAACCAAGAATGTCTTCAGTCTGATGATAAGCAGTGTACTGCTTGTCTTCCTGGTATTGCTTGCCGCACGCTGGTATAGAAAGCACGATGCGATGGAAGAAGTCCCAAAGGGCTTCACCGGTATGGTGGAAATGGTCGTGATGATGATACAGGATGATGTCATCAAGGAATGTGTCGGAAAAGATTACAAGCGCTATTCGCCATATTTGCTGACCGCCTTCTTCTTCATTCTTTTCAATAACCTGCTGGGCATAGTCCCGTTCTTCCCGGGAGGGGCTAACCTGACGGGCAATATTGCCGTAACCTTCTGCCTGGCTATGTTTACCTTCCTGGCAGTCAATCTTTTCGGAAACAAGGAGTATTACAAGGATATTTTCTGGCCAGAGGTCCCTACCTGGCTTAAGATACCACTGCCTATTATGCCTGTCATAGAGCTCATCGGCGTATTCACGAAGCCGTTCAGCCTTATGGTCCGTCTTTTTGCCAATATATTGGCCGGTCATATTATGCTGCTCGGTGTAGTGGCAGTGGTGTTCCTCACGGCCAAAATGGGTGCCGGCCTGAATGCCGGGCTCAGCGTGATAGCCGTATTGTTCGGCGTTTTTATGGATATTTTGGAATTTTTGGTGGCTTTCCTGCAGGCCTATGTTTTCACGATGCTTTCGAGCGTCTTCATCGGACTGTCCCGCAAGGAAGCTGAAGCAGAATAGTCAATTAATTAAAACACAGTAGATTATGTTACTTACAATGATTCTCCAGACAGCAGCTGGCATTACACTTGGCAAGTTCGGCGCAGCAATTGGTGCCGCAGTGGCAGCCATCGCAGCCGCATTCGGTATCGGCAAGATCGGTTCATCGGCACTTGAGGCCGGAGCACGTCAGCCTGAGCAGGCAGGCCATTACCGCCTCACCGCCATCATTATCGGAGCCCTCGTCGAAGGTGCCTGCCTCTTTGCCATCCTCGTCTGCCTGCTCGGAATCCTCAATTAGGCTATGTCGCTGATAACACCAGATTTCGGTCTCATCTTCTGGATGACTCTCATCTTCGCCATTGTCTTCTTCATTCTGGCGAAGTTCGGCTTCCCTATCATTACTGGAATGGTGGAGAAGCGCAATGAGCGCATCACGCAGAGCCTCCAACTCGCGAAAGAAGCGGAGAAGAGGCTTGATGAGATTGCGGTGCAGCAGGCGAACTTGCTCGAAGAGACGAGGGCGGAGCAGAACCGTCTCATCCAGGAGGCTGCCCACTCGAGGGACACCATCATTGCCCAGGCTCACGAGCAGGCTCAGGCCGAGGCAGACAAGGTGATGGAGCACGCGAGGGAACAGATTGCCTCCGACAGGGAGGCCGCTCTCAATGACATTCGCGCCCAGGTTGCTGCCTTTTCGATGGAAGTGGCAGAAAAAGTCATACGCAAGAATCTGTCGGAAGATGCGGCTCAGGTCGAGCTCATCAACAGTCTTGTGGACGAATTGGTAAAATCAGACAAGGAATAGGGGGATTATGACTCCGGGTATCGTTTCATCCAGATATGCGAAGGCGCTGCTGAAGCTGGTCCTTGAAACCGGCAACGGCGATGCTGTCTATGAGCAGGTTGACAGGCTTCTCAAGCATCAGGAGCAGCCTGGCTTCGTGATGGAGCCTGAACTGCACGATTTTGTGGAACTGCTCCTGAAAAAGGGCAGAATAGAGTACGTGAAGTTCATTTTCCAGTCCTTTCTGAGGATGTACGACCTTAGCCAGGGCAGAAAGCGCGTTCATCTCGTTACGGCCGTAGCTGTTCCAGGACTCGAGGAAAGGCTGAAGGTACTGCTGGAGGAAAAGACAGGGGCCAGAATCCTTATGGAAAGTTCCATTGACCCGTCCATCATAGGCGGTTTCCAGCTCAAGGTGGAAGATGATTTTCTGGATGCCAGCGTTTCGCGCAGGCTCGAGGAACTCCGCCGCCGTTTGGTAGTAAAGAACAACAGACTAGTGTAACTATATGGTCCAGAACATAAAACCAAGTGAAATATCCGACATCCTTCTCAATCAACTGAAGGGTATAGACAATTCCGCGCATTTCGAAGAAAGCGGCAAAGTGCTCCAGGTCAGCGACGGCGTTGCCCGCATCTTCGGCCTCTCCAACGCCGAGGCGGGAGAGTTGCTGGAGTTTGAGAACGGAATAATGGCAGTCGCGCTGAATCTGGAGGAGGACAATGTGGGAGCGGTGCTCCTCGGCCCTACGGAGCTGGTGAAGGAGGATATGACCGTGCGCAGGACTGGCCGCATTGCCTCAATAATGGTAGGCGAGTCGATGCTGGGCCGTGTAGTTGACCCTCTTGGCAATCCTCTCGACGGTTTGGGCAGCATCGGTGGGGAACTGGTGGAAATGCCTCTCGAGCGCAAGGCTCCGGGAGTCATATACCGCCAGCCTGTGAAGGAGCCTCTCCAGACCGGCATCAAGTCGGTGGACGCGATGATTCCTATCGGTCGAGGCCAGCGCGAGCTCATCATCGGCGACCGCCAGACCGGCAAGACCGCCATTGCCATTGACACCATAATAAATCAGCGCAGCGAGTACCTGAAGGGCAATCCGGTATATTGCATCTATGTCGCTGTGGGTCAGAAGGGTTCGACCGTTGCCAATATAGTCGAGACTCTCCGTTCGAAGGGGGCAATGGATTATACTGTGGTCGTTGCGGCTACTGCGGCTGATCCTGCTGCCCTCCAGTATTTCGCGCCTTTCGCGGGAGCTGCCGTTGGCGAATACTTCCGTGATATTGGCCGCGCAGCTCTTGTGGTCTATGATGACTTGTCGAAGCAGGCTGTCGCTTATCGTGAGATGTCGCTTATCCTTCGTCGCCCGTCAGGACGAGAAGCATATCCGGGAGATATCTTCTATCTTCACTCAAGACTGCTCGAAAGAGCTGCGAAAATCATTGGCCAACAGGATGTTGCGGAGCAGATGAATGACCTTCCTGCATCTCTTCATGGCAAGGTCAAGGCAGGTGGCTCACTCACAGCCCTTCCTATAGTCGAAACTCAGGCCGGCGATGTCTCAGCCTATATCCCGACCAATGTGATTTCGATTACCGACGGTCAGATCTATCTCGAAACCGCCCTTTTCAATCAGGGCTTCCGTCCGGCCATCAATGTCGGTATCTCCGTATCCAGAGTGGGCGGCAGTGCTCAGGTCAAGTCTATGAAGAAGGTTGCCGGTTCTCTGAAAATGGACCAGGCCCAATATAATGAGCTCGAGTCCTTCTCGAAGTTCAGCAGCGATGTGGACAAGGTCACCGCTATGACCCTTGATCGCGGTCGAAAGAACAACCGTCTGCTGATTCAGCCCCAGTATGAGCCAATGCCTGTTGGTGAGCAGATTGCCGTTCTGTATTGCGGTGTCAATGCTCTTATGAAGGATATTGCCCTCGAACAGGTCGGGGCATTCCAGGATGCGTTCCTTGACAGAATGAGAGCCCTCCACCAGGATGTTCTCGACAAACTTGCATCCGGAGTCATCGATGATGCAGCCATCAGCGTCATCAAGCAGACAGCTGAATCCGTAGTCACCACTTTCAAATAATGGCTTTTCGCAATGGCTTCACTCAAGGAAATAAAAAGGAGAATAGCTTCGGTACGAAGTACGCTGAAAATTACTTCGGCTATGAAGCTTGTCTCATCGGCGAGGCTGCACAGTACCCAGAGTGCTATTGAGAAGCTTTTCCCTTATGATGAAGAGCTGCACCAGATTCTGCGCAGGCTTGTGGCGGGTTCGGTAGCTGTTGACAAGCGCCTCACCCAGCCCTCCGATTCAGCCCAAAAGGTGGCCATTCTCGCTTTCTCCTCCAATACCTCCCTCTGCGGCGGTTTCAATGCCAATGTCATACGCGAGACCAAGACCCGCATCGCAGAACTTGAAGCGGAAGGAGAGCAGATTGAAGTATTCTCCGTCGGCAGGAAAATGTCCGATGCAATGCGCAAGCTTGGATATGGCTCTCCGGAAGACTATTCATATCTTCTGACACATCCATCCTACAGGGAAGCTGCCGATTTCGCAAGCCGTCTTACCAAGGCTTTTATCTCCGGACAATATAAACGTATCGAGGTGATTTTTACCCACTTCGTCTCGACTTCCACCCAGAAAGTAAGCAGAAGCATCTATCTTCCAATAGACACGGCCAGCCTGGCTTCCGGAGGAAGTTCAGCATCTTTCCGTGACTTCATTCTCGAGCCTGATGCCGAATCTCTTCTGAAGTCCCTGATTCCGAGAGCCTTGGCCCTGCGTATATATACGATAATCCTGGATTCAAGCGCTTCTGAGCACGCAGCCAGGATGGTGGCAATGCAGACTGCAAGCGACAATGGCGAAAAGATGCTGCAGGATCTAAGTCTGGAATACAATAAGAGCCGTCAGAAGAAGATTACCTTCGAAATACTCGATTTGATGAGCGGCCTGACCAGATAAAAAGAACCCGGAGGAATCTCACGACTCTTCCGGTTATTTTATACAATCCAATTCAATACTTATGTTTGATTCGTAATGCGTGTTTTGCTATAATCGTGCCAAAAAAGTAGAATTGGGAATATTTTAATTTTAGAAGGAATAGCCCAAGCCGAACATCATAGTCCCTGAAAGGGTTTCTGATCCGAGTAAGTAGCTGGCATTCAGCTTGATACTTGCCAGCTGCAGGCCAAGGCCGCAGGCGAGGTAAGATGGGAGGGCTTTGTCTCCTCCGAAATGATATCCAGCGCGAAGGAAGGCCATCTTGTTGTAATTCAATTCTATGCCTGCAGATGCCATAATCTGACCGCAGAATACGTAAGCCAATTCAGCTTCGGCGCGGGCAAAGTCGGCAAGTTCGTATCCGGCACCTCCCAGAAGGTAGATAGGCAGGGCTACGGTAGATGAGCCGTATTTGAGCGGAGTCCCCAGGTTATTCAAACTTAGGTGGGCATCAAGGCTGCCGGAACGGTATGCGCCGGAGATATTGGCCATAAAGGCGCTTGCCTTGGTGTCTGAGCTGAGGGCGGAATTAAGGAAACCCAGACTCAGGCCAGCTGAAAACTTCTCAGCGATACGGTATGCAGCTCCGACTTCCATACAGAGTTCTGCCGACTTGCTTTCACCCAAAGGAGTACCCATCTCATTATAAAGTATGCTCGGCTCTCTGTCTGAGAGATATTTGCCTTTGAAGGATATATGGAGTCTGGAGAAATCAATGCCTGCACCTGCGCTGAGCAGATTGTTGTTGACAATGGAAGGACTCCAGAGCCCGTAGCTGATATATGAATCAAAGCTATTGTTATCCAATGCTTTACGGGCAGCTGAAAGCTCACTGGATGCCATTGACAGCCTTTCCGGCCCGGATGGTATGAATAGTGAGGGAGCATTCTGCGCCTTGGTCAAAATAGCAGCGCATAGAAGGCTTATGATGATTAATGTCTTTTTCATTGAAACTATTTCTTGATCACGCTGAAAGATTTTTCCTGACCGCCAAGCTCCACATAATAAACACCTGAAGGAAGAGTGCTCATATCGATGCCGAGAGGCTTGAAGGGACCGATTTCCGCTTCTGTATCCTCAAAGACGGTCGCTCCTGCCCTGTTGCTGATCAGGACTTTTGTCTTAACGTCTTCAGGGGTGCGAATGTTCAGTACGTCCACAACTGGATTAGGGTAGAGGTCAACAGGGTAGCTGCCGTCCCTAACAAGCATCTTGAATGTCGATGAGACGCTCTTGCCACAGGCATCGGTGGCTTTCAGTGTGAGTGTTGAAGTGCCGAAGGCGAAGCTCTTGAGTGTGAGCTTGTGTCCTTCAATGGTGTAGCGATGGATGGTTGTATTTCCGGATTTGCTGAGAGAATAGTTGAGCTGTTCTCCATCCTCGTCATTGAAATATTCGGAAAGGTCGATATCGATACTGTCCTCCAAATCGCCCATCACTACATTTTCCAAAGGCTTTATGAGCACAGGTTCACTATTGAAAAGAACTTCGACAGAGAAGTCAAGGACAGCATCAGCATAGCCGTCACTTGCCTTTAGCCTGTAATTGTAAGTATGCCCCTGAACGAGTTTGGTTCCGATTATGCTGATTGTGACCGCTTCTCCGGATATATCCATACTGGTCGCAAGGTTACTTGGAGTAAGTGTGATATTGAGCGGATGGCCGTCAGGATCGCTGATCTTGAAATGCAGCTCCGGATTCTCAAATGGCTTGATTCTGAATACAGTACCGTCGATTGCCTCGATTGCAGGAGGGATGTTGGCAGAGGTGGTGGCGGAGATTTCCCCGCTCAGTTCAGATGTCAGCCCCTTATAGTTGATTGCCACCATCCTGAAATGATAATCCTGCTCGAATTTGAGCTTGTCGATGGTGATGGTCTTCCTGTAGCCCGGATTGCAGTCCACCCCGTCGATGACGATTACGTCCACATCCTTGCCCGGATTGGCTGGATCAAGCTCTGCGAGTGAAGCTTCGGAGACATACAGCCTGTAGCCGAACACAAGCTTGTCTGACGGAACATCCCAGCTGGCCACTGCTATGTTGGAATTGAGTTCGACATTGAAATTTTTTACCGCTGCCGGAGTTTCGGAAGTGAATGAGAGACCGGCAGCAGCATCTGCAAGACCTTTGCCGAGTTTGTTTTCCAATCCGCTGTTGTAGCTGTAAACACTCTTGTCGGTAGAGCCCAGAAGAAGCTGGATGAGGTCCTCCCTCGTGAATCCCTGTCCTTGATATGTGCTCGCAATGAGAGCGGCAATGCCTGATACGTGAGGACAGGCCATTGAAGTCCCCTGCATATAGCCGTAGCTATTTTCTGGCAGGGTGCTGAGTATCCAGCTGTCCTTGCGTGCATCTCCTCCTGTAGCGCAGATGTCCACCCAGCTGCCGTAATTGCTGTAGTATGCCTGCTGAAAATCTGCGCCGATGGCTGCCACGCTAACAACGTCTCCGTAATAGCAGATAGGGTCGAAGTCAATATTGTCATTGCCCGCCGCGAAAATCACAACTCCACCCTTCATCGGAGAATCAGGGAGCTGATTGCCGTCGTCGTCACAGCCGGCGTATTTGTTGAAGTAGTCTATGGCGTCCTTTATTGTGGCTGGGATTTTCATTGCTTTGAAGACGGCGAGCTCCATTGCTGAAACGACTCCGTTTCCATTGGTGTCGGGCTGGTAGCCCCAGCTGTTTTGGGAGATGTTGGCTCCGCGGTCGCAGGACCACTTGATGGCCTGGGCTCCGTCGCCGCTGGCATTGCCCTCGAAGATGCCGCAGGTCATAATTTTTGCCCCGGCTATTCCGCGGGCCTTATCGCCTCCGGCAACACCGCAGACGCCTATTCCGTTGTTGTTGACTGCGGCTACCGTGCCGGCAACGTGTGTGCCGTGCTTGTCTGCCAGTCCTTGCGCTCCTTTTACGAAACTCTTGCCGTGACTGCCATCCTCATCGCTCCAGAGATTGTCAATAAGGTCCTCGTGTGTCGTGTCAACGAGCCCGTCTACGACTCCTACCACCACTTCACAGTCGCCTGCAGGATAATTCCTCCAGACAGGATATACATTGATGTCAGCACCGGCGACACTTGCGTTCAGGGAACCGTCATTGTAATAGTGCCACTGCTCTCCGAGTTTTGGGTCGTTGAACGGAGCGTCTCCGCTTCTCCTAACGGGAGTGTAGGGTCCCGCTATCACCACATCCTCAGTTCCTATTCGGAGTATCTTGCGGTCGAGTTCCACGAGCTCCACTTCGGAGCAGTTGACAAGGAGTTCCTCTGCGTCGAGAAAGTCCTGGGAATCGTTGAGCTCCACATAATACCAGCGATGCATACCCTCCCTTCTGGTTCTTCCTTCATATTTTTCGTCATATGGGAAGACTCTTTGCAATGATTTTCCGGATATGAGGCTCAAGGGATTGTCCGTGCTCCTCGTGTCTGCAGACAATGCTTTAACATCCGCATTGCATCCTTCTATCAAAGCTGTATATTCTTCGCTGAATTTGACAACAAGGCGGCCCAGGTTCACATTAACGGCGGAAAACTGCTCTCCAGTCACCTTGGAAGTCAGAACCTTTTCTTCTTCCCTGGCTTTTTGGAACTCAGCATTTGCCTGGTCTTTGATCTCGTCTGTGCAGGAAAAAGACAACAAGACCGACAATGCGATAAGTGTCGTACGTTTCATATCACAATACATAAGAGATGCTCACATCAGCATCCAAACTTGTAAGTACAGAATTAGCTTCTTAATTGCAGATTACTTGAGCGTCTTGAGTACCTTCAGAAGCTCTTTTTCGCTGCCAGGTGTATATCCGGTGTGCGAATAAACTATCTTTCCGTCCTTGTCAATAATGAAGACCTGAGGGGTATCCACTACGTTCATAGCCCTTTTCAGAGCGCTGTTAGGGTCGAAAATAAGGGTGAAGCTGTCCCACATATGGCCTCTAGTGAGAGCCTTGGCTTTGGCAATATGCCTGACATCGTCTGTCGATATCGCCACCACTCTGAATCCGACTTCCTGCTGCCAGTCTTCCATAGCCTCGCTTATGGCGTCCAGCTCCTGGATGCAAGGGTCGCAGGTCACTGCCCAGAAGGAAATGATAGCTGGGGTCTTGCCGTCCACGATTGAGGATGCAGAAATCTCTCTGCCGGCGCGGTTTTCCACTTTTACAGGGGGAATCTGTGCGAATGCATTGCTGCATAAAAGTGCGAGAAGACTGAGAGTGCTGATAAGTCTGATTGGTCTCATGTTCAATTGGTTTTGTCGTATTTTATTCGGTGCAAAAGTAGTAAAAATAGTAGAATATTTTGAAAATATGTCGAAATTCCTTATTTTTGCTCGTCTATATTGTAAATTGTTATTTGCCTTACCTGATTGAAAATCACTCTATTAAACTTTTTATAATGAAAAAATCATTTTTATCTTTCCTTATGGGGATGGCGATGCTCCTGACTTTTCTTCCAGGATGTAATCGTGAAACTAAACCCCAAGTAGGTGCTACTGTCGTATCCGTTGTTCCGGATATTATGAGCGCAGAGGTCACTCTCAACACCTCTGAGCTTGTTGAGTATGCTTATCTTTGTTCCCCGGCAGGCGAGACTGTTGTAGATGACCAGCAGGTAATCTTCGCCACCGGTATTGTAGGTGAACTTGTCAATGGTGACAACACTGTGCTGATCCGCGGACTTGAAGGCAAGAGCGACTATAGTATAGTGTTCGCTTTCAAGAAGAATGATGACACATTCTTTGAGAACAATCTCATCGTTGACCTGACAACTGCCGATTATGTTGAAGCGTTCACTCTGCTTGAAACAAAGCCTGACGGAGTAAAACTCCATTTGAAGGTTCCCCAGAGTGTCAAGGATGCAGGCAATGCCCTTCGCTACAATATAGGTTCCCTTCCTATGTACCTCACATACAAATACGGTTGGTGGTCTGTGGAAGATGCCCAGACCCTGCTCAACAATAACCAGATGTCCACCACCGAGGACGTCACTCTTCTCTACGACAATTCAAACGTTGAGGTGGAGGGCATAGATCCGTGGTCCGGAGAGCCTATGACTATCATGCTCCACTCTCCTTTTGTACCTGGTGAGCCTATCGTTTTCTGCGCAGGTGAGTATGCACTGGGTGAGGCTGAAGACAATCCTTGGGGAATGCAGCAGGCTGATTATTTCGTTCCTCTCTTTGACTATGATGCTTATTATGAGTATCTTGACAACCAGGGTGGTTGGGGCCCTTGGGCTGCAGAAGTTGATGGCGAAGGCTTTGACGAGGATCAGTTCTGGACAGGATATTATACCCGCCGTTACGTGACCCTTCCTGCACCTGAACTTCTCGATGCCAATGTGGATATCAAGGCAGATATGGGTGCAACCCGTGGAACCATCACCATTACTCCAGACGAGAATGTATTCCAGTACTGCTATATAGTGCTTGATGAGGGCACATATCAGCAGTTGCTCCCTATGCTCGACAATAACGAGGACTACCTCCAGTGGTTTGTTACTTCATACTTCGGAATGTATCAGGGTGCCGCTACACAGCAGGGTCCTGTAAAACTTGAAATGTCAGAGCTTTTCTGGAGTATTGAACCTGAGACGGACTACCACCTGATTCTTACCGCTATGGGAGATGAGAACGGTCTGACCCAGAAGTTCTACCACGAGATTCTCACCACTACAGCCAAGACACTTGCTGCACCTGTCATTGAGGTTAAGGCCATCAATAACCCTGCAACGGGAGAGGCTTCACCTTACGATGTTTGGTTCAACGTAAAGTGTACCAGCCAGAATGCTGCCAGCGTGAAGTACGCTGCCAACTACGAAAGAGAGTTCGGTATGATGATCAATGCCGGCTACACCTACAACGACATTGTCGAGATGGCCAACAGTTTCTCTTCTGAGGAGGTTGCCAAGATCAATTCAGCAGAGGGCCTCAACGTGACCTTCTCTTCTATGCCTGACGCTACTACCCTTCTTGCAGTAATGGCTTACAACGAGGAGGATACTCCAAACGTCATTGAGGAAGGCTCTTCAGCGCTTGCAAAAGCTTCTTCACTCCGTGAGCCTGACAAGGCAAAGGTAGATTCACCTCTCTTCACCTCTCTTCTCGGTGATTGGACAATGAGTGCTCCTGTAAGGGGAACTAACTACTATTATGAAAAATATGATGCTGGCGTAGCGAACTGCAAGGTTACTGTCTGCGAAGGCCTGACCTATCCTGAGTCCCTTTCTGACGAGGTTTATGAGACCTATAAAGAACTTGTCGGAATGAGCAGGGATCAGGTTGACGCCCTTTACAAGGAGTTCAAGCAGGAGGTTGAAGAGTTCAATGCCAAGCTTAAGGGCCAGAACCGTCTTCTCTGCCTCGGCTTCGGTTTCGACTATCCAGAAACACAGCAGCATTACGCTACTTCATATTTCGTCACCGAGTCCGCTTTCGACCTGTTCTGCAGCAAAACATACAATGGATATGACAACGAGTCCATGATCTGGGATTGCGGTCCGAAGTGGTATCTTGAAGTTAAGGAGGATGGCTCTCTCGTAGCTCCTATCAATTCAGGAAGAATGTATCCTCTCAAGTCCACTTCACAGGCACTCTACCTGATGGGTCTCGATTTGAGAGAGGAGACTATGGGATATCTCGGCGTGAATGCGGATGGATCCGACATCGAATTCCCTGTAAGTGTCAGCGACGACAATACAAGTCTCACCATCAATCCTTTCTATTACGCAGAAGTTCCGTTCTACGTTCAGCCTATGACTCTCAACAGCTATGGATATGGCAATATCTCCGGCTACGAGATTATGGATGCTCCTGTTCTCACCAAGGGCTGGACTGAGCCTGCAGCTGCAAGAAACGTAAAGAAGTCTTCAAGCTTTACTTCTGCGATTGAGAGTACTCCTGTCAAGTCAGCTAACTGCGTATTGGCTCCTGTAGAATTCGTAGCCAAGAGCAAGACAGCTTTCGGTGCAATGCCGAAGTATGAGACTGTAGTTGTGAAGAAGCCTGACTTCGAAGAAGGTTTGAGGAACTATGTGAGAAGCTATGTTTCTAAGAACTAAAGCTCTATTTATTACCATAGCCGGTCTGGTGTGCTGTACTGTTTCCAGTGCCCAGACCGGCATTGGTGTGTTTTCGGCGAGTCTTGAATCCAACAACGTAGCTTATTTTCAAGATAATGGACTCGGCGTGGCCGGCCCTGACGACCGCTTCGGAGCCAATGACTACCTGAAGATGGACTACAGCAATGGTCAATTCTCCGCCGGAATGCAGCTCGAGGCTTATCTTCCTGCTCTTTACGGTTACGAGATAGGCACAATAGGTACTCCCAAGCAGTTTATGCTTGCTTCGAAATATGTGCGCTGGAGCAGTGACAATCTCATCGTGCATATCGGAGACATCTATGACCAGCTTGGAAACGGACTCATACTCCGTTCCTACGAGGATCGTCATCTGGGTTTCAATAACTCCATTGAAGGTCTGAGCGCTGTTTTCAGCCCTGCCGAATGGCTCTCCTTCAAAGGTCTTACGGGACGTCCGAGACTCTACTCCGATTATACCACGACCTGGGTGCGTTCAGCCAGCCTGCAGTTCAGCCTGGACCGTCTGCTGAACTGGGACGCCGTGCTTATCAATCTTGAGGGCAATTTCGTGAACCGCCACGAGTCTCTGGACAACAATCCTGCCGTTGATTTCGTTTCAATGGGAATGACCTCTCCGGACCTCAATATGTTCAGCGCAGCCCTGGATTTCGGCTGGGATGCCCTTTCGTTGAAAGCCGAATATGCTTTGAAAGGAAAGGACCTTGCCTCTCCAAGCCAGCAGAAAGCTCATCGTGGTGCCGCCATCTTCGCCGAGGCCATCTATGACTATAAGTCTCTCAGTGCATCCGCCACTTTCAGAATCCTCGACCATATGGGCACTATGCTCTCAGTCGCTTCCGGAGTGTCCGGCACCGGTGGCACCGGCAACAGCCTGAACTATCTCCCTTCGCTGACCAGGCACTATACCTATATGCTCGCCAACCTCAATCCTTATCAGGTCAATGTGATTGGCGAGGCTGCATTCCAGGGAGACCTCTTCTACACTCTCAGACGTTCAAGAAGCCAGTATATGGTGCTTCACGGCAATTTCTCAAATGCCTATACCATTGCTCCTTCGCAGTGCGACGATTCGTCGAAGAGGCTTATGTGGATGGATATCAGTGCCGACACGGAGATTCATTGGAACAAGAATCTGAAGACCACTCTGCTTTACTCCCGTCAGGAGTGGAGCCCTTCGCACGGATATGAGGAAGGCACATACGTGTCAAACATCTTTGTTGCCGACGGTCAGTACCGTTTCAAGGACAATTTTGCCCTTCGTACCGAGCTTCAGTACCTTGCCTCAAAGGACTATGAAGGTGACTGGGTGGCAGGTCTGCTCGAGCTCAGCTTTGCACCGAAATGGAATGTTTTCGCGAGCGAGATGTACAATATGGGTCTCACCCGCAAGCATTATTACAATTTCGGCGTAAGCTACTCCAAGGAACGCAGCCGTCTTCAGCTCAGCTACGGACGCAACCGTGCAGGCTATCTCTGCTCCGGCGGAGTATGCCGCTACAGCCCGGCCTATACCGGCATCAATCTGCTTCTTACAACTTCATTCTAGCAATTGAAATGAAAACAATACACAATTTTTCACTTCTTTCCCTTCTGGTTTCACTCCTTGTTCTGCCAGTGTCTTGCTCCCTTACCGGGGAAGACCCGGTTGATGGAGGCGAAACACTTGAGGGCGATATGACCATCGAGGTCGATGAGCCTCTCATCCGCGCCGACGGCAATTCATACGCTACCATTACTGTCAAGGTAGGCGGCGTGGAGGTCAAGGAAGGCGTCACCTTCTATGATGCCACCACCAACAAGCCTGTGGAGATTCCGAATATGCAGTTCTCCACAGATACTCCGGGTAAGTACTCTTTCTGGGCAGCCTACAGAACCAAGCATAGCGGTACCGTGAGCATCACCGCCATCTCGGCAGCTATTCCTGTACTCCCTGAGGACCCATCACCTTCAAGCAGTGATTTCACCCGCAAAGTGCTCATCCAGCAGTACACCGGAACCGGTTGCGGATACTGCCCGTTTATGATCAATCTGCTCAGATCCTTCGCTGCCAGTCCTGTCAACAAGGACAAATACGTCCTTGCAGCCATCCACACATACAATCAGAGCGACCCTGCTTATATTTCAGCGCCAATAGACGGTGCAATGGGAGTAGGCGGATATCCGTGGGTTTGCCTCGACCTCGACAAAACTGCCAAGTGGAGCAATTACAACAATTTCAATGGCTTCCAGGAACTCTTCAATTCGGAGTACAATTCAGCGAAGGCCAAGGCCGGAATAGCTGTTTCATCAGTTCTGGACGGCAATCAGCTTGTCGTAAAGATGGGCATCAAGGCCGCTGAAAACGGTGATTACGGTATGGCTCTGTGGGTACTCGAGGACGGTATCAAAGCCAAACAGTCGAACAACGGCGCGAGCAGCACTGAGGGTTATGACACCCACAACAATTGCGTCCGTCTGATTATCGGTCAGAACTCCAGCAAGGATTTCACCGGCGAAAGAGTCAGCTTGAAGGCGGGCGAAAGCGTTGAGCGGTATTTCCTGCTTGATTTGGATGATAATTGGGTGAGTGAGAATTTGCACGTTCTGGGTATAGTCAATACTCTTAACCCAAGCGGTGATGCCTTCACGACAAACAATGTCGTCGACTGTCCGGCAAACGGTTCAGTAGCATATAGCTACAACAAATAGCCTTTGCCGAAAGAAACTAACAGAATATTTATACAAGAGGGTGACTAATAAGTCTTTTGACTGCTTAGTCACCCTCTTTTTCATTTAAATTTTCTCCCTCTTGCAAAATATTTGAACTCCACTTTCAGATATAGTAAAGGTGACTTCACGTGTCTGAGCGGAATGCAGTGAGAAGGACAAAATACTGTTCTCTGCTGTGGGGGATAATAAGTTTACTTTCTGTAAGCCTCAAGGCCGCTTTGGAGGAAGGCAATGAAGCCTTCGATGGAGAGGTCATACCCGCGGACCGGGACAAGTTGCTCACCATCAGGGGAAAGGAGCACATAGTTCGGCTGCGCGTTCACTCCCCACAGGGTCCTTGCCAGATATGAATTTGCCCTGCCGAGATCCTTGTAAACCTTCCCGCTCTGAGCATCGGTCACATAGTCTTTCTCGTCAAGTTTCTGTTTGTCATCGTTGTAGAGGGCTACTATAATGTAATCTTCGCGAAGGATTCTCAGCACCTCAGGGTCACTCCAAACCCTCGCCTCCATCTCGCGGCAATTGACACAACCATGACCGGTGACATCCACAAAAACGGGCTTGTCTGCCTCTTTCGCTGCCTTAAGTCCCTCATCCAGAGTGAAATAACCGCTCAATCCCAAAGGAAGCTCAAGCCCGAATCTGTTCTCGCTGCTGCTTTCAGACACTTGATATGTGGCTGCTGAATTGCTTGACCCTGATGAGAGCACGAAATCCTGTGTGGTGATTGGAGGAAGGTAGCCGGAGAGGGCCTTGAGAGGAGCACCCCACATTCCCGGGATGAGATATACTACAAACGAGAATACAGCAATAGCCAAAGTGAGTCTTGTTACTCCAATATACTCGACTTTTTCCTCTCCCTTGAATCTGATCTTGCCCAGAAGATAGAGACCCAGCAGAGAAAATACGACTATCCAGATTGCGAGATATACCTCTCTGTCAAGTATTCCCCAATGGTAGGTCTGGTCTGCAGTACTGAGGAATTTTAGGCCGAGGGCAACTTCAATGAAGCCGAGCACCACCTTGACTGATGACAGCCAGCTTCCGCTGCTCTGCTTGAATTTCTTTATCAATGACGGGAAGAACGCGAGCAGGGTGAAAGGCAATGCGAAAGCAATCGAGAAAGCCAGCATAGTGACCATTGGTGCCCAGAACTCTCCCTGGGTGGATTTTATTAGGACGGTTCCCACAATAGGTCCGGTGCAGCTGAAACTTACCAGCACGAGAGTAAGTGCAAGGAAGAAAATGCCTCCAAGACCGCCTTTGTCTGAATTTTTGTCTGCGGCATTGGTCCATTTCGACGGCAGGGTAATCTCGAAAGCACCGAAGAAGGACGCTGCGAATACCATAAAGACAATGAAGAATATGATGTTTGGAAGCCAATGGGTAGCCAGCCAGTTGAAGATGTCCGCAGTCACGGCATCACCTCCAATGACTCTTGTAAGCAGGATGATGATGGAGATAGGGACGGTGTAAAGAAGAACTATGAACAGGCCGTACATACTGGCTTTGAATCGGCCCTGGGCCGGAGTCCCGCTGCCCTTCATAAAGAAGGAAACGGTCATTGGCACCATAGGGAATACGCAAGGGGTCAGCAGCATTGCAAATCCCCAGAGTATTGCTTCAAGGATAAGGCTCCAGATACTGCTGCCATTTTTATTGCCTCCGGCATTGTCGTCCGGGGCCTGGCTGACGGTCGCAGCCGCGGCAGCTTCTTTAGCTGCGCTCAGCGCAATATTGAAATCATAGTATTCGCTGCGGCATTGTCCGTGCTTGCAGGACACGGTGAAGATGGTTCCGCTGTAACTGCCCTTGTCTGAAGTAAGTCTGAGCGGTTGAGTGAGCTTAATCAGCCCTTCATAAGCCTGATGACCATCAATGAGTTTGGTATCAGTGCTTCCGTAGATAGCCTCGCTTTCTTCAGCCCCTTCGAGAACCACATCAAAGATTTCGGTAGGGGAAATTTCATCGTCGAGGGTGTAGGTATGGAATTCGGGAGCTATATTGCCGGTAAAGATGACGTTGACGATATTATTCGCCTCATACTTCAATTCATAGTTCCAACTGATTATTGGTTCCTGGGCGAAGCACAATACGGCATACAATAGGGTGGCAATTGTCAATAGGAATTTTTTCATAAAACAGTCTTGATTTATAGATTCTGCAAATATACGCTTTTTCTGCCATATGCACCCTCATTAAAAACGAAATCCCGGTTCTGTATTTGTGCAGAACCGGGATTGCGATTAGCTGTTGAATAGCGGGGATGATGGCCTGTATTAAAACTTGAAACCGAGCGAGAACATCATCGTTCCGCCGAGGGTGGGAGATGCGAAAATGTAGCTTCCCTCAAGACTGGCTCCGAACAGCTTCAAGCCGAGGCCCGCGCTCGCAAACGACGGCAGGGGAGCGCTCTTGCCCGCGTAACTGTACCCCGCGCGAAGGAAAGCAAGATTTTTGATGTTAAGCTCTCCTCCCAGGCTTGCCGCAAGCTCTCCAGAGAAGTAATAGTCAAATTCCGCCTCTGCTTTGAGCAATTGGCTGCAATACCCCACGCCGACAGTAGAATAAGATGGGAGGGCTCCAAGATTTCTAATCCCCAGCAAAGCAGACCAGAAGTCCTTTCTGTATACTACATTTGCATCTGCTGTGAAGGCATTTGAACTCAGAGAGGGGCTTGGTTTGGAGTTCAGTATCCTTACATTGATGTCAGCGGCCAAGAAAGGCAGAATCTTGGCTCCGACCCCTGCTTCAAGTTTCAGGTCGGCTCCCTTGTATTCTCCAACAGGCGCTCCATATTCGTTATACAGTGTCCCGCTCACCCTGTCCGAGATATGTGCCGCCTTGATTCGGGCTGAGAGAATTTTTCCGAAATTCATTCCGGCATTGAACCCCATCAGCTTGTTGTTTGAGTTTTGGGGCGCCCAAATGCCGTATGAAACAGAAGCGGACAGGTGTTCGAAGCCGAAAGAATCAGCGCTCAAGCAAGCATCCGAAAGTGCCATACCTGCACGGCTAATATCTGACGGTATCAGAAGTGAAGAAGCACTTTGCGCCGAGAGTGAAACATAGTACAGCACAAGGCTCAGAATAATTGCCAATATTTTTCTCATATCACTCTACATCTTTATTACTGAATATATTCCGTCTGCCCCGAGACCTTCTGTCTTTACATAGTATTCTCCTTTTGGCAGCTCTGTCATATCGACAACAAAAGGAGTGAACGGGCCGGTGGCAGCCTCTTCATCTTTGAATACAAGCGCTCCGGCTCTATTGGTAATCAATACCTTCAGCTTTCCTTCTTCGGGCGAGCGTATATTGAGCTTGTCAGTTACGGGATTAGGGTATAAATCCACTGGACGACTGTCGTCCCTGACCAATACTGAGAAAGAGAAATCGCTTTGGAGTCCGCAAGCATCTTTAGCCTGGATGGAATACTCACAGCTTCCATATGCAAAGGACTTAATATTCAGGTTATTGCCTGCTACCGACACTTTTACGACAGTAGTTCCTTTCTTTATTAATGAGTATTCCAGCTCCTCACCGTCTTCATCGCTGAAATGTTTGCTCAGGTCAATGACACAGTTGTCTTCCATACCGTTGAGGACTATGTTTGGAATGGCTTCCTTAATCACTGGCGCGTGGTTCTCCAGGACTGTGATGGTAAAAGGCTGGACTGTCGTGTCGTAACCATCACAAACTTCAAGATTGAAGCTGTAGCTTGCTCCTTGCTCGAGTTCCATCGCTTTGACGGTGACAGTGGCGACACCATTATCAACAAGCAGCGAAACAGCCTTATGGTCCGGAGTCAGACGACAAGTCAGCTTGTGGCCGTCAGGGTCGTAGAACTTGAAGTCCAAGATTGGCTCCTCGTGCGCCTTGCTTACTATATCGGTACACGTAGGAGCCTCGATTATTGGCGGATTGTTGGCTCCCACAGAGAGGATTAACTCTTGCGAAAGAGCTGAATGCTCCCCGAGGTAGTTCACGGCGGCAATGCGTACATAATAATCGTTGCAGAACTCCAAATCATCGAGAATAATATTCATTAAGCTACCTGCAACACAATCCGAGCCCTTTATCTCTATGATTTTGACCTCTTGTGAAGGGGATGAAGGATCAAGAGAAGAAAGAGAGGACTTGGAGATGAAAATATGGTAGGCAAATACAGGCTCATCAGACGGAACCATCCAGCTAAGAAGCGCTGAATTTGAATTCAACTCATAAGAGAATCCTTCAACCTCTCCCGGCACTTCTTCGCTATATGACATCGCAAGAGCCGTATTTACAAGGCCTTTTCCCAACTGACTTGGATAGGAGACATTGTACTTGGCTATGTCCACGGTGGATGAACAAATAATTTCTCGCAGCATCTCGCAAGTGAATCCCTGTCCCTGATAACGGCCAAGAAGGAGAGCAGCTATTCCTGAGACGTGAGGGCAAGCCATTGAGGATCCCTGCATATACCCGTATTCCCCATTGGCAATGGTGCTGAGTATCGTCTTGTCCTTATAGGCATCTCCTCCAGGAGCTGATACATCCACCCAGTCGCCATAGCAGGAATAGTAAGCTTTCCTATAATCCGGAGCCAGCGCAGCCACAGACAGAACCTTATCATATGAACAAATCGTATCATAGTCCAGATTGCTGTTGCCTGCAGCAAAAATGACTATTCCTCCTTTCATAGGAGAATCGGGAAGCTGCTCTCCATTTTCATCGCAGCCTGCGTATTTGATGAAGTAGTCAATAGCTTCTTTCAAGTCTGATGGAATTTTCTTCGCCTTGAAGCTGTTGATTTCCTGCTCGCTGAGCTTTCCGTCACCGTCGGTGTCAGGATCGTAGCCCCAACTGTTTTGGGCAATGACAGCGCCGTGATCTGCCGCCCATTTGATGGCACTTGCTCCGCTGCCACTTGAGCTGCCCGCGACTGTCTCGTCGAAAATACCGCAGGACATAATCTTCGCGCCTGGAATTCCGTTGGCGTAATCACCACCCGCAACACCGCAGACTCCCAGGGCATTGTTATTGACAGCAGCGACGGTGCCTGCCACGTGGGTCCCGTGATTGCTTGGAACATTCTTTCCGCCATTGACGAAATTCTTTCCGTGCGAGCCATCCTCTGAAGTCCACATATTCGCTTCCAGGTCGGGATGACCGCTGTCCACTATGCCGTCAACGACTGCCACAATCACGTCTTTTTCTCCCTTGGGATAGTTTCTCCAGGCAGGAAATACATTAATGTCGCATCCTTCCATAGAACTGGTCATAGCCCCGTCATTGTAATAACTCCACTGAGAGGGGAGTTGAGGGTCATTGAATGGAAGCCCGTAAGAGCGAGGAGACGGTATGGAGCAGTGCCGTTCAATGATATTGCCGATTTCTCTTGGAATCAGCTCATACTCTACAATTTCCACAGCAGAGCAATTGTTCAGCAGGCTCTCAGCATCCACAATATCCAGATCCTCAGCGTAATCAACATAATACCAGCGGTGCAGACCTTCTGCTCTGGTGCGTTCCTCGTATCGTCCCGCATCAGGGAAAACTCTTTCCATTCTGCTTGTTCCTACTATTGCAATAGGGTTTTCCTCACTTTTCACGCTGGTAGCCAGAAGAGATGCGTTCGCCGAGCAGGCTTCGATTTTGCTTACAAAACTATCCTTGAATTTTACGATAAGTCTGTCCGTATTGACGGTCTTCGAACTGAATGTAACTCCGCTTACCTTCGATGTGAACACTTCCATTCCTTCTTCTTCGTAGTCGGGTACTTCCGGATTTGCTGTCTGCTGGGAGCAGGCTATGCTTGAAAGTATCAATACGCAAAAGAAAAATAACTTCTTCATATAACGATAATCAAAGACAATGTTTAAACGACAAAGGAGGAATGCACGCACTCACGTCCATCCTCCTTCATCTTTCTATACTTACTAGGTGTTACTTCTTTTTGTAAGTTGCAGGACCGTACCAGTCTTCAGCTGACCCATCTGGCTTTACAGTATAGAAGGCAGCTTCGCGTACCAGGCTCTTTGAGTCTTCACTGAGAGTAAGCACGTCGTAGTCAAGCACTGAACCCTCCAAATCTGACGCAAAGTACATTCTGCCACCCAAATTCATTGATGATCCTGTTGCAAGGATGATTTGATTGTTCTCGTTGTCAATTTGGCACTTGATATAGTTAAGTCCCTTGTCAACAGTGTTTCCTGAAGATTCATAATATGGCTCGATGTTGCCTACATAGCAGTAGTTCTCCGGGTCTTCCTTGTCAAGAGAAATGACAAGATTGCTCGAGTATTCATCACCGAATGCAAGTGAAGTAACCTTTCCTGCCCAGTTTCCGGAAATTTTTCCGTAGAAAGGAACATCGGAAATATTAAGTTTCACTACATCTGAAAAAGAGCAACCGTATTGTGTTGATATACTAGCCTTGATGTAGTTTACTTTGTTGGCACTTACATTTGCTGCTATTTCATATGTTCCATCCTCGGTAATCACCAGGTCGCTGTTCTGGGTATTTGTGAAATCCTCCTTTTCACTTGACAGTACTCCGACTACTATTTTGCCGGCAGTCGCGCTCACTCCGCTTACAGTAACTTTTGTTGCTATATAGATTGAGCCCGATTCGATATCAAACTTCGCATTACCGGAAGGAGTGGCTGCAAAGCTTACCTCAGGGATGGCTCCCTGGTATGCATCCTCGAAACCTGCCTCAACTTCATACTTGCTGGGAGCCATTTTTGTACAGGCTGCCGCAAGAACTGCAAAAGCAATTACAGATGCTATTTTGACTGTATTTTTCATAATTTGCTTCTAATCTTAATTTACTTCTTTAGCTCCGGAAATCCACTCGTTCTGCTCTTCCTCGGTAATGTTTGGATTATTCTGCATTTCCTGCTTAGGAATCTGGAAATTCCAGCTCTTTGCGTGAGCAGGGAATACGAACTGAGCGGCTACAGTGTGGTTGGTGCCGGAATACTTTCTGTCAACTGCGAGCCCGTTTCTTCTGAGGTCGAAGTACTCGAATCCTTCACCCCAAAGCTCGATTCTTCTTTGGAGAAGAATGTCGTCAATGCTTACGGAAGAATAGTTCCAAGCAGGGTCTCGCTTTTCCATAAGTTCTTTGAGGGTTGAAGCTGCCTGTCCATCACCGAGACGTGCGTGAGCTTCAGCTGCGATTAGAATCATCTCGGACTTGCGCATATAAGTGTAGTCCTGCAGCCATGAAGCCATATAACCGAACTTTCTTGCAGCGTAAGGGAGTTTGCCTCCGGTTGTTGCAGCATCGGCATCTCCTTCAGGTCCATTGAAAAGGCTCTTGCGGAAATCGCTTTCCGGTATGGCATCATAGAGGCTGCGGTCGATACAGTGAACGCTCTGGCCAACACCGCCGTAGCCTGAACAGTCGTTGCTCAAATGAGAGAAGAATGAAGCGTATGCGGTCTGAGTCTCGGTGTTGTGGTTAAAGCCCCACATAACCTCGTTGTCCTCAAGCTCCATAAAACCAGAATGAAGGCGAGTGTTGTCCATAAGATCGAAGCCGTTCTGGGCCGCAGTAGCTGCTTCGATAGCCTTGTCCCACTGCTGTGTGAGCAGGTAGTAGCGGGCTGCAATACCCTGGGCTACCTCGTAGTTGACCTGATTCTTGTCGCCACCACGGTCATAACCATCGAGAAGAGAAAGTGAAGAGGCAAGGTCTGACTCGATCTGCTCGCAGAGATCCTTCATAGTGTTGCGGCCTCCCTTGGCTGATGCTTCTTCAGTACTCTTGCCGTCACGTACTGCATATACGATAGGCACTGCAGGAGCTTCAAGCCTGAAAGACGCTGACGGAGTCGTTCCGGTAACAGGATCCTGGAATATCTGGATAAGATAATAGTAGCTCATCGCACGCAGTGCATAAGCTTGGCCGAGATAACCGCAAAGTGTAGGATTGGTCGGATCCTCCTCGCTAAAGAAGTCGATGACTTCATTGCACTTCTTGATCAGAGTGTAGTAAAAATTCCAGTACTGATAAGGACGACGGTAGTCGTATTGGCCGTAATCGTGGTTAATGTCAAAGGTTCCCCAGTTCCAGGTGCCGCAGATGGCAATGTCCAGGCCCATCATATCAAGGTTATAGAGACATCCGAGATGTCCGAAATCACCGTGGGAGCCGCCTCCTGTATTGAACTGAACCATCCAGGAGTAGAAGCCGTTTACATAAGAGGTGAGGAATTCAGGGCTCTCCTCGACTATGGCTGCGGCCTGGCTGCCGGAAAGTCTTTCGGAGTCGCTGACTTCAAAGGCCTTCTCGCAGGAAGAAAGAACGAGCACGAGAGAAGCCAATATTGCAAAGTATTTTTTCATTTTTCTGTTCTCCTAAATTAGAATGTTACGGTTACGCCGGCAGATACAGTGCGCAGAGCGGAGTATGTCTGTCCGTTGCCGCCGGAGAATGACTTGCGGACATCCATACCACGACGGGCAGAGGTATAGAAGAGGTTGTCTCCGGTGAGGTAAATCCTCAAGCCTGAAAGTGACACCTTTTTCAGTAACTGTGATGGAACGTTATATCCGAGGGTTATGTTCCTGACGCTGAAGTAAGAAGAAGATGTAAGGAATCTGGTTGACATTGAGTTTGCTTCCTGGTCGTTCATCTGCACGCGAGGAACGTCTGTGTTTCGGTTCTCCGGAGTCCATCTGTTGAAGATATCCTTGCTCCAGTTGTCTCCGCTTCCGCCTGCGCTCATAAGTCTCTGATATACAGAGTCGAGGGTGTAACCACCAATCTGATATGCGAAGCTTGCGCTCAGGTCGAAGTTGTAAAGCCTGAAGCTTGTGGTGAATCCTCCGTAAAGATCAGGAATAGGGGTCTTTCCAGTCTTACGGTAAGATGCCTCGGATGTTGAATTGACAATCTCTACAGTCTCTTTACCGTTTTCATCAGTCACATATTTGTTGTACTGTGGAAGACCGTTCTCAGGGTTTACACCTGCCCACTCAAAGAGGTAGTAGTTGTAAAGTGAACCGCCGAGCTCTCTCCAGTAGTAAGAAATCTGCTTGCCTTCGTCAGGATAATCAGATGGAAGTTTGGTGATGGCGTTCTTATAATGTGTGCCGTTGAGGGAGAGATTCCAGGCGAAATTCCTGTTCTTGAAGATATCTGCGCTGATTTCGAACTCAACTCCCTTGTTCATCATATCCATATCGTTGACGAGCTGTGAGTCTGGAGAGCCCTGTGAAGAAGCAAGTGGACGGGAATAAATCATATCCTTGGTCTCCTTTACGAAGTACTCCATATTCATTGAAACCCTGTCGAAAATCTTGGTCTCAAAGCCAATGTTGAAGTTGTTGGACTTCTCCCAGGTAACGTCAGGAGCGGCACGGAAAGTCTGGGTAAGGGAAGCGGCACCGTCAACGCGATCGATGCGGTAGAGGTTTTCGTAAACACGGGTGTAACCTATGTTATCATTACCCTGGGTTCCGTAACTGAGCTTCACACGCAAAGCATTGAGCCAGTCAATACTATTGAGGAAGAGTTCGTTCTTTGCATTCCAGGATGCACCGATTGACCAGAAACTTCCCCAACGCTTATCCGGTGCGAAACGGGATGAACCGTCACGACGGTAAGATACTGATGCGTAATATTTGTTGGCATAGTCATATTCTGCCCTTCCGAAGAAGCCCTCGAGGAAGTAGCTGCTTGATGCTGATGTAAGGTCCTGATATACGGTTGCGTTTGCAAAGTCAGGAATGTCCTTGTCAACAAAGTTGGTCATATGACCCTTGAGGAAGTAGCTGCTGTCGCTCTTGGTTTCGTGGCCGAGAAGGAGATTGAGTGAGTTATGACCGAATGTTGGAGTCCAGGTGAGGAGCTGGTTAGCATTGAGGGCTGTGTATCTGTCCATCTCGTGATAAGCCCTACCGCCAACGTTGGCAGCATCTCCACCTACTGGAGTCTGATAAACCACTGACTTGGTGTTGAATACGTCGTAAGCAGCGTTTACTGATAGAACGAGTTCCGGAAGGATATTGATATTGATATATCCGCGAGAAGACATATTGTCATTAATGTCATTGTTCAGCGAAGACATCAACTGACCGTAAGGGTTTGAGGTTGGTGCATAGGCGCGTCCTGTCTCACCCCAGTCGAACATATCGTTGCCCTTATAGTCTTTAACACGGTTTCCGTCCTTGTCATAGAGATAAATTGGGTAGATCGGAGCAATGCTCTGGCTGAACATAAAGAGGTTCGCGTAGTTGTCATCCTCGGAGTCGGCATATTTCTTCTGAGCAGTGTTGGAGTAGGCGAGATTTACTCCGGCAGTGATGTACTTGCCGATGTTCTGGTCAACCTTACCGCGGACTGAGATACGGGTGAATCCTGAATTAGGAACATATCCCTGGTCATTCAAGTAAGAAACTGACATATATGCCCTGGTCTTCTCGGAACCGCCTGATGCCGATACATTGTACTCCTGACGTACACCGGCCTTGAAAACGTCTTTGTTCCAGTCGTCATTCCACTTGCGGGTTACGGCATTAGGGTTGATTTTTCCTGTAGTTGGGTCGATAATCTCATTGTCAGCAACATTTTTGTAGATGTTGTAAGGTCCGAGGTACTCGCTGAGAAGGGCGTTTGAAGCATAAACTCCAGCCTGCGCAAAGTTCGGCATCTGTCCGTTATAGTATGCTGCGTTGCGTATAGCTTCCCACGACATCTCATAGTACTCTGATGGGTTGCTGATTACATCATAAGAAGGCACACCACGGCTGTTTATACCCATCTTTGCATCGAAGGTGATGTTTACCTTTCCTGCTGCGCCCCTCTTGGTCGTTATGATGATTACACCGTTGGAACCGCGGGCACCGTACATTGAGTTGGCTGCTGCATCCTTAAGGACGGTCAGCGACTCGATATCCTGATTTGGAATAGAATTGAGGCTTCCCTCGTAAGGGACTCCATCCACAACGATTAGTGGACTGGTGGATGCGCTCACTGAACCGAAACCGCGGATCTGGATGGCTGCACCTGAACCAGGGGTACCTGAAGAGCTGGCAGTCTGCAAACCGGCAACTGCACCTTCAAGTGACTTGGATATGTTGGTGCTCTGCATCTTCTGAATCTTGTCTCCGCTCAATTGTGTTGCGGACCCCACGAATGAAGATTTCTTCTGAACACCGTAGGCAACGACGATGGTCTCTTCAAGAGACTCGGCATCAGGAGTCAAAGACACATTGACGACGCTTCTACCATTGACTGCTTCTTCGGCGTTCTTATAGCCGATGGAGCTGAAAATAAGAACCGCATTTGAGGGTACTTCAATATTGAAGCGACCTGCATCATCGGTGTTGAATCCCGTCATTGTTCCCTTGACCTGGATAGATGCAAACGGGACGCCTTCGCCTGACGAGGCATCTTTGACGATTCCGCTTACCGCTTTATTCTGCGCGAGAGCAAAAGTTGCAGATGCCAGAAAAGCCAAAGCTGCGATTAAAAGTTTCGCTTTTTTCATAAGCATTTACATTAATTAAACTATGTTATACAAACCACATATAGTCTGGACTATTCCAATAACCAGTAAAAGACACTGCACAATAAAACGGACGTATTTGGATGCAGTACAATAAACATAGCACGGTATGGAAGTATATGCATACATTAGGGTGAGTACACAGATGCAGACCCTTGACAATCAAGAATTTGAAATTATCAAATGGGCTAAAAGGAATAATGTATCCATCGATAGATGGGTAAGGGAATCGGTGTCGGGGACCGTGGGCTGGGAAAAACGGAGCCTCGGAAGTCTTCTGCGTCGTATGAAAAGAGGTGATTTGCTGATTTGCAGTGAAATATCCCGTCTTGGAAGAAAAATGCTTATGGTAATGTCAATTTTGAACTACTGCTCAAACAAAGGAATCAGGATAATTACCATCAAGGACAATTTCAACCTTTCAGACGATATCAACTCAAAAATCATTGCTTTTGCTTTCGCTCTGGCATCCGAAATCGAGCGCAATCTCATATCCCAAAGGACAAAAGAAGCCCTCGCAGTCAAAAAACTATCGGGAATAAAACTCGGCCGACCATCGCGTATGACTCCGAAAGTGAGGAAGTTAAGTGATGAGATTGAACTAGTGAGAGCTCGAATTGAAACAGGTGAGACCAAGTCTTCCATTGCGCGAGAATACGGTGTGCACCGCAATACTTTGGACAAGTGTCTCCGTTCAGGAAATGATGTTATTTTTTTAAAAAATTAAAAAATCCAATTAGGGACTTTCTCAGCAAAGCAGATTTCATTTTGTTAATAATAAAGTGAGAAAATGAAAAAAATGAAAGCAAAAAAGGGTGAAAAACAGTGTTCAACTATACTAAATTGCTGCAAATCAAGTTTCCTCTCCTTTGATATATTGAAATTTTATAATATTTTTGCAATTGCCCTGCATTGGAAAACGTCCGTTTTATTGTGCAGGCACCATGCCTGGTCCGTTAAAGAGCCAGTCCGTCCACTTAGGACGGTGAGTGCTGTCGCCTTTTTTGTGGCTTATGCTACAAAATTAAGCGTGGTGAGTGATTAGTGTTTAGAGTTCAATTCAATATTTATGTTAAACAAAAGATTCAGCTAATGAGAAAAATTAAATTATTTTTCGTAGCAGCGGCTCTCTGTATTTCTGCAGTCCTCCAGGCTCAGAACATTACAGTAACAGGTATTGTCAGTGATGCAAGTACCGGTGAGCCTATCCCATTCGCAGCTCTTCTGGTCAAGGGAACCAAGACCGGAACCAGCACAGATGCAAATGGTGAGTATTCTATTACAGCTCCTTCAAAGGGAACTATCGTGTTCAGCTCCGTAGGTTATAAGGACGCTGAGGTGGCTGTAGATGGAAAAAGTGTCATCAACGTTGCCCTTTCCCAGGACGTTGAGGCTCTCGAAGGAACCGTAGTCGTTGGTTACGGTACTGCGAAGAGCATCAGCTCAGTGGTCGGCTCGGCTTCGACCGTCAAGAAGGAAGTCCTTCAGAACCGCCCTGTGGCTTCTGTCGGTGATGTGCTTCAGGGTCAGGTTGCAGGTCTCCAGGTATTCACATCTTCAGGTGAGCCTTCTGCAACAGTATCTATGCGACTCAGAGGTGTGAACTCGATTAACGCTTCAAACACTCCGCTTTACGTGCTTGACGGTTCTCCTGTAAGTTCATCCATCTTCACATCGTTGAACCCTAACGATATCGAGAATATAACCGTCCTCAAGGATGCTTCATCAACCGCCATCTACGGTTCACGTGCAGCAAACGGTGTCGTATTCATCACTACCAGAAAGGGCTCACAGGAGAAGGCTACCGTTAGAGTCAATGCAAACTACGGTGTTTCAAACATTGCCAACTACCGTGTGGATATGTGCGACACCCAGGAGTATTTCGAACTTCGCGAGCTCATTGATCCTTCCCTCGAGAACAATGCCCAGTTCCAGGCTCTCAAGCAGGAGCGTCTTTCACGTCCTGACCTCTTCAACTTCAATTGGAAGGATTGGATTCTCAATGAGAATGCTCCTACCAAGAACATCGACGTTTCAGTGTCAGGAAGATCACAGGCTTCTGATTACTATGTTTCTGCCAATGCTTTCACACAGGAAGGTATCGAGCCTTACACCTATATGGAGAGATACTCCATCAGATCAAATGTGAACAGCCAGGTCAACAATTGGCTCAAGATCGGTGCAAACATCTCTCTTACCTACAACCCTACACGTACACAGGGTTACTCTACAGGTAACAGCTGGTACAACCCTATGTCACTCGCTCATTGGTCACTTCCTTATACCACCCCTTATGAGATTCTGTATGATGAGCAGGGTAATGTAACAGGTCTTGGCGACAAGGAGCTTGACTACTTCCCTGAGAGCGGTCTGCGCAACTACTTCTACCTGCAGCGCCTTCAGCCAAGAGACTACAACTATCTCCGTCTCCAGGGCAATACCTATCAGCAGATTCAGCCTATCAAGGGCTTGACCCTCAAGGCTTCCCAGGCTCTCGAGGGATATGACTACAGGGCTTCGGCCAAGTCTCTTCCTGAGGAGGGCTCTCCTCTTACTCCAAGTGCATCCGAGAGCTTCACCAGAAGATACAGCTACACTCTCACCAACACTGCAGAGTACAAGTTCTCTATCGGCAAGGATCACGAGTTCGTTCTCCTCGCAGGTCAGGAGTATATCATGACCCAGTCAAACGCCTTCGGCGCTTCTTCAACAGGCCAGACTGATATTCGTCAGACCCAGATCAGCGACGGTACCACCTATGGCAAGCCTTCATACTCCCTCAACCAGTACAATTACAATTCGTACTTCGCCCGTGCGAACTATGACCTCTTCGGAAGATACTCGATCGAAGGTTCATTCAGACGTGACGGTTCTTCTCTCTTCGGAGCCAACAGACGTTGGGCAAACTTCTGGTCAATAGGTTCATTGTGGAACGTCAAGAAAGAGGCTTGGCTTCAGGATGCCGGCTGGCTTAACCAGCTCCAGCTCAGAATCAACTACGGTACCACCGGTAACTCCGGCATCGACAACTATCTTGCATACGGTCTGCTCGGTTCAAGTTCACTCTATCAGGGAAATGCTACCTGGGGACTTTCACAGGTAGCCAATCCAGACCTCACCTGGGAGACCGTTACCAGTGCGAACATCGGTTTGAACTTCAGAATTTTCGACAAGTTCTCTACAACCATCGACATCTATTCAAAGAAGACATCGGATATGCTTATGGAGGTACCTTACTCTTATTCTACCGGCTTCTCCAGCGGTTGGGGTAATGTAGGTGCAATGACCAACAAGGGTATCGAGTTCGAGTTCTCATACGATATTTTCCAGAACAGAGACTGGTATGTAAATGCTTCTCTCAACTTCGGTTACAACAAGAACACCATCACCGAGCTCTTCGGTGGACGTGACGAGTTCATCGTTCCTAATACCGGTATCAAGTATCAGGTGGGCAAGACCTACGGTGATATCTTCTATGTTGTTTACCGTGGTGTTGATCCTGCTACAGGTGCTCCTGTATATGAGAAACCTGACGGAACCCTCACTTCAACCTTCTCTGACGACGATGCTCAGTTCACAGGATACAACCGTTATGCTCCTTGGAGTGGAGGTCTCCAGTTGAATGCCACCTGGAAGGGACTCTCACTCAATGCTACCTTCTCCGGTGTATTCGGCAAGTACCTCATCAACAATGACAAGTTCTTCCTCGAGAACCCTAACTTCATCACCGAGTCAAACGTAACCACCAGCCTGTTCAACATCTGGACCAAGCCTGGCGACGTTACCGATATCCCTGGTGTTCAGTATCCTATCAACTTCTGTACACGTTTCGTCGAGAACGCATCCTTCGTACGTCTCAAGAACCTCCAGCTCTCTTACTCTCTCCCTCATCAGATTGTTGAGAAGTCAGGTTTCATGTCAGGTGTCAGAGTATATGCAATCGGTAGAAACCTCCTCACCTTCACCAACTACTCTGGTGTAGATCCTGAGGTTGACTCTAACCTTACTTTGGGTGCATACCCTAATACTAAGCAGTATTCAGTCGGTATAGAGATAACATTTTAATTAGCTTGAGAAATGAAAAAGAATACATTGGTAATTGCACTTGCGGCTCTTATCTTCTCATCCTGCAATATGGATTTCTATCCTGTCAGCAGCATTGATGACGCTACCGCCATCAGGTCGGTAGGAGATGCGCAGAAAGTTGCAAACTATTTCAATATCCGTCTCAGAAGCATGTTTGCTGGTTCGTACATCTATTCTTCTGAGCTTGCTACCGATATTTTCCATCCTACTATTGGTTACGGAAACCGCGGTGGTGACTATTTCCGTTGGGAGATGACCTCAGAGACCGGTGTCTGCGAGTCTCTTTGGGCTTCAGCTTATGCCAGCATTTCCAACGCTAACTATCTTATTGAGAAGATTGACGAGCTCGACAAGACAGACCTGACCGACGCAGAGCTTGCAAAGCTCGACTGTTTCGTAGGTGAGGCTGCGTTCCTCAAGGCTGTTTCCACCTATCTCCTTGTAGAGAAGTACAGCCCTGTTTACAATGCTTCTACCGCCAATACAGACCTCGGAGTTATGCTTGTAGACAAGTATGAGCCTACTTCTGACCAGTCAAAGTATCCTCCACGCTCTTCAATGGCCGATACCTACAAGTATATTGAGGACAATATCGCCATCGCTGAGAAGATGATCAACAATCCTAACGCTGTTGGTTCTGAGAATATCACTCCTGACGCAGTCGCTGCATTCAAGGCCAGAGTAGCCCTTTCAAAGAAGGATTATGCAAATGCCGCAGCAATTGCATCCGCCCTTGTAGAAAGTGGACGTTATCCTCTCATCAGTGCAAGATCTGAGGGTGCTGAAGCCAATTGGACCAAGCTCTGGACCAATGACAGCGGTGCAGAGTGTATCGTCCAGCTTTATGCAAACTATCAGGACAAATCAACTCCTAGTTCCCTCACTTACGGCTATTACGGACTGAACAACGCCGGCGTATATGCCCCTGACTTCATTCCTGAGGTTGGAGTTCTTATGCTGTACAACGGAACTGATATCAGAGCAAATTGGTTCGAGCCTCAGACCATCACTGTAGCCGGTCTTGAAGGCGATGTTGTCCTTTTTAACAAGTTCCCTGGAAACCCTGCACTTCAGGACCCTACAGCTCCTACCAGCTCTTACATCCAGAAGATCAAGCCTTTCCGTATTGCTGAGCAGTATCTTATCGCAGCTGAAGCATATGCACTTTCAGGTGACGATACCAAGGCGGCCAAGTACTACAATGCACTTGCAATGGCCAGAGACCCTGAAGCAGTTGAGACCAGAGCTACTGGCAAAGCGCTTGTAAATGCTATCCGCGAGGAACGTTTCAAGGAGCTCATCGGCGAAGGATTCCGTTTCTATGACCTGAAGCGTTACGGCGAAGGTATGACACGTACCTCTATGCAGAATTCTGATGTAACCACAAAGATAGGAACAGATCTCAATGTCGCTGCTGATGATTACAGATGGCTTTGGCCTATCCCTCAGGCAGAGATTGATTCAAACCCTCAGGTTAAGCCTCAACAGAATCCTGGTTACACCAAATAATTTTAGACTGATATGAAAAAGACTATATTCATTATTCTCGCCGCTCTTGTAGCTTTTGCTTCCTGCCAGCAGCCAGAGTTCATATATGTTCCTGACAACGAGGATGTTTCCTTCCTCGAGACCGGTGCTTCCGTATCACTTGAGGGTCAGGATATCGTTATTCCTATCGCCAGAGGTGTAGCTTCTGAAGAACTTGCTCTCGGTATCAATCTTGATGACCCTATGGGTGTCTATACTCTCAAGACCCCTGTGGTCAATTTCGAAAAGGACCAGTATGAGGGTGAGATCGTGGTTTCATACGACATCAATGCTCTCAAACCTGTGACTGAGTATAATTTCTCAGTATCGTTCGATGAGAAGAATATGTCTGTAGTAGGTGACAATGTTTACAGCGTTTCAGCTATGATGCCTTTGACTTACAAGGATTATGGTACTGTAACCATCGGTTACTGCTACGTAAGCTCTCTTCTTGAGAACAAGACTTATACTCTCCAGAAAGCTGAGTTCACTACCAATTATTACAAGGTTCTGGGTCTCTACGGTTCTGCTACTGATCTTGAATTCCGTGTGGACGGTGAATATTTCACTCCTCTCACCCCTGCTAAAAATAACAAGTGGTTTTCTGGTTATCCTTTGATTGAGGTCGTTTCAGCTGCTGTTCATCCTAGCTATGGCGTGATGACCGGTTGGATTGATCCGGATCCTGGATACTGCCCTGTTCAGGGTGCTACCGGAGACGGTACACTCGTTGAGGGTTCTGCTTTCGGTTTCGATATCTATTGGACTGTATCAGCCGGATACTTCGGATGGAAGAGCGAGCACCTTATCGTGTCAAGTGTTAAGTAATAATTGACAATTAATGCTTATATTGTGGTCTGAATCATTTCAGACCACTTTTTTTGATTTATGAACAAACAGTTTCATTTTGCATTCCTCCTTCTGTGCTTGGTGTTCTCCTGTGCGAGGGAGAACGATCTTTCAAGTGAACTTGAATTCCAGCCTGTAGAGCAGCAGGAAGTATTTGACCCTTACATCGTTCAGGGTCGCTTGATTGTGGAGTTTACGGATGACATTGCCGATGATATTGAAAGCAGTCGCTCGAAGAATTCTCTTCCTGTGACGAAATCTGCCGGAATCAACGCTCTGCTTGAGTCCTGTGGTGTCGTGTCATTGGAGCGCATCTTCCCTTACGATGAGCAATGGGAAGAAAGGCACAGGGCGTTCGGACTCCATCGTTTCTACTATGTTGATTTCGACACTGCTATTCCGGTTACGAAGGCGGCGGATTCCTTTGATAATCTTCCGGAGATTGTCTCTGCCCAGCCTGAGCGTATGAAAGTTCAGACTGAGGTTTTCAATGACCCGTATCTGTCATATCAGTGGCATTACTCCAACAATGGAGTCGGCAGCACCTATGTGGCGGGTGCGGACATTAATGTCTTTTCGGTTTGGGAGAGATACACTGGAGGTTCGCCTGAAGTGATAGTTTGTGTAGAGGATGGCGGTGTGGATCTGACTCACCCGGACCTGGCAGCTGTCTGTCTGCCCGGAGGGCCGAATGGAAGCTGTTCATTCATAAATGGATACGGCGGCTATGACATTCCGGCTGACGACCACGGAACTCACGTGGCAGGAACTGTCGCCGCCATCAACAACAACGGCATAGGTGTCTGTGGCGTCGCCGGAGGCCTTGACGGCAAAGGCGGTGTCAGGATTATGTCCACTCCTATTCTTATGGAGGACCCGAGCAATCCTGACAAGACCATAGGCGGTAATTCGGCGCAAGCCTTTGTTTGGGCCGCCGACCACGGTGCCGTCATTTCCCAGAACAGCTGGGCCTACGGATACAAGAACGCCGAGGATGCGAAGAATGGATACATCTCATCCGATGACAAGATGGGCATCGATTATTTCATTGCCAATGCCGGTATCGACAAGGATGGCAACCAGGTCGGTCCGATGAGGGGCGGCGTGGTTATTTTCGCAGCCGGAAACGAGTCCTACAATTATGCCTGGCCTTCAATGTATGAGCCGGTAATCGCAGTCGGTGCTATCAGTTCGACTGCAAATCCGGCATATTACACGAATTATGGTGATTGGGTGGATATTTGTGCCCCTGGCGGCGACTACAAGGTCGGACCTCAGGTTTACAGCACCCTGCCAGGAGGACAATATGGCAACAAGCAGGGCACGTCGATGGCCTGCCCTCACGTTTCGGGCGTGGCTGCTCTCGTTGTATCCCATAGGGGAGGCATAGGCTTTACCAATGAAATGCTCAAGGAGTGCCTGCTCAAGGGTGCAAATTACGATTACCAGTACAAACATCTCATAGGCCCTCTTGTGGATGCTCTCGGCGCCGTGACTTATGGCAGTGAGGGGGTTCCGGAGCCGGTTGAGGATTTCAATGTCAGTGTGGCTTCCAATATCCTGACCCTTGACTGGAAGGTGACAGCCGACCCGGATGACTATGTCGCTGACAGGTATCTTCTTCTCGCATCAAAGGACAGGGAAAGTCTCCTGAATTTCTCTCCGAAGTCTCCGTCTTCCGCTGTGACCGTAGCAGAAATCGGCACTTCGGGAAAGAAGGTCGGGGATGCAATCTCGCAGAAAATCACCGGTTTGGACTTCGCGAGCCTGTATTATGTAGCCATTATGGCCATAGATTACTCAGGCAATTATTCGGACTTGTCTCCAATCAAGACCGCAACTACAGGTGTCAACAATGCTCCTGTTATCAGCGTTTTGGGCGAGCTGGACAATCCTCTCATTGTTCATGCCCATTCCGAGCTCAGTTTTCAGCTTTCAATAATCGATCCTGACGGACACACTGTAAAACCGACCTTCAATCCGGGAAGCCAGGCCGCTACCATCAGCAGCACCTCCGATCCGGCCATATGGGACGTGAAGATTGTGGGACGCAATGCTGAAGCCGGCAGCTACACCGCCAGAATCAAAGTTTCCGATGAATTCGGCGCAACTTCCGAATGGCAGATTTCATACACCATACTTCCAAACCATACTCCTGTCAGCCTGAAGGCAATAGAGGATGTCCTCTTCACCAAGGTGGGCGAGTCCTTCAGTCTGAAAGCTGACGAGTATTTCAAGGAAGAGGACGGTGAGCGTATCAAGTACAGCTTCAAGGCCAGCACATCGAATGTCGCCCACGTATATCAGGAAGGTGAGAATATCGTCATCACCGCCTTGGGTTACGGTATGACTACCATTACCCTCACTGCTTCCGACGGACTTGGGGAAAGCGTCTCAGTTGATTTCAACGTACTAGTCAGGGACCCTTCGAAGGGACCGGAGGTTTCGGTCAAGGACAATGAGCTCAGTATCACTACCTATTATGATGGCGAGGTCAATGTGCTTATTACCAATTCTTTGGGTGCACTTGTGCTGAGTGAAAAGTTCACGAGCGAGGTGTTCTCTCCTGTCAAGCTGGACGTCTCGAACTTCGCCCCTGGCCGCTATAGCCTCAAAAGCGAGTATGACGGCAACATCTTCACTTCAGTGTTCGTAAAGAAATAGTCCTATGAAAAGAGTTATCATTACTATAAGCCTTTTGGCTGCAGGCCTCGCCGCAGCCGCCCAAACAACCGGAGTAGAGTCGTTGTCAATGCCGTTCTCGCGTCTTCCAAAGACCGTTTCAACTATGGCAATGGGAGCTACTCCGTCATACTACGATCCTTCCGCTTTCGCGCTTTCCGGAAAGGAATTCAGCTCTGAAATCTCTTATCTCGGACTGAAATCTGACATTCCTTCCACAAATCTCGGCGTGAACATAGCCTATGGTCTCGGCGAGCGTCTTGCATTGACTCTGGACGGCCTAATGAGTATGGGAGCGGAAATCGATGGAGTGAATTCTTCCGATATGGCTTTCGGTGCTGGAGCGGCATTTGCCATTACCCCGAACATTTCAGTCGGAATGAGCGGACGTTATCTGTCCAGCTCCTTCGGCTCTGATGCGTCTTTCTCCGCTTTTAGTGCCGATGTTCTGATGGGCGCTCATTTTGAGGGACTTACGGCCGGTCTTGGGGTTCGCGGACTCGGAACAAAGGTGGGGGAATATTCCCTCCCGACCTCTCTTTCTGCGGATTTGGGCTACCGTCTGGACTTCGCGGAAAAGAATGCACTTGACTTCAAACTTGGTGCCGACTATTATTTCTGCAGTGCAATTGCTTTGGGAGCGGGAGCGCAATATACCTGGAACGATATGGTATCCGCCAGAGTCGGCTATCACAAGGGTGCCGTCCTGCCGTCTTTCCTGTCAATGGGCTGCGGCTTCGCGTTCAAAGGTTTTGCCCTTGATTTCACCTATCTACTGTCTTCGCCGACCATCGGCGGTTCGGCAATGTTGGGCTTAGGTTTCAGTTTTTAGAATTATGTACGACAATCCCTTATTGATGACATCGGAGCTACCGTTCGGGGCTCCGATGTTTGATAGAATCCGGAAAGAGCATTATCTGCCAGCCTTCGAAAAGGCGATAGCTCAGGCCAAGGAGGAGGTGGACGCCATAGTTTCCAATCCGGAAGAGCCTGATTTTGAGAATACTATAGCTGCTCTCGAATTCTCCGGCGCCCTGCTGGACGATATCTGCAACATCTTCTTCAACCTTCTAGAAGCGGATTCCGACGAGCAGATGCAGGAAATCGCGGAGAAGGTCTCGCCTATGCTGACCGGGTTCAGCCAGTATGTCTCTTTTAATGAAGCCCTGTTCGCCAGGGTGAAGCGCGTCTATGAACTCAGGGACAGCCTGGACCTTGAGCCGGACCAGCGCAAGTTGTTGGAAGACAGCTACAAATCCTTTGTCAGAAATGGCGCGGATCTCGACCCTGAAGACAAGAAGACCTTCGGGGCTTATGATGAGGAACTGTCATTGCTCTCCCTCCAGTTCGGCAAGAACGTCCTCGATGCGACCAATGCCTTTACGCTCCATCTGACGGATGAAAAGGATCTGGAGGGCTTGCCGCAATTCCTTCGCGACGCTGCTGCCCAGGCGGCTTCGGACAAGCAACTTGATGGCTGGCTTTTCGACCTCACGGCTCCGAGCTACAGGCCGTTTATGAAATACAGTGCCATCAGCGGATTGCGCAAGAAAATGTATATGGCGTACAATACCAGAGCGATTGAGACCAATTCTCCGATAGTCAGGCGTATGGTCGAGCTGCGAAGGCTCAAGGCCGCTCTGCTTGGCTTCGATTCCTATGCTGCTTTTGCCCTCGATGACAGGATGGCCGGCAACGAGGCTGTTGTCAATGGATTCCTCGACTCGCTGCTCGCCAAATCCCTGCCCGCTGCCCGCCGGGATGTCGCCGAAGTGTTCGGGTTCGCGAGAGCCGGAGGCTATGAAGAGGAGAGTATGCAGCCTTGGGATTTCAGCTATTGGTCGGAGCAATACAAGAATGTGCACCATTCGGTCAGTGATGAGATGCTGAAGCCATACTTCAGGCTCGAGGACTGCATAGAGGCTGTTTTCGGACTTGCCCGCACCCTCTATGGACTTGAGTTCAAACCTCTTGACAGTGTCCCGGTGTACCAGGAAGACGTCAGGGTTTATGATGTGACGGACGCTGCAGGCTGCCACAAGGCCCTGTTCTATGCGGATTTCTTCCCGCGTGCATCCAAGAGGGGTGGAGCCTGGATGACGGAATTCCGTGGTCAGAGCATAGTGGATTCTGTGGAAAGACGTCCTTTCATCAGCATAGTGACAAATTTTACAAAACCGACTCCGTCAGCTCCTTCCCTTCTGACCCACGATGAACTGGTTACCTTCCTTCACGAGTTCGGCCACGCACTGCACGGAATACTCGCCGAGGGACGTTATCCTTCCCAGACCGGAACCAATGTGGCCAGGGATTTTGTCGAACTGCCTTCCCAGATAATGGAAAACTGGGCCTTTGAACCTGAATGGCTCAATACCTTCGCCAGACACTATGAAACAGGGGAGACCATTGCCTCGGAATTGATGGAAAAAGTGGTGGAGGCCAAGAACTTCCAGGCCGGTTATCTGCAGGTGCGACAGCTTCAGTTCGGCATTCTGGATATGGCCTGGCACAGCCTCGCAGCAGAGCCTGACGGGGAGGTCATCGATTTTGAGAAAAAGGTTCTGGCCCCTTCTTCGGTTCTGCCTTCAGTCAGTGAATGTTGCATTTCCACCTCATTCAACCATATCTTCTCCGGAGGATACTCGGCCGGATACTATTCCTACAAATGGGCTGAGGTCCTGGAAGCCGATGCTTTCTCCCTGTTCAAGGAAAAGGGCATATTCAGCAGGGAGGCGGCAGATGCCTTCCGTGAATGTATCCTGACCAGGGGCAGCACACGTGATGAACACGAACTGTATCTGGCGTTCCGCGGACGTGAGCCTGAGATCGAGGCACTTTTGCAGAAATTGGGTATTATTTTTCCGAACTGACACGGGGTAACAGGAAAATTTTCATAACTTTACGCGGATTGCTTTTCCCGGGGAACCGGGATTTCTGTCGGAATACATTAAATGGAATAATATGGCAAAGAAAATCAGAATCGCAGCAGCCGCTGTCTTCTTTATCTGTATCACCCTGCTTCTTGTCGGTATAGGTGAGCAGTGGTTCGGATGGATGGCGAAGCTGCAGTTCCTGCCGGCTTGTCTGGCCCTCAATGTAGCCGTAATCGTGGGCATACTTCTCCTGACCCTCGTATTCGGTCGTATTTATTGCTCCGTAATCTGCCCTATGGGCGTTTTCCAGGACATCGTGATCTGGATACGCAGAAAAACGGGTGGCAAGAAGTTCAAATACAGCTACAAGAAGGAGAACAAACTGGTCAGATACGCAGTCTGGGCCATTTTCATTGCCTGCATCATCGCCGGCCTTCAGGTCATCGTGGCTCTTCTCGCTCCGTACAGCGCCTACGGCCGCATTGTCAACAGCATCGTCTCTCCACGAGGCTGGCTTGTACCTGTTATTGCCCTTCTTACGGTCGTGTTCATAGTCTGGCTCGCCTGGACTTCCGGCCGCGAGTATTGCAACACCATCTGTCCGGTAGGCACCACTCTCGGACTGGTTTCACGCTTCGCGCTCTTCCGTCCTGTCATAGACAAGTCAATGTGCGTGGGCTGCCACGCTTGTGAGAGAGCCTGCAAGTCGCATTGCATTGACGTTGAAAACAGGAGGGTCGATGGCAGCCGCTGTGTAGACTGTTTTGACTGCATCGGACATTGCAAGCTGGGTGGCCTCAAATACAGATTCGCTTACGGTGAAGTGGCCCGCAGGCCTATGCGCGACACTGCTGCAAAAAGCACGACTGCCGCAGCAGGAAACAGCACCACTGCTTCTGCGAGCTGCACGACCGGGGACAATGCCCCTGATGCGGGACGCCGCGCATTTCTCGCCGGTGCCGTTCTCGCGGGTTCGTCGCTGACTCTCGGCGCACAAGAGCAGAAGCTCGACGGTGGTCTGGCCGCCGTTCTTGACAAGAAGGCTCCTAAGCGTGAACAGAGGCTCACTCCTCCGGGTTCCGGTGGTGAAAGGAGCTTCTACGACCATTGCACCGCCTGCCAACTTTGCATAGCCAATTGCCCTAATGAGGTTCTTCGTCCAAGCACTGACCTGGGTCATATGATGCAGCCGAAGATGGATTTCGACCGCGGTTTCTGCCGCCCGGAGTGCACCACCTGCTCGCATCTCTGCCCTGCAGGCGCAATCAAACCGATTACGGTTGAGGAGAAGACTCTCATTCATATCGGACGCGCTGTCGTGGATTTGGACCTCTGTGTGGCGTATGAGGGTGAAGTCAGCTGCGGAAGTTGCGCCGCGCATTGCCCTATGGGAGCGATTTCGATGGTCCGCAAGGTCAAGGGCGACGTCAAATCGCCTCTGATTCCTACCGTGATTGAGGACAGGTGCATAGGCTGCGGAAAATGTGAATTCCTCTGCCCTTCACGTCCATTCAGCGCTATCCACATCGAGGGTCTCAAGAATCATATAAACGGTTAAGCCACAATAGATTGAAAAGCTTATGAAAGATATTTCCAGAAGAGAATTCATAAAGACTGCCGGTGCTGGTGCTCTGGCTATGGGAGCCGCTATGGCTTGCGGTACCGACAAGGGGAATAAACAATCCGGACGGACGGAAGTATCTGAAGGTATGCCCCTCAGAACGAATCCGAACAGTGGCGACAAAGTCTCATTGCTGGGCTACGGCTGTATGAGATGGCAGATGATCCAGGATGAGAACGGCAATGAAATCATTGACCAGAGCTCAGTCGACGAGCTGGTGGACTATGCCATTGCCCACGGTGTCAACTATTTCGACTCGGCTCCGGTATACCTTCAGGGACAGAGCGAAAGAGCTACGGCTAAGGCATTGCTGCGCTATCCGCGCGCGAGCTACTTCATTGCTACGAAAAACAGCCGCAAGAACACTTTCGAAGAGGGAGTCAAGATGTACAAGCAGTCCCTCGCGAATTATGAGACCGATTATCTTGACTATTATCTGCTTCACGCCCTCTCGGGCTACTCGGATCTCAAGGACAGGTTCATTGACACAGGTCTGCTCGATTATTTCCTGGCGGAGCGCAAGGCAGGTCATATACGCAACCTCGGTTTCTCCTTCCACGGAAACAAAAATGACTGGGATGAACTCATCCAGACTCACGAGTCTTATCATTGGGACTTTGTCCAGATTCAGATGAACTATCTGGACTGGTACAATGCCGGTGGACGAAATACGAATGCAGCTCATCTCTATAAGACCCTTGATGAGCGCGGAATACCGATAGTCATAATGGAACCACTCAGGGGAGGTGGCTTGAGCAATGTTCCTAAGGCAGTTGCCGAAGAATTCAAGTCTCGTGAGCCCGATAAATCCATAGCATCCTGGGCCTTCCGCTTCGTCGGCTCTTATCCAAGGATATTGACCGTGCTGAGTGGAATGACCTATATGGAACATCTTCAGGACAATCTGGATACCTACTTGAAATTCAAGCCTTTGACTGAAGAGGAGAAAGACTTCCTCACAGGAGAAGTCGCTACCAGGATTGCAGACTACCCGTTGGTCGGCTGCACAGGCTGCCAGTACTGTATGCCTTGTCCTTTCGGAATCGATATTCCGGGTATCTTCAGATTCTACAACAATTCAGTAAATGACGGTACCTATGTGGTTTCAAAGGAACAGGAGAAATATCAGAAACTGCGCCGCCGCTATCTGCTTGAGTACAGCAAGGCCATCCCTACTGTAAGGCAGGCTGACCACTGCATAAATTGCCAGCAGTGTATGGTTCATTGCCCGCAGCACATACGCATCCCTCAGGAACTCCGCCGTATAGACCGCTATATCGAGTCCCTTAAGCAGGAAACCCTGTAGACCTTACTTTATTGGCTATTTGCGGACGGAATCAAGGACAGCTTTTGAGCTGCCTTCCGTGCAGCGATAGTTTTGAGGGTTCCGGAAGCCAAGGAGGAAGGTCTTGGTGTCCATCCTCTTTTTGCCAGCCAGTTGGAGTTCGTTGATTCTGATGAATCCGTCGGCTGTTCGTATGGCCAGAATGCTCTTTTCGTCTGACAGGATGCTGCCAGGCACATTCAGGCCTGCGCCTGCTTCAATGAGACGGGCAACTTCTTCCGTACTCATAATTTCAGAAGAGTAGATCTTCAATTGTACTGCCGGTGCAGAAACAGATTCATCTATAGGCAGAATTTCGGTGAAAGCTGCCGGGTAAGGGCTGAGACCTCTGATGAGGTTATGGATGTTCCTGGACTTGTCATTCCAGTCGATGTGGCAGAGCTCACGGCTGAGCTTAGGTGCAGGCTTGAGCTGCTCTGAACCCTGAACGAAGGAGCGTTGAACACGCAGCTCTATATTGCCCTCGATCAGGCCTTCTACAGTGTCGCAGACCAGCGATGCTCCGATTTCCATCAGGGCGTCGTGGACGTCACCGGCATTGTCATTCGGCTTTATGTGATAGTCCTGTCTGAGCATTATGCTTCCTGTGTCAATATCCTCGTCTATCATAAAGGTCGTGACTCCGGTAATCTGTTCTCCATTGATGACTGCCCAGTTGATTGGGGCGGCGCCTCTGTATTGAGGCAGAAGGGCTGCGTGGAGATTGAAGGTGCCAAGCTTAGGCATAGACCACACTTCCTTAGGCAGCATTCGGAAGGCTACCACAACGAAGAGGTCTGCTTTCCAGGCATTAAGGGCTTCCAGGAATTCCGGCTCCTTGAGTTTGACAGGCTGAAGCACAGGAATGCCGTGCTCCACTGCAAATTTCTTGACGGCGCTCTCGTTCATCTTGAGTCCTCGTCCTGAAGGCTTGTCGGCTACTGTAACCACGCCCACGATGTTGTATCCCTTGTCAATGAGTGCTTTAAGAGGGGCCACGGCGAATTCCGGGGTACCCATATACACTATCCTTGTTTTCCTGAAAATGCTCATTACTTTAGTTTTGATTCGGCGCCAGTTGGACTTGAACTGGTCCAGATTGAACAATGAAGAGTCGTTTACGGCCTTCCAGGTGAAGAAGGCGCCCATAGGGGCCAATAGCACCACCATAAGGAAACTGCCCTCAAAAGGCGTCATTGCGCCGTCCTTGGCCATCTTTTCTCCTATCGAATTCACTACCCAGTACAGGACGAAGAACAATACCGAAAGGATAGCTGATCCTCCCAGCTGGCCTTTCTTTACAAGCGAACCCAACGGCGCTCCTATGAAGAAGAGCAGAAGGCAGGCAAGCGCCACAGAGAACAGCTTGTGTATGCACAGATTTACCCTTCTCAGATAGAAGAGAGACTCGTTAAGCTCACGGCCCATACCCACCAGCTGGGTTTCCATATTGACGGCTTTGTTCAAGGCCTGTTCATAGGCGAAATACTCGTCGCTTTCATTGTCCCATACCATATAGTTATCGCACTCGAAAGGCTTCAGGTCCTTTTCGAGCGTGGCGGTGTCGAGCTGCCGGTATTTCGAGAAATTGCCGCCGTAGATGTACATCCTGAGGTGCTCCTGGTGCATTTGGGTGAAGTTCCTGTCGAGCGAGTCCCTGAATTCGACGAGCTGGGTCTTTCTCATAGTCTTGACCTGGTCGCTGAACCTGGTGCTGTCGGATTTTTCGAAGCTGTAGTTCTCCAGCGGTATAATCAGGTCCTGCTGGCGGAAATTGATTTTCTGAACCTCGTAGCTGGTGTCACGGTAGGCTCTGGTATTGCTCTCGGCGTAGTTGGTGCCGTTGTAAAGGGTGAAGGTGAGGTAATCCTTGCTCTTGGACATCTTCAGCAAAGCTGAGTCCGCCAGTGTGACATTGATATTGCCCTTGCGGTCCGTATGGTCGTAAACCATTACCCCATAGAGCATTCCGTTATCCTTGTTCCTCTCGTCCACGCGGAGTATATAACCCTCGATACCGTTGTAGAAGATGCCGGAAGGTATCTTGATTTCGCTGTTGGTGTTCTGGATGTCGTCCTGGAAGGTGTACATCTTGTTCCAGGCCAAAGGCACCACCCTGTCGCTGATGACATAAGTCGCTGCGCTGATGATGAGCGAGGCAATGAAAAGGGGCGCCATCGTCCTGGCGAGCGAGATTCCCGCAGCCTTTACGGCAATGAGCTCGTTGTTCTCGCTCATCTGGCCGAGAGCCCACATCGCGGCGAGCAGGGTGGCCAGGGGCAATGCCGTCGGCAATATCGATGTGCCTCCCCATCCGAGGAATTCGAGGATGATGAGCAGTGAAAGACCCTTACCGACCAGTTCATCGATGTAGAGCCAGAGGAACTGCATCACCAGAATGAATATGACCACCAACAGGATCGCGATGAACGACCCGAAGAATGATCTCAATAAGAGTTTGTCCAGTTTCTTCATTCCAATGATGCGCTATTCCGGATAAGGGTTTTTGCTGCCCCGAAAGGCCTTAGTTTGTGGCAATCTCAATAAGTTTCGCCAGTGCGTCCTTCAGGCCCTCGGCGTTCTTTCCGCCTGCTGTGGCAAAGCCCGGCTGTCCGCCGCCGCCTCCAAGGATGAGTTTCGCAGCCTCGCGAATGTCCTTGCCGGCATTCTTGCCTTTGGCAACGAGGTCGGCGGAGTACACGAGTATGAGCTGAGGCTTGTCCTCTGCGAGCACCGCAGCGGCGATGACTGTATTCTGAAGCTCCTTCTGGAGGCGCATCGTAGCATCCTTGACCATAACAGGGTCCGCCTCGATATTGTCATTGGCCTGACCTATTGCAATGACGTTGATGCCGTTGATGTCCTGGCCTCTCTTTGATATTTCCTTGGCAAACTCGGCAGCCTTCTGTTTTGCAAAGGCCTCAGCCTGTTTCTTGTAGCTGGCGTTTTCGTTGATGAGCTTCTGGATGGCTCCCGGAAGGTCAGGGATATTCTTGAAGAAGGACTTCATCGTGCGTATGGTCTCCTGTGCGGACTCTGAGCACATTTCAGCCTCGAAGCCGGTCACAGCCTCGATTCTTCTTACGCCTGCGGCAATGGCAGACTCGCTGACGATCTGGAAGTATCCGATATTGCCCGTTCTCGAGGTGTGGCAACCGCCGCAGAGCTCGACGCTGTCGCCGAATTTGACTACGCGGACCTTATCACCGTATTTTTCGCCGAAGAGTGCGATTGCACCCATTGCAAGTGCCTCTTCCATAGTCGCGTCGCGCTTCTCTTCAAGAGCGAGATTGCGGCGTATGAGGGCATTGACCCTGTGCTCGACCTCGCGGATTTGGGCATCGCTCATCTTCTCGAAGTGCGAGAAGTCGAAGCGGAGGTACTTGTCGCAGACGTATGAGCCCTTCTGCTCGACGTGGGTGCCGAGAACTTCGCGAAGCACCTCGTCGAGGAGGTGGGTGCAGCTGTGGTTGTTGGCAATCCTCTGGCGGCGCTCGGCATCAACGCTGAGCTTGAAGCTTTCGCTCGGGTCGGAAGGCATCTTCTCGGCAATGTGGATGGTGAGCCCGTTCTCCTTGATGGTATCGGTTATGGCAATCTTCTCGCCGCTCTCGGAAACTATGGCTCCGGTATCTCCGACCTCGCCTCCCATCTCTCCGTAGAAAGGAGTGCGGTCGAAGACGAGCTGAATCATCTCCTTGTTCTTCTGCTTTACTATTCTCTGTTTCAGGAGCTGTGCATCCTCGACTTCAGTGCTGTCATAGCCCAGGAACTCACTCTCGCCCGAACGGTACTCCACCCAGTCGCCGAATTCGTTGGAGGTGGCGTTGCGAGCCCTTTCCTTCTGCTTCTGCAGTTCGGCCTTGAAGCCCTCCAGATCCACTGTGTAGCCGTTTTCTGTGGCAATCAGTTCGGTCAAATCAATAGGGAAGCCGAAGGTGTCATAGAGAGTGAATGCGTCCACTCCGCTGATGACCTTGCTGTCTGCGGACTTCACCATATACTCGTCCATAAGCTTGATACCCCTGTCGAGGGTGCGCAGGAAGGCAAGTTCCTCCTCGCGGACCACGTTCTCGATGAGCTTCTGCTGTGCAGGAAGCTCCGGATATGCCTCGCCCATATCGGCAATGAGCTGAGGGAGCAGCCTGCAGAGGAAAGGCTCGTTGACGCCGAGGACGGTGTAGCCGTAGCGTACGGCCCTGCGGAGGATGCGGCGGATGACATATCCTGCCTTAGCATTCGATGGCAGCTGGCCGTCGGCAATGGCGAAACAGATGGTGCGGATGTGGTCTGCAATGACGCGCATCGCTACATCAGTCTTCTTGTCCTCTCCATATTTGTGACCAGAAAGTTCGCCGATTTTGGCGAGCATTCCGGTGAATACATCGGTGTCGTAGTTTGAATTCTTGCCCTGGAGCACTGCGCAGAGGCGCTCGAAGCCCATACCGGTGTCAATGTTCTTGGCAGGGAGATTCTCGAGATGTCCGTCAGCCTTGCGCTCGTACTGCATGAATACGAGGTTCCAAATCTCGATGACGTGAGGGTCGGACTTGTTCACAAGTTCGCGTCCCGGTATGCCGCTGGCAGCCTTCTCTTCTTCGGAACGGATATCGACGTGAATTTCGGAGCAAGGACCGCAAGGACCTGTGTCTCCCATCTCCCAGAAGTTGTCGTGTTTGTTTCCGAGCAGGATATGGTCCTCGGGAAGGTACTTGCGCCAAGCCTGTCTTGCCTCTTCATCCAGAGCTGTGCCGTCTTCTTCAGAGCCTTCGAAAACCGTGGCGTAAAGTATGTTCTTGTCTATTCCGTAAACTTCAGTCAGAAGCTCCCAGGCCCAATCAATGGCCTCAGACTTGAAATAGTCTCCGAAACTCCAGTTTCCAAGCATCTCGAACATAGTGTGGTGGTAGGTGTCGTGTCCAACCTCTTCGAGGTCATTGTGCTTGCCGCTGACGCGGAGACACTTCTGGCTGTCGGCAGCCCTGTTGAATTTGCTGGTGGTATTGCCGAGGAAAATGTCCTTGAACTGGTTCATTCCGGCGTTGGTGAACATAAGGGTAGGGTCACCCTTTACCACCATAGGTGCCGATGGCACAATGGTGTGCCCTTTGGATGCAAAGAAGTCCAGAAACTTCTGTCTGATTTCTTTTGAAGTCATAATATATCTTGTTTTTATCTTCCGCTTTGATTGATACAGACCACAAAAGTAGCTATTTTTTCGCAAAAATAGAGTATATTTGCCCAAATGTGACCATATATAGAATGGCGAAGAGGAAAACATACAAACTGAATCACGAGACTCTGCTGTATGAGATCAAGGAAGTGTCAAAAAGAACGGTGTTCGCCAAGGCGACTCTGGTCTTTCTGGCCAGCGTAGCCTTGGCCGCCCTCTATTTTTTCATCTATACTGTGGTCCTGGGTTACGACTCTCCGAAAACGGTCATAATGAAGAAAACGAATGCCCGTTGGGAGACCCGCCTTGAGCTGATGAACAGGCGTTTGGATGCGTATGAGGAGATACTAGGCGGCCTTGAATCCAGAAACGGTGATGTTTACCGCTCCATTTTCGGTATGGACAATATGCCGGCCGGGGTCTTCGGCAGCACTCCGACGGGCCCGATAGACGAGTCCCTGTTGGAGAATGTGAATCCGAACAGCCCTCTTGCCCGGACTGCCCGCCGTCTGGATGCTATGACCAGGCAGGTTTTCCTGCAGACCAAGTCATATGACGAGGTGGCGGCGCTCTCCAAACGTGCCGGGGATATGGCCTCCTGCCGGCCGGCCATTCCGCCTTTCCTCCCGGATAAGAGCAAGTATCGCATTTCCAGCTCCTTCGGTTACCGTACCGATCCCGTTTACGGCGGCCGGGAGTACCATACCGGTCAGGATTTCCCTATGAAATCTGGCACTCCAATCTATGCCACAGGAGACGGAGTCGTCGAATCGGTGAATTTCAGCTTCAACGGTTATGGCAATGAGGTCGTAATCGACCACGGTTTCGGATACAAGACCCGCTATGCCCATTTGAGCATCATCAGCATTACGGAGGGTATGAAGCTCAAGAGAGGCGATTGCATCGGGCAGAGCGGCAATTCCGGCAAGTCCACAGGCCCCCACCTCCATTACGAGGTCATCTATAGGGATTCCAGGGTCAATCCTATGAATTTCATGGACTTGGAAATGAGTGTGGATGAGTATAAGGCTATGGTCAACCTGCGCAGCTCTGAGACAAAGGAACTGCTCAGCCAGCCATTCAGCCTAAGACGCAGATAAGAGTATGTTTGGAAGGAAGAAAACGGTGATAATGGACAAGAACCTCACGTTCAGGCAGGTTGAGCGCACTGCTCTCAACGTGCTGAAGTCCTTTTTGCGTTATCTTATCGCCACGGTCTCCCTGGCCGTTGTCTATTACATCATCTTCGCCCTTGTTATCAATACCGATACTCAGAAGGCGCTTCGCTACGAGAACAGGCTCTACCAGAAGACCTATGCCGATATGCTGGAAAGGGAAATGCTCATTTCCGATGCTATTGATGGTATTCAATTGAAAGACAATCAGATATACGAAAATATCTTCCATTCTTCGGCTCCTTCCGTTGACCTGTTCAAGCTTGACAGTTACCTTTCCTCGGCAGTCGATTCCATTCCGGACAAGGATATGGTCGACTACGTTTACGCCAAGGGCCTGGATGTCACTGCTTCGGCTTCGAGGGTAGAGGAGAACTTCCGCCGGATAATGCAGCTGTGCTACGAGGGCACGGAGGCATTGCCGCCTATGTCATTGCCGCTGGAATCAATCTCGGCAGCGCAAGTGGGCGCGTCTATGGGCAATAAGGTGAATCCTTTCTACAAGGTGGAGAGCTTCCACAGGGGCCTTGACCTGATTGCCTCGCAGGGTGATCCTGTGCTGGCTGCGGCTGACGGCGTGGTCACTTCAGTCGTACGTTCCGGCAGGGGAGACGGGCACGTGGTCGAGATTACCCACAAGGGCGGATATGTCACCCGCTATTCGCATCTTGGTGATATTGCCGTATCGAGGGGACAGAATGTCGTGAGGGGAAAGAAGATTGCGGAAGTGGGAGTCTCCGGCAGCAGTTTCGCGCCTCACCTGCATTATGAGGTGCTCAAGGACGGGGAAACTCTCGATCCTGTCAATTTCCTTTTTGCGTCGGTCAGGTCGAAGGAGTATGCCGACTTCAGCTATATGGCTTCAAGGACGCGGCAGTCGTTGGATTAACACACTTATAATCAATTATATGGAGAAACTTTACTACAGTATAGGCGAAGTTGCTGAAATCCTGGGCGAGAGCACCTCCCTTGTCAGATACTGGTCCAATGAATTTTCGTCCCATTTCAAACTGAAGCGTTCGGCGAAGGGGGACAGGAAGTACACCGCAGGGGATATTGAGACGCTTAAGCAGATTCATCATCTTGTAAACGTTGACGGGCTTACGCTCGAGGGCGTGGACAAGGCTCTCAAGAACTCGAAGCGCACGGTGGAAAAGGATGTCAAGGTTCTGGAGTCTCTGAAAAATATAAGACAACAGTTGGAGGACATCAAAAAGTCTTTATAAGTAGAAAAAAATCCTTAACTTTGCATTTCGCAAATAAATAGAACAAAGATATATGGCAAAGAAACTCAAGAAAGTCGAGACCCCTATCGACCAGAGAGAGACCTTCGTCTCCCTTCAGAAAAACTTCGTCGAGGATTCCGATCTCAGCGTGAAGGAAAAGCTCAGAATACTCTTTGAGCTCCAGGAGGCGGATGTGGAAATAGACAAGATACTTCAGCTCCGCGGCGAGTTGCCGGAGGAGGTTGCCGCACTTGAAAAGGAGATTGCCGGCCTTGAGGACAAGGTGGCTTCTGACAAGGCTATCATCGAGAAGTACAACAGCACCATCGCTTCACACAAGCAGAATATCATCGACCTCGACGAAGAGATTGAGAGATATCGCAATCAGCTTGACAATATCGCCAACAGCCGTGAGTTCGACTCCATCAACAAGGAAATCGAGAATCAGGGCTATCTCAGACGCATTTCAGAGAAGAACATCAACGAAACCAGACTCGCCATTGCCAATACCAAGGCCGACATCGAGGATACTGAGAGGATGATTGAAATCCGCAATGAGGACCTGAATGCGAAGAAGACCGAGCTTGAGGGTATAGTCGAGTCCACCTCTGCGGAGGAGAAGCGCCTTATGGCCAAGAGAGAGGCTTGTGCAGCCAAGATCGACGCCAGGACTATGAGCGCTTATGAGCGTATCAGGAACAGTGTGCACAACCGTCTTGCTGTCGTTGGCGTGTACAATGAAAATGCTTGCGGCGGATGCTTCAACACCATCACTCCCCAGCGTCTTCTCGACATAGCCTCAAACAACAAGCTCGTGATTTGCGAGCACTGCGGACGTATCATAGTCAACAAGGATTTCGACAACGAGTAATCAGGGGCTTTCATCAGCCTCAAATGCTTGATTTATGCCGGAGCAGAACAAAGCCGTCAGAAAGAAGAAGGGCAATGCGCCCGACCTTGACTCTTTGGGTGCCGTGATGGGTGGTAATGTGCCGCCACAGGCGCTTGAGGCTGAAGAGGCTGTGCTGGGAGCGATGCTTCTGGAGTCATCCAGTGTGGACAGGGCTATGGAAGAGCTTACTCCGAGCTGCTTCTACAGTCCCCGCCACAGAATGATTTTCGAGGCCATCTCCTCGCTCGTGCAGGACCATTCTCCCGTTGACACCATCTCCGTAACCAACAGTCTCAGGGCCAAAGGAAATCTTGAGAATGTCGGCGGCGCTGTTGTCCTGGCAGACCTTTCCCAGAAAGTGGGTGCTGCGGCTCATCTTGAATTCTACATCAAGATTCTCAAGCAGAAGTCAATTCAGCGCGACCTCATCACTGCTTCATACCAGATTCTGTCCAAGTCCTACGATGACACCACCAAGGTGGATGACCTCATAGATATGGCCCAGACCAAGATCTATGATGCTATTAAGAACAATGTTCAGAGGGAGGTTCAGACCATAGGTTCTGTCATCAACGAAGCCTTGGCGGATATTGAGGCCAAACAGGATACCAACGGTCCTACGGGAGTTCTATCGGGCTTTCCGTCGATTGACCGCATAACTGGAGGCTGGCAGCCTTCGGACCTTATTATACTTGCTGCACGCCCATCAGTCGGAAAGACTGCCTTCGCATTGAACCTTGTCAGGAATGCTGCTGTCATTGACCATAAGCCTGTGGCCTTCTTCTCTCTTGAGATGTCGGCTATGCAGCTTGCCAAGCGTATGATGATCAGCGAGTCCGGCATACCGGGAGAGAAAATCAAGGGCGGAGTTCGTCTGGAGGATTACGAGTGGGAGCAGATGGAGTACAAGCTGAAGGCTCTTTCGAAGGCACCTATCTACATTGACGATACTCCAGGCATTCCTATTATGGAGTTCCGTACGAAGGTGAAGACCCTGGTGAAGAACAAGGGAGTGAAGTTTGTCATTGTGGATTATCTCCAGCTGATGCAGGGGCCGCAGGAGCTCCGTGCCAACCGTGAGCAGGAAGTGGCATTCATCTCGCGTACCCTCAAGGCTACTGCGAAGGAATTGAATGTCCCTATCATTGCCCTGTCACAGCTTTCACGAAATGCGGTGCAGCGTCAGGGCGGCAGCGGCAAGCCTCAGCTCAGCGACTTGCGTGAATCGGGTTCCATCGAGCAGGATGCGGATATGGTGATCTTCATTCACCGTCCCGACTATCTCGGCCTCAGCGAGGAACCGGGAGACAAGGAGAAGACGGAGATTATCATTGCCAAGCACAGAAACGGTGAGACGGCGGATATACCTATGCGTTTCAGAAGTTCGATGGTGCGTTTTGTTGAAAATGACGACTCCCTGCTGGACAACAGTCCTGTAGAGTCGATAATGAATAGCGACGATCCTTTCGTTTCCGGAGTTTCCGGCGGAGAATTCGCCGATACAGGCTTCTAAAGTTCTATAACAGAGCTTCTTGATGCCCGTGACAATGAATGGACGGATATGGAGAAAATCAGTCATAAAGGAAAAATAGTGAGTATCACTCCGGAGTGGACTACAGTGGAGATCATTAGCGAATCCGCTTGCGCCAAGTGTCACGCTGCCGGGCTTTGCGGAATGTCCGAGTCTAAAAGGAAGGCGATAGAGCTGCCGACCAGAGGCTGGGACAATTTCGTGATTGGGCAGGATGTCAAGGTGGTGCTCAAGGCTTCGATGGGGCATAAGGCCGTATGGTTGGCCTATGTGGCTCCTCTGATTGTGATGATGGCGGTGTTGCTGGGGCTTTTTGCACTGGGGGCCGGTGAACTGGTTTCCGGGCTTTCGTCCATTGCCGCCGTCGGGGTCTATTATTTCTTTATCTGGCTCTTCCGTAAGCGTTTACGTAACGAATACGTCTTCAGCATAGAAAACTAATCAAAAATATCACATAATGTCAACAACTATCATTTGGACCATTGTCATCCTGTCTGCCCTCGGCCTGGTGCTCGCTCTCGTCCTCTTCTTCATCGCGAAGAAGTTCAAGGTGGAGGAGGATCCGCGCATCGATGAGGTGGAGAAGGTGATGCCGGGCGCCAATTGCGGCGGTTGCGGATTCGCGGGTTGCCGTGCTTTCGCCGACGCTGCCGTGAAGGCTCCGAACCTCGACAACAACTTCTGTCCTGTGGGTGGCAATGAGGTTATGAAGAAAGTTGGAGCCATACTCGGTTATGAGATTAAGGAGAAGGCTCCTATGGTGGCTGTGGTGCGTTGCAACGGCACTTGCACCAATCGCCCGAAGACCAACGTCTATGACGGCTTCCAGTCCTGCAAGGTAAAGGCGGCTCTCTACAGCGGAGATACAGGCTGCTCTTACGGTTGCTTGGGCTGCGGGGACTGTGTGGCAGCCTGCAAGTTCGGCGCCATCACTATGAACCCGGAAACAGGACTTCCTGTTGTGGATGAAGAGAAGTGTACGGCTTGCGGCGCTTGCGCCAAGGCTTGCCCTAAGCACGTCATCGAGCTCCGCAACAAGGGCCCTCGCAGTATGAGGGTCTTCGTGTCCTGCATCAATCACGACAAGGGCCCTGTTGCCAAGAAGGCCTGTGCAGCTGCCTGCATAGGCTGCGGTATCTGCGTCAAGACCTGTACCAAGGGAGCTATCGTCCTTGACAATAATGTAGCATATATCGATTCCGAAAAGTGCAAGCTTTGCCGTGAGTGCGAGGCTATGTGCCCTACCGGAGCCATCCACGGAGTGGGCTTCCCTAAGGAGCTTGACAAGGAGGCTGTGAAGGCACGCATCCAGGAGCGCAACCGCAAGGCTAAGGAGGCTGCTGCCGCCGCTGCTGCTGCACCTGCTCCATCGGCAGAACCAGTAAAGTAAGGAGAAGAATTATGGCTAAGACAACTTTCCGAATCGGAGGCGTGCATCCGGATGATGCAAAGCTTTCCCGTGGCTGCGCGATAGAGGTTCTTCCTCTTCCGCAGGTGGTATATATTTCTATGGCTCAGCATCTTGGAGCTCCTGCAAAGCCTATAGTCGCAGTCGGTGACAAGGTGAAGGCCGGTCAGGTGATTGCCGAGCCGGGCGGATTCATCTCCGCATACGTGCACTCTTCTGTAAGCGGCACCGTCAAGTCCATTGCCCCACGCAAGGACCTTGCCGGCAACTATATGACACACATTGAAATAGCTGTGGATGGAGACGAGTGGATGGAGGGCATAGACCTTTCAGACACTCTTGTTACAGAGATTCCTGACGACAGGGCTGCAATCCTCGAGAAGATCAAGGCCTGCGGTGTTGTCGGCCTTGGTGGCGCGACCTTCCCTGCTCACGTGAAACTCAATCCCGCTCCCGGCAGCAAGGCTGAGTGCCTGATACTCAACGGTGCGGAGTGCGAGCCTTATCTTACCAGCGACTTCCGCATTATGCTTGAGCGCAGCAAGGAGATTGTAATCGGAGCTGCCATTATGCAGAAGGTACTCGGGGACTGCCGTTGTGTGATAGGTATCGAGGAGAACAAGCCTGAGGCTATTGAGTCTATGTCCAAGGCACTTTCAGAGCTCAAATATCCTAATATCCAGATACTTCCTCTTAAGAAAAAGTATCCTCAGGGCGGTGAGAAACAGCTCATTGACGCCGTAATGAAGCGTCAGGTGAAGTCCGGCGGCCTCCCTATCAGCGTTGGCGCCGTTGTCCAGAATGTCGCTACCTCGCTCGCGGTCTATGAGGCTGTACAGAAGAACAAGCCTCTCGTTACCAATACTATGACCATTACAGGCGACTGCCTCCCTATGGAGAAGCAGCACAATTACCTTTTCCGCATAGGTATGCCTCTCAGCTACATCGCTGAGTATGCCGGGGGAGTGCCCGAGTCTGCGGCCAAGCTCATCAGCGGCGGTCCTATGATGGGCAAGGCAATTGCAAACCTCGACGCTTGTACCGTCAAGGGCTCGTCATCGATACTCTACCTTTCGGAAGCGGCTACCAAGCGCAAGCCTTCATCGAACTGCATACGTTGCGGCAAGTGCGCCGATGCCTGCCCTATGGGTCTCGAGCCTTTCCTCCTGAACCGTCTCTACAAGGCCGGCGATACTGACGGACTTGAGGCGAATGCCGTTCAGGACTGCATCGAGTGCGGCTGCTGTCTGTATAGCTGTCCTGCAAACATTGCCCTTCTTGACAATATCCGTCTCGCCAAGGGTCAGGTAATGGGTATAATCAGAGCCCGCGCCGCAGCCGCCAAGGCTGCAGCAGAGGCCGCAAAGTCCAACACTGCTAAATAATAGACACTATGGATAAACATTTGGTTTCACCTTCGCCTCACGTGCATTCAAAGGACTCTACCACCTCTTTGATGCGCGATGTGGTGATTGCATTAACGCCGGCGCTCATAGTCTCAGTCATATTCTACGGCTGGAAGGAGCTTCTTGTGATTGCAGCCAGCGTATTCTTCTGCGTTGCCCTGGAGTACCTCATCACCCGCTTCCTTCTCAGGAAGCCTTCGACCATTGGTGATATGTCGGCTGTGGTGACAGGTCTTCTGCTCGCGATGAACCTGCCTTACACCACTCCTTGGTGGATAGTCTTCATCGGTGCGCTTGTGGCAATCGGCGTGGCCAAGATGACCTTCGGAGGTCTCGGCCAGAATATTTTCAATCCTGCCATTACAGCCCGTGTTTTCCTTCTTGTTTCTTTCCCTACTGCAATGACCCATTGGGAAATGCCTAAGGGCCTCTTCGGAGTTGATGCAGTCAGTGGAGCCACTCCTCTCGGAGTAATCAAGGAGGGACTTATGCAGGGCTCAAGCGTCCAGGACCTTATGGCAGAGCACGGCTACTCTTATGCTCAGATGCTTTTCGCCAACCTGGGCGGTTCTGCCGGTGAGATTTCAGCCATTGCTCTGCTGGTCGGTTTCGTTTATCTCCTTGTCCGCAGGGTCATCAAACCTTATATCACCCTCTCCATCTTCGGAACCGTATTCGTGTTCTCGGGCATTATGTGGCTTATCAATCCTGCCCAGTTCACCGATCCTGTCTTCAATATCCTTACCGGAGGTATGATACTCGGAGCCTGCTTTATGGCTACCGACTATGTCACCTCTCCTATGAGCGACAAGGGTGGAGTGATTTTCGGTATAGGCATAGGTCTTATCGCTATGCTCATCCGTTACTTCGGTGCATATCCTGAAGGAGTATCCTTCGCAATACTCATTATGAATATGGCAGTGCCTATCATCAATAAGTACTGTCATCAGAAAAAGTTCGGGAGGGCTTAGACTATGGCAGCGAAATCAACACTTTTGAATATGGCTCTCTGCTTGACAGCAGTCTGCCTCATCTGTTCCGCCGTTCTTGGCGGAGTGTACGGTCTCACCAAGGCTCCTATCGATGCTGCGGCCCAGAAGGCTCTTACAGAGTCCATTTCGGCTGTGCTTCCTGAGGGAGGCGAACTTTCGCAGAGCAATGCATCTGAGCTCGAGGGCGTGGATGAGTACTACGTTCTTTCTGAAAACGGCAGCCCTAAGGCTTATGCCGTAAAGTCTTCAACCAACGGTTTCGGTGGCACTCTCACCATTATGGTAGGAGTACTCGCTGACGGCACAGTGTACAATACCTCGGTTCTTGCTCACAGTGAGACTCCGGGCCTCGGTGCCAAGTGCGCAGAAGCGGATTCTGACTTCCGTACCCAGTTCCAGAACTTCAACGGCCATCTGGCAGTGAAGAAGGATGGTGGAGACATTGATGCGATTACAGCTTCGACCATTACTTCCCGCGCTTTTACCAAGGCTGTCGAGCAGGCAGTGAAACTCGTGAAATCTAT
>JAQXOE010000052.1 GCA_029098505.1 Bacteroidales bacterium
CTTCACAAGAGGTTGGTGGGGCATCACGCACCCTATCAAAAGAAGTTGAAAATATATACGTCGATAAGATATTGATTATAAAGAATATAAATGTTTAACTAATAAATCGAGGTCCATTTTCATTTGGATTTCAACTGGAAAAAGAAGATGGAGGAGCATGATATTGCTATGAATAAGAGTCTTCTTGGTGATGCCCCCAAATTATTTGGAGATGATTATGCGCCCCTCTACTGTGTTAATCAGATAGATTAGCAGGGATTAAATTTGTTTGGACTAAATGCATTGATTGAGGAGGACGAAAAGCTATTTTGAAAGAATATATCTAAGGGCCTCCAGCGGATGATGGAGCATCATCCTCGGGCCGCTGAAGCGCATAACAGCACGAATCTTCTCTCGCATATCGGGACGGTAGCAGTGCAGAGGGCACTTATGGCATTTGGTCTTGTCATTCCCGAACTTGCAGTGCTCCAAGCGGGCCAGAGAGTAAGCCAAAAGTTCATTGCAATCACTGCACAATTCCTTACCACCGTGGTTTTTCCTGCACCACAGATCAATCATATGCCGGACCGTGCTCTTTTCCCAATCAATGCGGCTCATACCTCCTCTTATACTGCTGACGTTTTGATTTGCAAAGATACGCATAATTTGCGAGCAATTCTTCCATTACAGTTTCCAATATTGGAAATAGCTGGACACAAGCAGCAGAATGCTTGACAGAATGGCTGCCGTCAGCGCATATAAACACTTATAGACTGTAACTGCATCGAATAGCAATGACAGGATTATGATTGATACTGAGACCAATACGCCGGACAGCAGAACTTTCAGCATTAATCTGCGTGTTCTTTCAGATCTACGGTCATTCCTTTGTTTTGCTTGCTCAACAAAAGCCAGATTTCTGTCGAGTTCTTCCATAAAGGTTTTATCTTCAGACAAATTGCCTTTCATCGAGGCAAGCATTTCTTCAATTTCAGTTTTCATTGTCTTACAGTTTATTCTTTAGATGTAACCTTGCCCTTTGGAGTTGTTTCTTCACACTCGGTTGCGACTCATCCATAATGCCTGATATTTCTCGAATGGAGTATCCGTATATGTAGTGAAGCATCACCGCTGAACGTTCACTGTCGGATAGTGAATCCAAGGCCTGGTATAAGGATTGATACTCAAAAGAAGCATCCGAAGCACTCCTATCGGGCTTCTCCCGCGCAAACTCCATTGGCAGTCTGTTCCGTATGTGGTAGAGTTTACGATGGTCAAGGTAGGTATTGTAAGCTATCTTCAGCAACCAGGTGGAGAATTTGTATATACTCCTGTATTCGGAAGATGCCAAATAAGCCTTCATCAAGCTCTCCTGAGCCAGATCGTCGGCCAAGACAGGATCAGCGCAAAGCCCGAGCAGAAACAATCTCAGATGCTTCTGCTCGGAATTAACCTTGTCGATGAATTCCTCTCTGGTCATAGAATCATTTTTTCTTCCCTACAAAATAGCAGATCAAGGAAGGAATGCACAAGGCAAGACACACCCCGGTGATAAAAATAAGGAATACTGTCCCCTGTTTTGAAGCAAGTTCCTGAGTGGCAAGTATCCCAATCAACAACCCAGCTATTATCCCGAACATGATACCGACCCATAGCAGAGGCAAGAGCATTGCATTTTTGTCCACCTTAGGCTCTATCTTTCTGACCAGATCCTCCAGATTGCAGTGAGGATTCTCTTTCATATAAGACAGGGCAATTTCTGTCCTTTTTTCTGCCTCATACATCTTCCTCCTTGATACCATCCACACCACTAAGGCCGGCAGGAATACGCAGATTCCCAATACCGATACGATTATAACAATAAGTTCACTGTTCATATTGCTTCACTTTTTTGATGCATACATCCGGATGATTTTTCTCCACGTCGCAGGCTTATTGTCAAGTTCCAGGACAAGGTCAGGTACAAGGCTTCTGTCATCAGCATGTTCTTTGTCAGCCCTTTCAAAGTATTTGGTGCAGACTGAGCCAAGGACACCTGTATTCGGGAGACGGAATGGCAGCACCTCACCGTAGTGCGAAGGGGAGAATGTTGATTCCGTGCCAATGATTGTGCCGATATTATTGTCCCTGGCCGTCGTAATGAGTATTCCTGCACTTGAGAAGGTCCGGGGGCCCTGAATGAAAACCACCTTGCCCTCGTAATACTTATGTTCCGGAATCTGCATCCTCTTCTGAGGTACAGGGTACAGTTCATCTGAGTGACCGGCTTCTTCCCAAGCCTTCATCGCCTGACCAGCTTTGGGATTGTAAAGAGCAAGAAGAGGAGAGAAACGCATATATGAATCAAGCATCCGTAACTCCGAAAGCGGACAGAGTCTGTCAAGAAGTTCATCGCAAAGTTTGCTGCTGCCTCCATTATTGTACTGAACATCCACAATCAAGGTCGCAATTGCATTGTCCTCCATCCTGACGAACATTTCATCCAGCAATTTGTCAAATCGGGGCAATGATTCAGCATCAATGACTTCCGTGTGTTTATCACGTACTTCCACCATTGCAGCACGAAGCAATTTCACAAACTCGCTATCTGTTTTGCAGACGGCACATTCAGCAAGGAGACCATCCAATCTGGAAAGAAGCACTTCCCTTTTGTCTGCCTTTATATAATACGGATGGGTACTGGCGAGCATATCCATAAACAAAAGAGCATCTTTCTGATACTTGTTCCCGTTTATGTACGACAGCTCATTTACAACATCACTTGCTGGAACATCCTTGAACTGACTGACATTCTGCCCGGACGCGGACAGTACGAATAATATAAGAAGAGAGGAGAAAATCTTTTTCATTGTCTTTAATATTTCTCTTTTAACGATTCTCGCGGATGAAAGGTGACCTGAAAAATGAGCAAAGTATGCATTTTTGACACTCAGAAGTGCCAGATTGTCCATTTTTTGGAACAATCTGTCAGCGTTGGCGGTGCTTTGATGAGTTTTGCCCTACTGGCATCCGATTTGACTATAGCCAAGATGTTCCCGCGAAAGCGAGAGCGACCATCCGATTATGAATGATCGTTCGAACAACGGGGCAGGAAATATGTTTATCAATTAATGATAGGAGGAATTATTATGACACCTATGAGACGTTACGAACAGAATTGGCTGCCCGAAATCTTTAACGATTTCTTCACCAATGATTGGATGACCCGCACAAGCGCAACAGCTCCGGCCATCAATGTAATAGAAAACGACAATGAATACAAAGTCGAAGTTGCAGCCCCTGGTATGACCAAGGAAGATTTCAAACTCACTGTCACTGACGACAATTGCCTCGTTCTGACTATGGAGAAGAAAAACGAAAGCAAGGATGAGGACAAGAAGAGGAAATACCTCCGCAGGGAGTTCTCTTACAGAAAATTCGAACAGAGTCTGGCTCTTCCGGATGATGTTGACAAAGATGAAATCAAAGCCTCTGTCAATGATGGAGTACTTACCATCGACATACCGAGAATCAAGGTCTGCGAGAAACAGCCTGCAGTAAAGCAGATTGAAATCCAATAATCGTTGCTTAGGACAATTGAGGATGAGCCATTAGTCATTAATCGGTTCATCCTTTTTTGTCAATGAAATGCTGAGCTTCAGGATATGGGGTTGAGCACATTTGCAATAGCAATTCGTGGCTTGATGCAGCTGCTGGTGGTCTTTGGGGCTTCCGCAGGCCGGCGAGACGTGAGCATTGCCTTGGGGCTTCCACAGGGTGGAGAGAGCGTGGAGGATAAGCGACTGACACACAGCAAGTTAGGCATTTGTCTATGGGAAATTTTGCCCATAGACAAGTGCTTAAGCCATTGATACACAATGAGTTATCCCCCACAGTTCAGCAAGACTCCAACGGCTCAGCAAGGCAAGGTTCCTACCACACAGCGTGGCTTCCACAACGATACCAGGCCAGACTTACCCTATCATAGCCGCATTGTCGGCTGCCGTACATTATTGCCAAAAATCCCAATACATCACGGTCTTGTTATGGCTAACTACTGATTTATAACCAAAGGCAGGAAAATACACCTGTATTTCTTCGGACAATAGGAATTGTTTTTATTTCTTTGCCGATGATGGTAGAAATAAACACATTACTTGACGAACGTTATCGCTGGCAAAAGGACGGAGTATGGGAGGAGGAAGAATTGCCTGCTACTATTCGCCGGATGGTGAAACTTGGCAGATGGTGCGACTTTACAAAAACAATTATCCTGAAAAACTCTTCATCGGCATCAGCAGCCAGGGACCTGGTGAGGACGCCTGCATCAGCCAGTTCAAGAAGCTCTCACTCACATATGGCAGTGTTGGCAATTTTCGCTTGGGAGAATAGGAGCTAAAGCCGGCAATGGTTCAACGCAGGTCGTGATCCGGAATACAGCCGCAAGGTCGTGGTGGGATAGGTGGCTGACACACAGCAAGGTTCCCCTTCGTGGCAATAAGCTGGTTATCCTATTGGAACGACTCTCTGTAGTCTGCCGGAGATTGCTTCACAAGGCGCTTGAAAAACTTGGCGAAATATGAGGGATCCTCGAAGCCGAGCCTAAAGGCTATCTCCTTGACAGACAATACGGAATAACGGAGCAAGCGCTTCGACTCGAGTATAATTCTGTTGTTGATCAGCTCCAGAGGCGAATATGGCGAACACTCATTGACATATAGAGTAAGAGTCTTGGTGCTGACATTGAGCCGGGACGCATAGTCCTTGACGGTGTGCAGGCGGCAATAGTTCTCCTCGATCAGCTGGCGATATTTCAGGAAAGCCTTATGGGATGGCTTGAGCGGATTGAGAGCATTCGGGCTTGCATCCTCATTGCTCCGTTTAATATTGATAATGAGCAATTTGACAAGAGTTTTGAGAGCCTCCCAGTGACCCAGGCTGTCAGTTTTGGGCAATTCCTCCTCTATTGCCCTGAAAAGCTGGGAAAGGCCGGCATTACAGGATTCAGGAATGACAAAATAAGCTTCACCGACAAAATCGTCGAAGAGCTCGGTGCAAATCTTCAGCACTATACCCTTCTGGTCGTGCTTCAGGTCGAAGGAGTGAATCTGCCCGGGAGAAATGAAGAAAACGCTGCCCGGGACAATGGGGTATTGGCTGAAATCGATGAAGTGGGTGCCACTCCCCTCCTCAAACCAAATTATTTCGTAGAACCCGTGCAAATGCATTGCATCGGTTTCCATCCCCTTCATTTCCTCAAAAAATTCAGGCATATGATAGAGTTCAAGTCCCACTCCTGAAGGATTGTCGCAAACCATATCGTAGCGACAAAAGATTTCTTTCAATTCGTCCATATCACTCTGATAAATATGGTACAAATATAACCAGTGAAAGGTAAAAAAGAAACTTTTAAATTATCAAAATCAACCAAGGTAACATATTTACCATTCATTTTCTCTTATAGGCATTTTCTTTTCTCCTCAGTTTCAATATCTTTGTCCAAGAAACATTAAAAATATTTGATTATGAGAAGCATTGCAACATTAGACCTTCAGTACGCACACCGTTTCTACGGATTCAAGGGCGAAGCCCAGTACCTTCACGGACACACCGGCGTCCTCACCATCGAAGTGGAAGAGCCTATCAATGAAGGTGTGAATATGGCATATCCTTGTAACGAGATTCAGAAAGTTGCCTGGTCAGTACTCAAGAATTTCGACCACGCCCTCATTCTGCGTCAGGACGACCCTCTTCTCCCTGCCATCCTTGATGTGTATGAGAAGACAGGATTGAAAAATGGCACCCCACAGAACACTATGAAGGGTGAGGCTTTCAAAACAGAGCTTTGTCAGGCTTACCCTGATTGCCGCCTTGTAGTCACCAAGGAGACAATGACAGTAGAGGGAATGATCAAGATTGTCTATGATTTGCTCAAGGATAAACTCAATATCGTTAAGCTGACTTTCACCAGCGGTGTAAATGCAGCTACTCAGGAGTATCCTTCACACACCAGCATCGACCGCTGCCCGCTCTGCGGAATTGCCCTCAATGAGAATGGTGTATGCCCTAAGTGCGGCTATCGGAAATAGCACCTTCCTCCGAAGCGAGAAAGCTTGAGCGGAGGCAGTGATTGGCAATAAGAGGCTGAACACAATAGTCAACAGGACCTGTGTTCAGCCTCTGTTTTTTGTGCCTGAGAAAAAAAATTGAATCACATACTTGGCAATTTAGACACAAACGTTATATTTGTGGGAGATTTCTTACTATTCCCACTATGAAGGTACCAGATACAGAAGGAAAATATGCTTTCGGCGTTGTTAAGGTCGGAGACAAAGGACAGATAGTCATCCCTAAGGATGCAAGAAAACAGTATGATATCAAGCCCGGCGACACTTTGATGCTACTTGGCGATGAGAATGGTATGGCGTTGTTGAAGACAGAGGTTTTCACACATCTTATCGGTAAAGTAATGGAGGACATATTGCCATGAGAAAACATTGGTTGGACAATCTGAGATGGTTCACGGTACTTTTGGTACTGTTCTATCACGTAATCTACATTTTCAACAACAAGGGAGTGGAAGGAGGACTCGGAGGCTTTGTCGAGGGGCCGGCTGGTCAGCCTCAGGATATTGTGATGTACATCCTATATCCTTGGTTTATGATGTTGCTCTTCCTTCTTGCCGGCATCAGCGCCAGATTCGCACTTGAAAAGAAAGACGGGAAGACCTTCCTGAAGGAGAGGACACGCAAACTCATAGTCCCGGCCACCATCGGTCTCTTTGTATTCCAGTGGATAGTCGGTTATATCAATACGAGGGCAGTAGCTGCGACTGGAGCATTGGACCAGGTGCCTCTTATAAATAAATGGATGCTCTATGCCTTGAGTGGTGTAGGGCCGCTCTGGTTCGCTCAGGAGCTGTGGGTATTCTCCCTTATACTCCTCATAATCAGAAAATTGGACCCAAAAGATAAATTCAGAAATCTCTGTGCGAAGTCAAATTGGATAGTGATTCTGCTGATGGGAGTACTGTTCTGGTTCGGTTCACAGTTTATGATATTCGAGTCCGATACTCCGAATCCGAGCGCAGGTCTGGTCAATCTTTACAGGCCTCTTGCATATTTCATTCCTTTCCTGATGGGATATTTTGTCTTCTCAAACGAGGAAGTGCTTCAGAGGCTCAAACAGGGCTTCCTGCCGATTGCTCTTGGCGCATTGGCCTCAGGCATTGCCCTATGCCTTACAGGGTGGGGCAAATGTCCGGTCCAGGCTTCTTACCTCGCGGGATGGCTCAATTGCCTTTACGCCTGGATGATGGCTCTGGCGATGATGGGGCTCTTCCTGAACTGCTTCGACAGGACGAACCGTATCTTCAGCTACCTCAGCCGGATCAATTATGGCCTGTATGTACTGCATTACGCAGTCCTGCTGGCCTTTGCATACATTTTCAAGGAGAAGACACAGATGAGTCCGTGGCTGATTTACCCGCTTCTCACTATCATCGAATTTACATTGACACCTGCCCTTTATGAACTGATACATCGTATTCCTTTCGTAAGATGGGCAGTCCTTGGAGAGAAGAAAAACAAGAAGATGTAACGATACTTTACATCATTTGTAAAGAAACTTTACAACATTTTTACACGCTCAAATTTGTAACTTAATCTATATCAACATATTGCATTCTTTGGCATAAGAGGTGTACAAGTTCAGTCAAAACCTGAAAAACATAATATTGATATGAACTTTTTACACTGTATAACTTTGAATGCAGTAATCCTGACTGGCAGTCTGTTTTCCTTCGCCGCGAAGGCGCAGGAACAGGCTCCTTCAGTGATGAAGCTTCACGACTGTATGGAATATGCCATCAGCAATTCGACAGCGATGAGAATACAGGCGGCAGACCGCAAGGATGAACAATGGCAGCGCCGTCAGGCGATAATGCAAGCCTTCACTCCAAACCTGAACGCCCAAACCTATGCCTACAATCAATACGGTCGAAATCTCGACCCTGAGACCAATGCATATAACACGGTGACAACTTTTTACAACGGCTACAGCGTGAGTGCCGGGATCACCTTGTTCAATGGTTTTCAAGCAGTTAACAACCTCAAGATGGCTGACACAGCGCTAAAGCTGGGAATAAGCAAGGAGCAGCAGGAACAGGACAGGATTTGTCTCGCGACTATGGAGGCCTTTGCCAATGTCATTTATTGGTCCGAGCTCGAAAGCGTGCTGAAGGAGCAGGTAGAGACCGCCAGAATCGCTCGCGACCGCGCCGTTCGCCAGGAGGAACTCGGGCAGAAAGGCCACGCTGATGTCGTACAGATGGAGTCCGAGCTCGCCAAGCAAGAGTATCAGCTAATCAACTGTTCCAACGAGAAGAACAATGCCCTCATCACCCTCAAGGACGTGATGTACTGGCCATACGAGCAGAAACTGCTGCTCGACACCGAAATTGCCGCACCGCGCTGCGAGGACGTCGATGTTCTCAATCTTGAGGGCAATGCCAAAGCGTTGCTGCCTTCGGCCAGGATTGCCACCCTCCAGCTCAGGAATGCAACACTCGACCTTAAGAGCGCGCGAGGAGCGTACTCCCCTTCCTTCGGGCTTTATGGAGGCTGGTCAACGACTTATTACACCTATCCCGGACTCGCTGATTATGTGGCAACTCCATTCAAGGACCAGTTCCGGAACAATGGAGGTGAATACATCCAGGTCCAGCTCAGTTTCCCGATTTTCGACCAATTGAGACGACGCACCACAATTCAGAAGAAAAAAAATGCGCTCATCCGTGCCGAAGCTCAATACGACCAGGCGATGCGCGACATTGAAAATGAAGTGAGACGCGCAATGAACGACCGTGACGGAGCCGAGTCGGCTTTCTATAAGGCAGAAAGTCTGGCAGAGGTTCAGAGGGAAGCTTATTCGCTGAGCACCAAGCAGTTCGAGAACGGACTCATCTCGGCTATCGAGTTCCAGACAGCCTCCCAGAGCTACCTTAACGCTATGGCGGAGAGACTTAATGCCTTATTGAAACTCTATATCAAGGACGCAGTTGTCCGCTACTATGGCGGCGAATCATATATTGACCAGAAATAAAAAACAAAATGGACAAGATAATTGAAAAGAAGACCGGCTTGAAAGCCGCATTTACAAAGAAAGCACTTCCTTGGTGGTTCGGGGGCGCATTGGCAGTATTGCTCCTCATTCTTATATTGAAACCGAACCACAGCACTCTCCGCATTGACGCTGACACATTGTCCTTCGGAGATGTCACTTCGGGCGAATTCAACGACTACATCCGTCTCAGCGGCACCGTGCAGCCTCTTGTCACGATTCAGATCAGCCCGATAGAAGGAGGAATCGTGGATGCGATACTCATTGAAGAGGGCACACAGGTGAAGAAGGGAGACGAGATACTCCGTCTTTCGAACGACAATCTTGACCTTCAGATTCTGAATTCGGAGGCAGAGCTTGCCGAGAAGGAGAACATACTACGCAACACCCAGATACAGATGGAGCAGGACCGTCTCAACGTGAAGCAGTCGAAGGCGGAATACCAGCTGAACGTGAAGCGTCTCAAGCGCAGCTACGAACAGCAGAAGGCTCTCTACGAGGATAAGCTCATTGCCCGTGAGGACTATCTGAAAGCGAAGGAAGACTATGAACTCGCCCTGGAGAAGCTCGAAATCATCCTCGACAAGGAGGTGCAGGACAGCCTTTTCCGCAGCACCCAAATTGAGAGAATGGAAGAGAGCCTGGAAAATATGCAGCTGAATATGAGGATGATTCGGAAGCGCAAGGATAATCTGACCATCAAGGCGCCTATTGACGGCCAGCTCGGCATTCTAGATGCGGTGCTCGGAGAGAACATAGGCGCTGGAACCAAGATAGGACAGATCAGCGATATGAGCTCATACAAGATTGAGGCTCAGATAGATGAGCACTATATTGACCGCGTCATTCCGGGACTGGAGGCCACTTTCGAGCGTCAGGGAAGCACATTCAACGCTTCATTGAGGAAGGTATATCCGGAGGTGCGCGACGGCAAGTTCAAGGCTGATTTCAAGTTCGAGGGCGAGACTCCGGACAATATCCGCAGCGGCCAGACATATTACCTGAATCTTCAGCTCGGTTCGCCAGAGTCGGCAGTGCTTGTGCCTCGCGGTTCATTCTATCAGAAGACCGGCGGCAAGTGGATTTATGTAGTATCTCCGGAAGGAGGAAAGGCAGTTCGCCGCGAAATCCGCATAGGACGCCAGAATCCGCAGTACTACGAAGTTCTTGAAGGCCTGCAGCCGGGCGAGAAGGTCATCATTTCCGGCTATGACTCCTTCGGTGACAATGAAGTGTTGGTGTTCTAGTGTATATCTTGACTTTACAATACTAATGAAACTGAAAGACATAGCTGTAAAATCCTTGTCTCTGGGCATAGGTCTGGCTATCAGCATAATACTCATTGCGAAGATTTGTTTCGAGATGAGCTACGATCGCTGCTATGAGAAGTTCGGAAACATTTATCAGATTCGTACCGATTTCAGCCAGCAGGGGCACTCCCACGATTACGAACAAGTCAGTGGAGGAGTGGCACCCGGTTTCAGACAATATGTGCCGGGAGTGGAATGTGCCACACGAACTACTTTCCTCGTGGATAGCGACCGCTTCAAGGATGAAGCAGGGAATGTGATAAGTGGCCAGCTCATACTTGCTGACAGTTCCTATTTCGACGTGTTCCCTACGGAGATTCTTAATGGAGACCCAAAGAAGGCACTTGTTACGGAAGCCAGCCTGATGGTATCGAGAACGTTTGCCGAGAAACTTGGCGGGATTCAGGAAGCGGTGGGCAGGCAGATTGAGAGCGAGGAATTTGAGGGCTACAAGATGACTGTGGCTGGCATATTCGAGGATTTTCCATACCAGAGTTCTCAAAAATATGACATACTCCTGTCAATGGAGTCATTGTCAAAGCGTTCCACGGAAAACTGGCTCGGGAACGACAGTTACAGGGCTTATGTCCGGCTCGCGGATGGCGTTGATTACAGGATGCTTGACCCTGCAATACGGCTTATGCAGGAGAAGAACCAGCCTCTTGAGCAGCTTGAGAAGGCAGGTTCGAAGATTCGGTATTATCTGTATCCATTGTCGAGCCTTCATACCTCAGAAGATAATGTAAGGAATATGCTGATTATTCTCAGTATTGTCTCTGTGCTGCTGCTCGCGATTTCACTACTGAACTATGTTCTGTTCGTGATTTCGGCGATGGTGAAACGCTCGAAGGAGGTCGGAGTCCGCAAATGCTACGGGGCCGGAAGCACGAACATATATGCAATGATGATGAAGGAGGCGGCGGTGGATATCCTTGCTTCCCTTGCCGTTTCAGCCCTGCTGATTCTCGATTTCCAAAGCATCATAGGCGACTTGGTCGGAGTGCCAGTGAAAGCATTGTTCGTGCCCCAGACCATCATTGCCATTGTTGCCGTTGTGGCGATAGTCTTCGTAGTGGCAGCCCTGGTTCCAGCGCGCCTGTATTCAAACATTCCCATAGCCTCCGCCATACGCAATTACAAGGAAAACAAGAGGCTCTGGAAGCTTGCCCTGCTATTCGCGCAGATTTTTGTCTGCACTTTCCTTATGAGTTTAGTCGTGGTCATAGGACTGCAATACAAGAAGGCAATCAATGATAAACCGGGTTATGAATATGAGAATCTGATATTTGCAAACCTCAGGGGCACTGACGCTTCTGTTCGCCAGGCCATCATCGACAAATTGATGGCTGTTCCCGGGGTGGAAGACGTGCAGATGAGTTATGGTCTTCCGCTTGAATGGTCTTCAGGAAACAATGTATTCCTTTGGGAGACTCCAATCCGGGAAATTTTCAATATTGCCGACCAGTACGAGGGTACAGAGGGTCTTTTCGCAATGATGGGCATACCTTTCGTCGAAGGCCGCTATCCTCAAACTCTGACGGAAGTAGCAATAAGCGAGAGTTTCCTCGAGAAGATGGCTGAGTTTCAGGACTGGAGCGACGGCGCGGTTGGCAAACAAATCTATATCAGCGAGCATAGCGATGAAGGTCAGGCATTTACTGTCAGTGGAGTATACAAGGATTACCGAATCAGGAACCTGACCAATCCTGATGAAAGGGCGAGCGTGAAGTTCCTCGGAAAGGTGGGCGAGGGCAGTATGCCATATATCCTTGTCAAGGTGAATGAGGTTGGCAGGAATGTGATGGATGAGGCCGACGCTGTCCTCGATGAGGTCTTCCCTGACAGGGAAATCGTGTTCACCGCCTACAAGGATGCGATGAGGGATGCATACAAGGACGAGAGGCGGATGCGGAACACGGTGCTGTCCGGATGTGCAATCTGTATTCTGATTGCCCTGTTCGGGCTTGTAGGTTATGTTCGGGATGAGTCGGAGAGAAGGAGCAAGGAAGTGGCTGTCAGGAAGATAAACGGAGCCAGGGCAAGGGATATACTGGGCCTGTTCGTCGGAGAAATCGGAAAGCTCGGCATTGTAGCCGCTTTGCTTGCAGATGCCGGGGCATTCTTTGCCGCGAGAGTCTGGCTGGAGAACTTCGCCGAGAAAATCAGCCTTTCACCATTGATTTTCATAGCTGCGGACATCATTGTCCTTTCCATTGTGGCCGGCACCATCATTCTCTGCTGCCTGCGTATTACCCGGGCCAATCCTGTTGAATCGCTTAAAAGTGAATAGAATATGAAAAGTTTTCTGAGGTTTTTGAGGAGGAATCCTTACTACACGGTAATCAATGTCCTGGGACTGTCAGTGGCTCTGATGTTCGTGATATTGATAGGGGATTACACCTGGAGGCAGTTCAGCGTGGACTCGTCGCAGCCGAACAAGGACAGGATTGTGCTGATGGGACGCTCGGGTGACTATATGTCCTGGCCTGGGGCGTCCTGGAAAATCGGCCGGATGTATCCCGAAATAGAGAACACCTGCTGCGTGGTTAGCCAGGCAGGAACCATCAGGACAGACAATGAAAGTTTCAGGGATGTGGATGGAAACCCAATGCTTCTGGTGGACTCGACATTCTTCGATATTTTCTCATACGATTTCATTAAAGGAGATCCGGAAATTGCCCTGTCATCCCCGGACAAGTGTGTCATCACGGAAAGCCTTGCCAATGCAATTTTCCCCGACTCGGACCCAATGGGTGAGCCTCTCAGGATAATAGGCCACAGATCTGTGTTTATAACTGGAAATCAAGACCCTTACGACAGTACACTCGTTTATACAGTAAGCGGAGTAGTCAAGGATTTCGACAAGACCGTCCTTCCGAATGACACGAAAATCATTGCCTCCATCAACAGGCATCCTCAGATTCTGGGCTACGAAATGTCCCCTCAGTGCTTCGTAAGCACGAGCCACGGATGCTTCAAGACATTCTATCTCCTTCATCAAGGGGCGGAACTCGATTCCAAGGCTGGCGAGATCTGGTCAACTCTCGTAGGGGACATTCCGATGATGGAGTTTGATGTGGACGTCAACAAGACTACAGCCACATTTACGCCTCTGAGAAAATTGATGTTCGACGAGGCCAATGAGGGCCGCGGTATGGAAAAAGGCAATAAGGGACTTCTTGTCATACTTCTCAGCGCGGTAATCGCCATCCTGCTATTCGCTGTGACCAACTATATCAACCTGACTGTGGCGAACACCGGGATGAGAGCCAGGGAAATGGCAACGAGAAGGCTGCTCGGCAGTTCCACAAGTGAGATAATCAGCAAACTTGTGAGCGAATCCATACTTGTTGTGCTGATATCGTTCCTCATCGGGCTTGGACTCTCTTTCCTTTTCCAGGACGACATCGCATCGATGTTCAGGGGCAGGATAATGCTTGAGAATGACTTTACGCCAGGTACGGTAGGCACCTGCATCTGTTTCATCGTGCTGACCGGTCTCCTCGCGGGAATCATACCGGGAGTCCAAATTTCAGCTTTCAAACCGATAAATGTGGTCAAGGGCAGTTTCCGCTACAAATCCAAGATGCTTTTCAGCAGGGTGTTCATAATGATTCAGAATCTCATCACCATCGTGATGCTCACCCTGTCATTGGTGGTCGCATTGCAGATCAATGGGCTTGTCAATGCGCCACTTGGAATCAATACCAAGGATGTGCTGTTCATTTCACCGGATGAGCCGGGAGACTCAGAGGCAATATTGTCCACACTTCAGGGGCTGCCTTGTGTCCAGAAAATTGGCTTCAGCCGTGGCAGCTGCCTGTCTTATGGAATCTCGTCAATGAGTACGAGAAAGGACCAGAACGGAGCCACACATCTTATTTATCAGGCGAGCCTGGACAAGGAGGCATTGGATATCTACGGAGTGGAGATATTGGATAATTACGGCACTTCAGATGGCGCGGTTTACATCAATGAGAAGATGAAGGAGACACTTGGCCTGTCCGATTCCGACCGTGAGATTCAATGGTTTGAAGGATATGGCGTAGAACATATTGCAGGGGTTGTCAAAAACTTCCATAAGGGTAGTATTCTTGCGGATATCATGGAGTTCGCGATTTACCTCAAGGACCCGGAAACAATGAAGAATCCGGACTTTGTCGTCAAGACTGACGGTTCTGATGAGGCAGTCAGGAAAATCAAGGACGCCGTAGCCGAAGTTATCACGGACAGGAAAGATATTGACTGGGTCGTGCAGAATCTGGAGGAGGAAGTGGCCTCGCAGTTCGAGGAAGAGAGGAATGTCCTTCATATTGTCCTGATGTTCACCGGCATAGCCCTGCTGATTTCAATCTTCGGCTTCATTGGAATGTCGCTGTTCTTCATCCGCCAGCACCGGGGCGAGATTGCCGTGAGGAGAATAATGGGAGGCAGCGTCCGCGAGGTGATATTGCTGATGCTCGTGAAGTTCTGCGCACCGCTCCTGGTGTCATGCCTTGTGGCCGTGCCTGTGGCTTATTACGTTTCGCTCAGGTGGCTTCAGGATTTCAGCTACAGGATTCCACTAAGTGCCTGGATATTCATATTGACCTGCGCCATTTCACTGCTGATAGCCGTGCTTTCCATCCTCTTGCAGACCATACACGCCGTCCGCCGCAACCCTGCCGAAGGCATTAAGACTGAATAATAAACAATTAAATACCAATAAATTATGATTAAAGTTACAGACCTGTGCAAAGTATTCCGCACAGAAGAAATCGAAACAACAGCATTGAACAACGTATCATTCGAAATCAAGGACGGCGAGTTCGTTGCCATTATGGGCCCGTCAGGTTGCGGAAAATCGACGCTTCTGAACATACTGGGACTGCTCGACAATCCGAGCAGCGGCTCCTACATCTTTGAAGACTCCGAGGTGGCAGGATTGAAGGAGAAAGACCGCACCAAGTTCCGCAAAGGCAATATCGGATTCATCTTCCAGAGTTTCAACCTCATTGACGAACTCAATGTCTTTGAAAACATTGAACTCCCTCTGCGCTACCTCGATATGCCGGCAGCGGAGCGCAAGGCGAGAGTCACAGAAATGATGAAGAGAATGAACATCAGCCACCGCGCAAGCCACTTCCCACAGCAGCTCTCGGGAGGTCAGCAGCAGAGAGTGGCCATTGCCCGTGCCTGCGTGGCGAATCCGAAACTCATCCTCGCCGACGAGCCTACCGGTAACCTCGATTCGAAGAACGGCAAGGAAGTGATGGAACTCCTCCAGGAACTCAACCGCGAGGGAGCAACCATCGTAATGGTGACTCACTCCCAGAAAGATGCCTCAATGGCCCAGCGCATCATCAACCTCTTCGATGGTTCTATAGTCAGTGACGTCCAGAACGAACTATAGTCATAACAAGCTATCATTCAACGATATATGAAAAGTTTCCTTTCAATATTGAGGAAGTATTCCGTGGCGATGGTGATGAACTTCATCGGACTGGTTCTTGGCTTCACTGCCTTTATCGTCCTGATGGTTCAAGTCAGCTACCAGCGCGATTTCGACAAGAACTATCCTACTTCGGGAAGAATCTATCGTGTGGACAAAGCAGGTGCCACCAATGACGACATCTTCAGGAACATTCTTCCAAGAGGATATGCTGACGATATCATCTCCAGCTCGCCTCATATTGAAGCAGGAAGCATCAGCTGCCCTTTTATTGGAAGCATCATTTTCAATGTCGCTGATGAAAACGGAAGGATGACCGAGCCGTTCAAGAGCAAGGTCAACGTAGTCTATCCGGAGTTGTTCAAGATATTCGGAGTTGAATTCATCGAGGGCAATGCCGATGCCCTAATTGACCAGCAGACCGTGGCAATCCCGCAGTCGCTCGCCAAAAGGCTGTTCGCCAATGAATCGGCTATTGGCAATATCCTTACCCACAACGAGCAATACATCTTCGGTTCTGACCGAGGCAATAGCCTTGTCATAGGGGCAGTCTATAAGGATTTCCCTGAAAACTCACAGATGGACAACGATATTTACCTGAATGTCGGAAACATCCAGAAAGGTTCCTATGGTGGCGCTAACTTCAATTGCTACCTGCTTCTGGACAGTCCGGACAATAAGGAACTCGTAGAGAGGACTTTCAACGACACATTCAACTACGAAAGCGACTGGCTGACCGACATCAAACTGACGCCGGTCGAGGACATCTACTTCGCCGATGCAGGCAGCGCAGTTTACAAGAACGGAAACAGGAGTCAAATGTGGATGCTGATCTGCATTGCCATAATCGTACTCCTGATCGGAGGCATAAACTACGCGACCTTCTTCACTGCATTGGCGCCTATGCGAGTCAAGAGCATCAATACGAGGAAGATACTTGGAAGCAGCGTCATTGCCCTTCGCTCAGGGCTGGTGTTCGAGGCCGTTTTCTTCAGTCTGGCGGCTCTTGCCATTGCCTTGTGCATCATTTCTCCTGTCAGCAATGCCCTTTATGCAGAAGGAATTGCGGATATGCCTTTCCGCTTCTCAGAGCAGACGGTACTGGTCATCATAGCGGCATTGACGGCATTGCTCACCGGTCTTTTCGCCGGCATCTTCCCGAGCATCTACGTCACGAGCCTGCCGCCCGCATTCGCTCTGAAAGGCGATATGGCGTATTCACTTTCGGGCAAGCGTTTCCGCACCGTGATGATGGCATTGCAATATACCCTTTCTTGCGTACTGCTGGTCTTCGTCATTGCCCTCTACCGTCAGAACGAGTTCCTGATCAGCAGGGACAACGGCTTCGAGAAGGACAAGGTGGCTGTCGTGCAGATTTCGCAGACCCACTATGCACAAAAGGCGGATTGGATAAGGGAAAAGCTTTCTTCCTTGGATGAGGTCGTGGATGTAGCTTATGCTATGGAGTGTATGGGAGGTTCCGATTCCTACAGCACCTCCACCTTCAATTACAATGGCAAGGAAATCCGGACCTTTGTCTTTATGTGCAGCCCTAACTTCTTGAGTGTTATGGGAATACCTATAGAGGAAGGACGAAACTTCTCTGAATCGGACGACAATGGGAGCTGCGTAATCATCAACAAGGCCGCCGCAGACCAGGGCATAGATATGTTGGATGGCGGGGCTCTGGATGGAATAGAGATTATCGGCCGCACGGGAGAAGTCTGCATCAATTCCCTCAGACAGGACATCTCACCTATATGCTATATCGCTGTGTCTAAGGACTTTGCATCTTTGACCTGCGCCCACATCAGACTTGCGGACGGATTTGACCCTTCGGCTTGTGTGAAAAAAATCAATGAAGTCCTCCGCGAAATGGACCCAAACTATCTATTTGAGACCAAACTGTATGACGATATACTCGGCGAGCTGTACGAGCCTGAAATCAAACAGGAAAAATCGATTGCGCTTTTCTCCCTGCTCGCTGCGTTGCTCACCCTTGTCGGTATTTTCGGGCAGGTGCTTCTCGACCTGCAATACAGCAAAAGAACCATTGCCATAAGAAAGGTTTATGGCGCTGACAATGGGCCTCTGGTCAAGGAGAATCTGATGAAATACGCTGTGCTGCTGGGAGTTGCGTTCATTGCCGCTGTCCCTATCGCCTGGATGCTGATAAACGGATGGCAACAGAATTTCGTCGAGAAGGTGGGAATTTCGGGAGTCGAATTCATCGTCGCATTTGTCGTAATAGCTGCATTGACCGCGGCAATCGTGAGCCTGATGAGCTGGAGGGCAATCAGTTCAAATCCAGTGGATACATTGAGAAAAGAATAATAAGCAACTATGTCAATAAGAAATATAATCGGCAGGAAAAGCTCGGCAGTATCGAAACTGCTGAACATTGCAGGAATGGCAATGGCCTTCGCCGCCTTGTACATAATAATGGTCCAGGTCAATTACGACCTCGGTTACAATAGAAGAATCAAGGACTCCGACAGGATTTTCGCAATGTCGATGCCGGACTGGTACACTCCTGGCAATTGGGCTCCGTGGCTGTCCAGACCTTTGTGCGAGAGCGCCATCGAGAATGTCCCTTGCGTCGAATACGGCGGCACATTGGCAGGCGGAGGCGTTTATACAAACAAATTCAGCCTCAACGAGGACGGTAGCGGTGCATTTGTCCTGACTCGAGGGGAAGCTTCTGATGGAGCGCTGAAGGTGTTCGGAGTCGAGGCCGTAGAGGGAAGCCTTGACAATCTGGTGCGTTGGAAAGACCTGATCCTCTGCGAGAGCAAGGCCAGGGAACTCGGAATCCACGCCGGTGACGCCCTCTTTATCCAGGGCAATGACGGAACCCAGCACCAGGTTAATGTCGCCGCGATTTATAAGGACTATCCACAAAACAGTGACCTTCATGATATGGATTGCCTGATGAATATCGGAGATCAGAGCATAGATGACTTCAGCGAATGGAGTTACCCTTATTTTGTCAAACTGCATTCGGCTGAAGATAAGGAACTCTTTGAACAGCAGGCATTTGAGCAAATTATTAAGACCTTCCTGAATATGACGTCAAGCCACGGAGAAGACATTTCCGAGGAAGACAGGAACGAAGCCGAAGCCAGACTCAAGGTAAAACTCTTCCCTCTGGAAGGAATGTATTTCGAAAAGACCTTCAAGAGTCCCGGACAGAACGGCAACAGGACCACGACCTACACCCTGCTCACCATTGCCATACTGGTAATTGTCATTGCTTTCATCAACTTCATCAATTTCTTCTTCGCGCTGGTGCCTGTCCGCTTGCGTTCGGTAAACACTAGAAAGATACTCGGCGCCTCGAGGGTCAGGCTCATAGGAGGAATCGTGGCTGAATCTGTGGTGATGATACTTATTGCCCTGGCCATTGCTGCGGTCATAGTAAAACTCTTCTGCAGCAGCAGTCTTGCGTCATTGATACCTTGCAATGCACTCCTTTCCCAGAATGCAGGCGTGGCTGTCCTTACCGCCCTAGGGGGCATCTTGCTCGCGCTCGTATCCTCTTTTTACCCGGCAAGCTACATTACATCCTTCTCTCCTGCACTGGCCCTCAAGGGCAGTTTCGGTACCGCTTCCAAGGGCAAGGCTTTCAGAGTGGGGCTCATAGGCTTCCAGTTCGTGGTGTCGCTCGTACTGATTATCTGTGCAAGTTTCGTGACTATGCAGAGACAGTATATGCTCAATTTCGATATGGGCTTCGACCGCAGCCAGCTTCTGCAGGTCAATACTACGGAAAAACTGGCGGATATGAGGGAAAGCGCGACATCCCTCTTGAAAACCAATCCTCAGATCAAGGATGTCACTTGGGCGAACGGAGACCTGGTGGCAAATTCAAGAATGGGCTGGGGACGGGAGTTCAAGGGCGAACAGATTAATTTCCAATGCTATCCTGTCAGCTGGAACTTCCTGAGATTTATGGGAATAGACATAATCGAAGGTCGGGATTTTATGGAAAGTGACGAGCAGTGCGAAGACGGTATCTTCATCTTCAACGAAAGCGCCAGGGATAAATTCGGCTTTACCCTTGAAGACAAGGTAGCCGGGCACCAGGGAGATACGGAGATAGCCGGTTTCTGCAAGAATTTCAACTACAGGTCACTGGCATATGGAGTGGAGCCTTTCGCGTTCTACATTTTCGGACAAAATTCCTGGAAGTCCCTCTATACGCTCTACATCAGGACCGAGCCCGGAGCCGACATTCCTGCACTCAGTGATTGGATAAAGACCAAGCTCAACGAGATGGACCCTTCTGTTCCTAAGGATGAATTCGAGCTCTCTTTCTTTGACAGCAGTCTGAATTCGCAATACGGACAGGAGCAGAAGACCTCACGCATCATATTGCTGTTCACAGTCTTGGCTATTGTCATCTCGCTTATGGGAGTGTTCGGATTGGTAATGTTCGAAGCTGAATACAGGCGCAAGGAAATCGGTGTCCGGAGAGTGAACGGAGCGAGTATCGCTGACATTCTGAAGATGTTCAACTCCCAGTTCGTCAAGATAGTACTGCTTTGTTTCGTAATAGCTGCTCCTCTCGGCTGGTGGATTAGCACTTTGTACCTCAAATCTTTCGCTTACCGTATGCCTGTTCATTGGTGGGTATTTGCATTGTCACTTGCGGCAGTTCTCATAGTCACTGTGGCCGTCGTAACATTGCGCAGCCTCTCAGCTGTCCTTTCCGACCCTGTTGAATCAATTAAAACAGAATAGTTTTGTGCATTTTTCCTTATATTTGGCAAGGACGATGCACACGGGAGCGATATGAAAAAAGGTAGAATACTCATAGTGGATGACAATCAGGGCATACGCAATGCCTTGAAGATACTTCTGCCGGCATATTTCGCGCAGGTGGAACTGATTGCATCGCCGAAAACCCTGATCAGCACGATGGAGTCATTCCGTCCGGACGTAATCCTGCTCGATATGAACTTCTACACCGACATCAATACAGGAAACGAAGGCCTCTATTGGACGGGTGAACTGAAGAAAATGTACCCTGACGTGCAAATTGTCCTGTTTACCGCTTATGCCGACATCACGCTGGCGGTCGAGGGTATGAAAAGAGGCGCCTTCGACTTCATCGTCAAGCCTTGGGACAATGAAAAGCTCCTTTCCTCCCTGAATGCGGCATTGGAGGCAGCTCTCGCCCTGCAGTCGGGCAGTTCCCGCAAGATTTCCCGCAGCGATGAGGCCAAGGCTTCGGGCAATATGTACTGGGGCACAGGTGCGGCAATGACTCAGATAAGGAGGACAGTGGAAAAGATTGCTCCGACCGATGCGACTGTACTCATCACCGGCGAAAACGGAACGGGCAAGGATGTGCTGGCGCAACAGATTCACGCCCTTAGCCTGCGAAAGAACAGGCCGATGGTTTGCGTCGATGCAGGTGCGATTACCGAGACCCTCTTCGAAAGCGAGCTCTTCGGGCACGTCAAAGGAGCCTTCACCGACGCCCACGCAGACCATACCGGCAAGTTCGAGCAGGCTGACGGAGGCACTCTCTTCCTTGATGAGATTGGCAATATCCCATTGCACCTCCAAGCGAAGCTCCTGCGGGCGCTGCAAAACCGAACGATAAGCCGAGTAGGATCGGAGAAGCAGATTCCGGTGGACATCAGGCTCATCTGCGCGACGAATATGGACCTTGAGAAAATGGTCGCTGACGGCCGTTTCAGGGAGGACCTGTATTACCGCATCAATACTATGCGCATACGCCTTCCGGCTCTGCGTGAAAGACCTGAGGATGTGATGCCGCTTGCCGAGCGCTTTCTGGCCGTATATGCGGGGAAATACCGTCGCAGCGCCTCCCGTTTCACTCCCGAAGCTGCCAGATTGCTCAGCTCCCACGCCTGGAGCGGCAATATCCGGGAGTTGCAGAACAGCATAGAGAAGGCTGTTATATTGTCGGAAGGCCAGAGCATTACCGCCGAAGATCTTTCCCTGGAGATCAAGCTTCCACCCGGGTCCAGCTCTAAACAGACACTTGACGAAGCCGAGGCACATACAATACGCGAAGCGATGGCGCGCTGCAAAGGAAACCTGACACTGGTAGCCAAAGAGCTCGGAATCAGTCGTCCTACCCTTTATAGCAAACTAAAAAAATACGATATCTGATGCCGGTGTGGGGAATCATACTGACTGTAGTGGCGGCCGTCATAGTGACAGCCGTCATTACTGCTTTGTATATACGCGAGAAAGACAGGCGAAAACTCGAATATATGCTTGATGCCTTTGAAGACGGGGAATATAACTTCCGCTTCACTGAAGACAACAAGTTCAACAGGACCCTCAACCGTATCAAATGGATAGTGGAGAGAAGACGGCAGCAGAATGAGCAGGAATCCTGGACCAAGCTTATCCGCGTCCTGACCCACGAAATAATGAACACGGTCAGCCCCATTGCATCACTCAGCGAAGCCCTCAGCCACTATATGGATCTGCCAGAGGAAAGCCGGGAGCTTGATGTGAAAGCCGGGCTGGAGACCATTTCATCCTCATCGAAAGACCTGATCCGTTTCGTTGAGTCATACCGCGAATTGGCAGGAGTCGCAAAACCGGTCAAGAAGGCTATAATGGTAGATGAGCTTGTCCGAAAAGTGATAGACCTTACTCACGAGCAATGCTCCGATGCAGGAACAAGCTGCAGCTTCAGGCCAGAAACCGAGGATATTCTCATATATGCCGACGAGTCACAGATCAGCCGCATTCTCATCAATCTTATAAAGAATGCCATCCAGGCAGATGCACGGCATATACGGATTACTGCAGGCATAGACAGCGAAGAACAGACAGTCATCAGGGTCTCTAATGACGGTACGCCGATAACAGCTGAAGCCCAGGAGCAGATTTTCATTCCTTTCTATACCACCAAGCGCGAAGGTTCAGGCATTGGGCTCAGTCTTTCACGCCAGATTATGAGGGCGCACAACGGACAGTTGGACCTCACGCGCAGCGATGAGCAGATTACAGAATTCACAATGACTTTCAGATAATAGGAAAAGCTATTGTCTATTTTACAAATTGACGTTTAGACAACAAAATGAAAGTTGCCTAAACGTCAATTAATTTGCCTGAACTTCAAAACTTGAAATACCCCTGTAGGCTGGAAAGACCTGATTGACTATTTTTGTTATGTGGGCAGAAGTGCTTTCCAACCTTTTCCCGAATAATAATCTTCAAACAAAATACAGTTATGAAAAAAATCCTATTCTATTCACTTCTTTCTGCAACGCTTCTGATAGCAACATCCGTAGCGATTTCCTGCGAAAAGGAGCTTGTTCCGAAGAAGACCAAGTACATCACTGACCCTGATAAGGTAGCGATGCTCAACTCGATCCAAGACCTCGACGGAAACGGACGTCTGTATGAGCTTTATTATACCGAAGATTATAAGCTTGACCAGGTATTGGCATCTGGAAAAACCACAGTAGATGATTTGTTCCAGTATGTCGCTTATCTCCTATATGACGAGACAGGCACCAAAGCTCCGAATGTTGATTTCGGTTCAGGATGCAGCGCTTTCGCTGTACCGGAGCAAGGTGGTCTTGACTTCCTTATGGGACGCAATTATGACTACCGTCACTCCACTGCAGACAAGAAGACTTACCTTCCTACAGCCGCCATCATTGTCCATACGGCACCTGAGAACGGAAAGAAATCCATTTCGATGGTAGATGGTATGCATCTGAACTATGGCCAGGGATTCTACGAGGACAAAGACAAGGATCTTTCCCTGTTGATGGCTCTGCCATATGCGGCTTTGGACGGAATCAATGAGGATGGATTCGCCATCGGAGTACTCGCCTTGAACGAGAAACCGGCAAAACAGGACAACAACAACCCGAAGATATCAACGACTGTGGCCATTCGTATGCTTCTCGACAGGGCTTCAACCGTCCAAGAAGCATTGACAATGCTCGACAACTACGATTTGGATATGGCAGGAACAGGCCGGAGCAGCTACCACTTCTTTATGGCAGACGCTACAGGTGATTATGCCATTGTTGAATTTACCTATGATGGAGATGAAGAATATCCAAGCCGCCGTGAGGACCTGAATGGCAATGACACACTCCGCTGCGTAACCAACTTCTATGTAGCTCCGTCAATGGCAGGCACCAATGACGGATGGGGCTCAAACCACGGAAAGGCCCGCTATGACACTATGCGAAACACACTGAAGGCCAAACACTACACCTTGACTGAGGACGAGGCTATGACTCTGCTCAAAAACGTATCACAGCCGCCTACCGAGGAAATTACCTCAATGACCCAGTGGTCTTCAATGTACAATCTTACAGAGAAGACACTCCGTCTGTCCATACTCAGGGAATACGGCAAGGAGTATTTCTTCAGCGTTGAATAAGACACACCATATTCATAGAAGAAATGAAAAGAATCAGTACTTACATATTCGGTCTTCTGGCGCTGGTGGCGATGGCAAGTGCCTGTGGCGATGAATTCGATACCAATAAGGACAATATTGACGAAAAAGAACAGCAGGTAACGGCATTGACTTACTTTGCCGGTGCAGTGCCGGCCAATGTAGATCAAGCATTCAAATCGAGACTCGCCAACATTACCACAAATCCGGATCAGGCAAGCATTATTGTCCTGAAATCATCTGATCTGTACGCTAACACCGATTTGGTGCGCGAGGCCTGGGAAGCGGGCAAGGTCATAGTCGAGTTTTCTCCTGAGATTATTGCCCACGGTGAATTCTGGAAGTCAATCGGAGGTCCTTCCCTTATAGTAAATGGTGAAAGTGCAGTAGATTTCCTGTTGGTGGCCACTCAACGCTTCGCTTGTTATACAGTTCAGGACCCGTTCACTCTGAAAGGACACCTTTCAGAAGATGAATCGGAAGAAGAAGACGAAGCTTCTTCAAACAGCTCTGACAACTGGAAGGACAGCGAGGGGAATTCAGCCAGTCCCGATGATGAGTTGGAGTTTCTGAGCTCAATGTTTGATTCATTTGTAGAATGGCTCAACGAAAGCACACTTCCAAAGAATGATTCAGGGTCTTCAACAATTGAAGATTACCGCAGTGAACTAAACCGATATATCGAAGACAAGAATTACAGCCAGGTGTATGAAACGAGCTTCCCTATTGGAGTTGACAATTTCAAGATGTGCAAAATAGCACTTTCCAAGCCTGATCGCATCACCAGAAACTCGACTATATCAGTCAAGTTTACCATTACCCCTCTCTACGCGTATGAACTGAACGGAAGCCAAAGTGGAGATTATTATTTCGTGACAGCCACAATAATCTCCCGAAACGCAAAAATGTTCGGAACATATAAGAAAAAGCACGGAGCTATCCCTACCTATGCTCACGCCCTTTACAGTGAGGATATTCACTGGAAAGCAGAGTTGTTGACAGATAAAAACAAATACAAGGTAAGTCTCTTCAAGGAACCTTCACCTGAGACCACAGTGGGAACAGCGAATTACACCTCTTCATTTACAGCCGGTCTCAATATCACAGGACAGGGAGGTATCACTGGAGGCAACAAAACCGGCAATCTTACTGTCGGAGGCTCGTTTACTTGGAACAACAGCATCTCCAAGCCTATGTCTGACCAGATGATTATGCAAAATACCACATTGGACGGTGTAGTGGAATACGATTTTCTGTGTCTGAACTTTATGAAGGACGATAACGTTTATAAAGCAGTCCCTCTTATCGCCAGGTCCAACCAGCCCTGTGTTGCAAGCTGGTGCTGGAAAGTCAGCGGAACAAAGGATGAAGATAAGACTTCATTCAAATTCCGTTTCACCCTCGACCCTACTTTCGGCTATATGTATCGCCACGCCACCTGGGGTGCAGAGGGCCACTTGAAACATAACGTACACGTTCTTCCTGAAAAACAAAGAGTTACGACCTTTACAATAACCCCTCCAGACCGCGCCAAATACGGCATTATTGAGATTACAAGCACAGACACGCGCCATATTACCAATGTCGAAGTTTTTGACAAAAGCGGAAATAGTGTAGATTACTATAAATCTGCCTTCTCAGAGGGTGAAAAAGTCAGGTTCCAGCTTCCAGTAGGATTGTACTCAGTCAATTATAAAATCAGAGAAGACCAAACAGTTATTGAGAGCCGCTGTATTAGCGACATAAAAGTCGAAACAGGACAGACCTGTTCATATGACTCTTATGAAGGAAAAAAAATTCAACAATAACTCCGTCCTATGCAGAAGCGACAAATCTTCTTTACATTGTCAATACTTCCTGCTATCCTTTCCTGTAATCCAAGGGAACCCGAAAAACCTGATTTGAGCAATTCTGAACAAGAGATTCTGCTCCACTCAGGAAAGCCTCAGTTTGACGATAATGCTGAAAGTGCAAAGACAAAAACGTTACTGACAAACGGGAATATTCTATGGTCGGCAGGAGACAGGATCAGTGTGTTTGTTGAAAGGGAGGGTAAATGGAGGTTTGCTTCCGGGGGACTCAGGGATACGACATTAGCTGAATTTATTGTCTCCCCTACCGAGCTGTCTTCAGATAGCGAGGAAGCAAGCTTCGCCGTGCCTTCGTCCCTATTTAGCGAAGAAGGTGGAGACTGGGTTTTCCACGGGGTTTATCCTTCCAATTGCCTTATTGACAAGCAGATGTCTGACAAGGATGGATTTCTTTTCAGGCTGGGCTACAGGCAAATCGCTGGCAAAAGGAATAATCAGGACAACTTCGATGCGAGCTGCGACATTCTGGTGGGAAGCACTGGAAAGATTAACGGACCGGAAAAAGGCAAATCCTATCCTATTGAATGGAAACGTCTGGTCTCACACTTGTCACTGAGTCTAACTTCCATTCCTTATCTCGCAGATAATGAAACAGTTACATCGATAAGCCTAAATGCAAGCAATGGAGCTGCTCTGGTCGGCGACTTCAAATATGAACTCTCCAGCGGTAAATGCAGCGCCATCTCGGCCTCATCCATAGTCAATATAGTCTCGGACGGAATCAATCTGCAGATGATTGACGGAGCCATAGATGGAATCTTTCTCTGCCTTATTCCACAGGCGGTAAAAGGCCTGAAAGTGGAAATAAGGACGGACAGGGCGGTATATTTCAAGGAATTTGCAGATGTGAGCATTGACCTGAATGCGAACAAGCGCACTGAGCTTTCACTGGATATGGGAGGCGCAACGGTCGAGCAATCATCGACAGTCGAAGGAGATCCTGACAACACACTTATGGTCAGCAAGGCCTTCGACATTGCCATTCCGGAGCACGTGATTGCCCAAATCAAAAAGACGGGAATGGGGACATTCGAGCTCTATACACCGGAAGTCAATGCGACAGCAGCAGTGGATTTGCACCTTGAAGTCTTCCCTCTTTATGTATTCGGAGACGGAAGGGAGTCGGGCGACTACTATTGCGTAGAAGGATATTTGCTGAGTCACAACAATTTGATTTTTGCTGAACGTTCGAATCAAGGAGTGAAGCTCTGTGGCTGGTATCCTTCACAGTATTGTCTTGATTTCGAACTGCTTACGCCTGACGGGAAGGAGCTTGTAGCTGATGATGCAGATTTCTTTGTCGAACCGGAGCCATCCACTACCATAGGCAGCTGGACCTATACCAAGGGCAATACCTTCACTCTTGAGCCTAAGCTCACCTTCGGTTCAGTCCGCAAGGATGGGCTCAGTGGTGTCCTATCCTGGATGAATACCCTTATGGGCAGCATATCCTTTGGCTACAAGCACGACTCCAGCGCTACTCAGACCCTTCCAGACCAGAGTGTACAACAAAACACTGAGCTCAATACGGCCAAAGTCAATTACTCAATAACAAGCCACAATGACACAGGCGGTTACAGCACCAAGGATATTCCCGCTGTGCTGACCAAAGACCAGCGTTTTGATTTCAGCTGGGTTTGGCATCTGAAAAGCGGTAAATACTGCGCCAAAGACTATGATTTCGGCAATATGAAGATGAAGGCCACAATCAAGCCTATCTATAAGTCAGCTTACAAGGGAACTATCCGAAACAATCAGGGAAGGGCCGTATTTGAAGGATGGGCCTTCTATGACCACGAGGATCTTTCCCTTGAGTTCGATATGCCTGCTATGAACAGGATTCCTGTCGGTGACATTGAGTTGAAAGTAGCAACAAGTAAAAATATATATCTGACAGGTATGCAGGTGTACAGAAGCGGCGAGTACAAGGTAGCAAAGCAGCCATATTACTCTGAAAGAAAGGGTTACGGTCCTAACAAGACAGTCAAGATGCAACTTCGAGCCGGTACCTATGACCTTGTCTTCAATCTCCAGAATGGATCAAGCGGTGAAATCATCCACCGAATGATTATTCCTAACGTGGAAGTGAAAGCCGGTTCCAGAATAGAGATGTCCACTTACGAAGGAAAGGAACTGGAGGACTGAGCGAGAACTGGGCCACAATCCGTGACAATTTGTACCAGCAAGCGGACAAGTTGTCAGTAAATCTAGTAATCAAGGCCGAAAAATGAGCTTCGGCATCCAATTTGACCAATTAAGTCCGGAGGCCTTTATGGCCTTCGGGTTTTTAATTTGATTTACAATATGTTACCAAGTAGAAAAATTTATATGGGCATCACCGGTGCAGCATTGGTGGCCCTCGGAATCATTTGCATTTGCAATCCTATGTCAACGGTCATCTCCCTGGCCTGGATCCTCGGCATACTCACCCTCGTTTCAGGCGCTGCGACTCTGTTGAACTGGATAAGCCTTAGGAGTTATTTCCCTCAGAGCGGAAGTATACTCCTCTCCGCCGTACTTCAAATCATCATTGGTATTCTTTTCCTGAGGCACGATCTCGCTCTGGCAGCCATCATCCCTATCATATTCGCATTGTTCCTCATCATTGAAGGTGCGAACCTCGCAATACGTTCATTCGATTACAGGAAGATTGGTTTCAGATTCTGGTGGATAAACCTCATTCTTGGTCTTAGCGGTGCTATACTCGGCTTCCTTTCATTCAGTGTTCCGGGCGTCGGAGGCAAGGCACTCAGTCTTTGCGTTGGATGCGGTCTAGTGGTTGTAGGACTTGTATATCTTATCGCCCTCTTCGCTATCAACCGCTTCGAGAGG
>JAQXOE010000053.1 GCA_029098505.1 Bacteroidales bacterium
TGGTCGTCGGTGATGTTTCTGTTCTGGGAATCAGGATTACCACTGATGTTCTTTTCTGAGTTTTCGTTCATGGCTATTAAGTTCAGTGATGATTTACAATGTGGTTGTGGTTAAGGGGAATGACCATGCAATATGCTGGCACTGACCCTATGGACCAAATATATACAATAGTCGGGACGATTCCAACACTATGTAATCTTATTGGTTAAAAGAGGAAAGGTACATGGGCATTGTACAATGGGCGAAGTCTCTTTCTGCCAACGTCGTTTCTCATGAACTGCCAGCGGCGTGGTTGGCCAGGGCCGACTGTCATATATGTTCATCGGACGCTTTTTTAGAACCATAGTACCATTTCAGAGTACCATCTTGCCAAAAGGTGTAAATCTTCACACAAATTCCCATGAAAATCCATACAAAGTCAAGGGAAGACTGTTGCATATGTCAGATTGTGCATAACTTGAGGCTGGGGAGCGAGCCAGAATCCCCGGTTTCAAGGCCTTTCCTGTACTGACTGCCGGCGCAACCGTGCACATGCTGCCAAAGGAAGATACAGGAGAATGCCAACGTTCAACAAAATTATACATGTACAAACAATGAAAGGAAACATACAAATCGAATCCCTCCTTGACAAGCCTGTATGGCAGATGATAGGGGAGGAATATATAGGGCTCACACAGTACGCGCTGGCAACGGTCAGTGGCGTCGGTGGAAACACAATGTCGGAAAGGAGGGGGCAGAAGGCCATGGGTGTCCATGCCCTCGCGGTGGAGCTGGGATGCTCCGACTCCACGGTCTATTCGCTGATGCGCACCGCACGTGAGGAGGACGGCTCATCCGATGGTGGCGGTCTCCTCAGGGATGCCATAGTGTCCAGGATCGGCCGGAGGATAGTCTTTGATGTTGAAAGGGTCCGTGAGCTTGCAAAGCAGGGCAGAGAACGATAATACAGTCTGACATTCTGTGAGACTAATGAGACTTGAGACTATTGTCAAGGTGCAAATGGTAATACACCACTTGAAGATAGGGAAAGATATATGCAGACAGAAGTGTATTTTGAGACAAAAATGGGGTAATTTCCGGGGTAACATTTACGCAAAAAGCCCTGTAGAAACGTCTACAGGGCTTTTTGCGGAGAGGACGAGATTCGAACTCGTGGTACAGATTGCTCCGTACGTCGGTTTAGCAAACCGGTGGTTTCAGCCACTCACCCACCTCTCCAAAGGGATTTGGTTTACCAAATTGGACTGCAAATATATGACAAATTTCAGTTAATGCAAAATAATCTGCCGATTTGTTGCTATATTGGCACTATGAAAATATTTATGGGAAAATTATCGACTCTTTTATTGCTATTGACAGCAGCACCGTGCCTGACGGCTATGGCACAGGACGGGGAATCAATAGAAAGGAACTTCAGGGGAGAATTGAGCAACTTCCTGCACCCGAGCGTATCCGACTTGTCCAGCGTATTTGTAACAAAGGACCTTGAAACCGGGGATTTGGTTCCGAGAACCTTGTCCATAGGAATGATTTCTTTCAATAAGGGAGGCACGCTGGAATTCAATGCTGGATACTATCTGACGCGCAATTGCCTTTACGGCCTTGATGTCGCACTTCGCCTGTCCCCAAACATAAAGCTGAAGGCCGGCATTCAGAAATTGCCGAACCTGATGGAAGCGAACGCGAATCTGGCGCTCCATCCCTTCATCGGCTTCTCGCAGCAGGTTTCCTATCTCGGAGGATACAGGGACCTCTCCGGAATGAATACCCGAGGCCGTGATTCCGGCATCTCAGTCGAGGGCTCTTTCTTTAACAGAGGTGATTTCTCCGCCATCAAGTTGGTTGCCGGCCTCTTCAACGGTGTCGGTCTTCAGTTTGCCGACGTTGATGACAAGAAGGATTTTGCAGGAAGGTTTCAATTCCAGCCGACCCAGGAGCTTATTCTGGTGGCAGGAGCTCTTGTCGGCCATTATTCTCCCCTTCACGAAGACGGAACTCTGGGGCCTCCTCTGGCCAAGCAGCGCTTTTCGGCAGGATTGCAATACGACCGCAATCGCCTGTTCTATCGTCTGGAGTGCATTTACGGCCTTACAGACCGCCTGAGGAGTGCCGGACTCTCGAGTTACGGAGGAATGACTCTCAATGAAGCCAACACCATTGCCCTGAAACTCGATGCCTTCAAACGGGATCTTGGAGACGAGGCCTCCGTCACGACTCTGGCTGGCGTTGGCTACGTGCATCGTTTCGGACAGGTTGTTTCCGTCAGGGGACAGTATGAGCATCAGTTCCATTCCGATCCAGTCCTAACGGGCAGCGATATCCTGAGCCTTAGCGTAATGCTCAGCTTTTCCGCACAATTGTAGCTTTTTTTATATATTTGCGTTAGATAACCACAATAACACAGTTCAAATGAAAGCATCATTCAGGATTGAATATAAGACAGCCTGGGGCGAGAACCTCCAACTCGTTGCGGGTGGAAAGAAGTTCCCTATGACCTACAATGACGGGGGAGTGTGGACTGTCACCATCGACAAGTTCACTGCCGCAATGCTCGCTGATTATGGCTATGAGGTGACCCGTGACGGCATCATCGTCCGCCAGGAGTGGAAGAATCACAGTCGCAAGGCCGCGAAAGGCGAGAACAGCTTCGCTGACAGTTGGATTGATGTCCCTAGGGGCAATTGTTTCGTGCGCGAGCATTCGACCGCGATGTTCGACCGTCCAGGCTATAGAGGCGCCGGAACCGCCATTCCGGTTTTCTCGCTCAGAAGTGAGGAAGACTTCGGCGTCGGAGAGTTCTACGATTTGAAGAAAATGGTCGATTGGGCGGCTGAAACGGGCCAGGGCATACTGCAGCTCCTGCCTATCAATGACACCACGATGACCCATACCTGGACTGATTCCTATCCTTACAATGCCAATTCGACCTTTGCCCTCCACCCTCAGTTCATCAATCTGCAGGCGGCGGGTGTGAAGCAGACTCCGTCTTTCAAGAAGATGCGCAATGAGCTCAATTCCCTGCCGCAGGTGGATTACGAGAAAGTGAACAATGAAAAGACTCGTCTCCTGAAGAGGCTTTTTAGCACTGAAGGTGGGCAAGTGCTTGACAGTGAGAGTTATAAGGATTTCTTGGCGGCCAATAAGACCTGGCTTCTTCCTTATGCTGTATTCTGTGCGCTTCGTGACGAAAAGGGCACTCCTGATTTCAATGAATGGGGTTCCTATGCCAAATATTCGGCCAGAAAGGCTGCTGAGTACTATGCTGAACACAAGGATGAGGTGGACTTCCATTGCTTCGTACAATATCATCTCGACAAGCAGTTGAAGGAGGTTGTGGCATATGCTCACGCCCGTGGAGTGGTGTTCAAGGGCGATCTCCCTATAGGCATCAGCCGTACAAGTGTGGATGCGTGGTGCTTCCCTAAACTTTTCAATATGGACTCACAGGCAGGTGCACCGCCTGATGCTTTCTCTGCCGACGGTCAGAACTGGGGCTTCCCTACATATAACTGGGATGAAATGGTCAAGGACGGGTATGCTTGGTGGAAAGCTCGCCTGCGCAAGATGGCGGAGTATTTCGATGCATTCCGTATTGACCACATACTCGGTTTCTTCCGCATATGGGAGATACCTGTGCCTGAGAAGAGCGGTCTTATGGGCCATTTCAGCCCGGCATTGCCATACACTGAAGAGGAAATCCGCACCAAAGGCCTGCCTTTGGAGACTCTTTTCATCGAGGATCCTCACAAGAAGGGCTATTGGCATCCTCGCATTTCCATTCAGAATACCGATGCTTTCCGTTGTCTGAATGACGGCCAGAAGTGGGTGTTCAATCAGCTTTACGACGATTTCTTCTATCGCAGACACAATGATTTCTGGAAGCAGCAGGCTCTGCGCAAGCTCCCTGACCTCCTTTCATCTACAGGTATGCTTGCCTGCGGAGAGGACTTAGGTATGATTCCGGCCTGCGTTGCTTCGGTAATGGATTCTCAAAGGATTCTTTCGCTGGAGATTCAGAGAATGCCTAAGGACCCTGCAGTGGAGTTCGGCGACCCTATGCGCTATCCTATGCTCTGCGTCTGCACCACTTCAACTCACGATATGAGTCCTGTCAGGGCCTGGTGGGAAGAGGAGGACCGAGCATTGATCCAGCGTTTCTACAACAATATGCTCGGCCGTCAAGGCACTGCTCCCGCCAATGCCACCGCTGACATCTGTGAGCAGATAATCCGCCAGCATCTCGCTTCTCCTGCGATGCTGACCATATTGCCGCTGCAAGATTGGTTGGCAATGGATGCAGAGCTGAGATATGATCACGCTGATCAGGAACGCATCAATATTCCTGCAAATCCTCGCCACTACTGGCGCTATCGTATGCACAGGACGTTGGAGGATCTCCTCTCGCAGCACGCCTTCAATGGAAAGCTGAGGGAGATGGTGAAGTATTATTCGAGATAGGATTTCGCGAAGGCACTGTCATTTCAGCCAGTCAAGAAAATCATCCACCCTCGCACGGGAGACGGTGGTTTCGAACGGAGGCTCGGGCTCGGAAACGATCCTGAGCCTTCCGCTTATATGCTTGCTGACGCTCTTGACCGCATTTCTGGCAATGATGCAGCCTCTCGAGCAGCGGAAGAAGAGTTTTGGGTCGAGAGCTTCCTCCATTGCCTCCATCGACTGGTCGATGATATAGCTTCTCGTATCGCGGGTGAAGATATAATTGCTCTTGCTCTCGGAGTGGATGTAGGCGATGTCAGCGGTCATTATCGGTATGATCTGGTCTCCGATGCGGACGAGGAAGCGGTCCTTGTAGCGGCGCTGCAGCTCTTCGGCCTTGAGAGCATCTTCAATCCTCGGGACATTGAGCCTGTTCCTGCAGCGGCTTACAGCCCTTGCGAGGGCCTCAGGCTCGATAGGCTTGAGCAGGTAATCTATGCTACCCGCCTCGAAGGCCTTTATTGCGTAGCTGTCATAGGCTGTGGTCATTACTACACTGGCCTTGATTTCCTGCTCACGGAAGATGTTGAAGCAATTGCCGTCGGCGAGCTCCACATCCATAAAAATGACATCGACTTCGTTTTCGGGCGTCCTGAGCCATTCGAGCGTGTCCTTCACGGAACTGGCGCTTCCCACAATTTCCATATCATCGAATGCTTCCTTGAGCATACGTGAGAGCTTGTTCTGGGCAATAAGCTCATCTTCTACTATGAATACTTTCATCTTTCAGGGTCAAATTAGTGGTAGTGTTACAGTGAATGTACGGTTCTGAACGTCTTCGTTGACGCTTATTGATTGCCCGGAAATGTTCCGGTACTGTTCTTCTATGTTCTTCAGGCCCACTCCCAGGGAGTTTCTTTCCGCATTGGCTTTCAGCTGTATATTGTTGCTGATTTTCAGCCTGTCCGAATCGCAGCTGAAATCAAGGTGGAGAGGCTTTGCTGAGGATGTGATATTGTGCTTGAAGGCATTTTCGACCATCATCTGGATGGAGCAGGGGATGACCTTGCGCGAAAGCAGCCCTTCCGGGATGTCCGTGGAGAGTATGATGCCCTCGGGGAAACGCACCTTCATCAGCTCTACGTATTTGTTCACGAAGTCCATCTCCTCGCCCAGTGTGACGAGGGTATTGTCTTCATACTTAAGCATATAGCGGTAAACAGAGGCCATCTTCCTGATATAAGTGGAAGCCTGTTCGTTCTTGTTCTCGCTCACCAGTGCGTCGAGTATGTTCAGGCTGTTGAAAAGGAAGTGCGGATTAACCTGCTGCTTGAGTCTGGAGTAGAGATACTGGGCCTGCTGTGCCTTGAAGGCCTGTTCCTTGGCCAGGGTCCTGGAGTTGAGGGCGAAACCGACGGTATAGGAGCAGACAAAGAAAAAGGTCTGGAGTACAGTGCCCACCAGTATGGAGTTGAAAAAGAGCTCTGCAGCCGGTTTCCGTGTCATTTGGAACGGGATATTGTAGGTTACCAGCAGTGAGGCGGCGATGACTGAGAGTACGAAGAAGCAGGACAGCAGCGACAAATGGAGGACCTTGCGTCCTTGGGATGACCTGACCTGGATAAGCGACCTGGACATCATAATTCCGGCAGCTATGAGCAGCAGCAGTGCCGGGCTGTTCATCATATAATCCTTTAGGCAGGACAATACGTCCGAGCCCGAAGGCATACCGTTCCTCTCGCTGTTCATCAAAAAGATGCGGGCGGCATAGAGAACCACCAGCATCGCCAGCAGCCAGAATGTCTGCGTCCTGTTCTGCTTGAGCGAGGCAATCTGTTTCTGTTCCTGGGTCCTGCTGATGAGGAAGAGAGTCCATCCGATGACCTCGGTGGTGATGAAGGTCGAGCTTACATTGGCCAGAAGGGTGTCCGAGAAAACTGCCTTGTACAAACCGGCGCCCGCAAGACCTATGATGTATCCGGCAATGTTGGACAATATCGCGCAGGAGAGGGTGAAACTGAGACTCATCTTCCACTGCCTGCAGAGGAGTATGACCATCGTGAGGGTAAGGAAGGTCAATATTGCCTCGTCCGAACCGCCTATTGAAAGCAGGAATACACAGGCGCACGCGTGCATTATCGCGAACGAGTGAATGATTATTGAAGACTCCAATGACCGTTTCATAACCCAGAATGTTAAGCCTAAAAGAAGTTTTTCTTTCGCGAATTTAACAATTCATCCTGAAAAAACAGCAGTTCGTCCTGAAAAAGAATAATGTATGCTGACGCAAAGGAAATCGTTTTATACTTTTGCCGTACTAAAGACTAATGACCAAAAAATGCAAAAAAAGAGATTGACCTTCTGGCAGATGTTCAATCTGAGCTTCGGCTTCTTCGGAGTTCAGATCGCCTATGCTCTTCAAAGTGCCAACATCAGCCGAATATTCGCGACCCTCGGTGCAGATCCGCATCAGCTCAGCTTCTTTTGGATACTTCCCCCATTGATGGGTATGATAGTCCAGCCTCTCGTGGGCAAGTTCTCCGACCGGACCTGGTGCCGCCTCGGCCGTCGCAAGCCTTATCTTCTCGGCGGAGCCATCGTTGCCGTCCTCGTGATGCTGCTTCTTCCCAATGCGGGCAATATCAGCTTCTCGTCCCGTCTTCTCCTCGGATTGAACGGAGCGATGTGGTTCGGTCTTTTCTCGCTGATTTTCCTCGACACCTCCATCAATGTGGCGATGCAGCCTTTCAAGATGATGGTGGGAGATACCGTTGGAGAGGAGCAGAAGGCTGAAGCCTACTCCATCCAGAGTTTCCTTTGCAATGCCGGAAGCCTCGCAGGCTATCTTTTCCCGATATTCTTCACTTGGATCGGAATTGCCAATACCGCTCCTGCGGGCGTTATCCCGGATTCGGTGAAGTGGAGCTTCTATTGCGGAGCATTCATCCTCATCGCCTGCGTGCTCTTCACCTTCTTCAAGGTCAAGGAGATGGATCCCGAGGAGTATGCGGCCTTCCACGGAACCGATGCCAAGGAGGCTGAGGACAATCCTGGTATGCTCAAACTTCTCGTGAAGGCTCCCAAGACCTTCTGGACCGTTTCATTGGTGCAGTTCTTCTGCTGGGCGGCCTTCCTTCTGCTTTGGACCTACACCAACGGCGCCATTGCCGAAACTTGCTGGGGTACTACCGACGTGACCTCGGCCGGCTATCAGGCTGCCGGCAACTGGGTGGGAGTGCTCTTCGCAGTTGAGGCTGTGGGTGCTATGCTCTGGGCTTTCGCCATTCCGAAGTTCAAGACCCTCAATCAGGCTTACGCGGTTTCATTGCTCCTTGGAGCAGTGGGCTTCGCTTCAGTTTTCTTCATTCACAACCAGTATGCGCTATTCATCTCCTTCCTTCTCATCGGAGTCGTTTGGGGTGCTATGCTGGCCATTCCTTTCACCTTCGTGACCAATGCGCTGACCCACCATATCGGCACATATCTGGGCCTGTTCAATTGCGCCATCTGCCTTCCACAGATCGTGGCTGCCGCTTGCGGAGGCTTCATACTCAAGCTGATAGGCGGCGCTCAGGTGGGAATGTTCATCGTGGCTGCTGTGCTTCTGGTTTTCGGAGCGCTTTCAGTCCTGCTGATTAAGAAAAATTAACATCATACTTTCTAATTACTATTATTTATGAATAGAATCGTAACAAAGCTCTTGGGAGCCGTGCTTCTTTGCATGGCTTCTGCACCTGCTTTCGCTCAGCGCGCTTATCAGGTGAAGGGTGTGGTTACCGACGCTATGGGCCCGGTTATCGGTGCTACCGTGATGGAAAAAGGAACCACCAACGGTACATCCACCGGCCTCGACGGAGACTACGTCCTTAATGTTTCCAGTGCGGATGCTCTCATAGAGATCAGCTGTATCGGATACACATCAGTTACTTACAAGGCATCCCAGGTGCCTCCAACAGTACTTCTTGAAGAAGACGCCCTCTTCCTTGACGACGTTGTGGTCATCGGCTACGGTACAGTCAAGAAGAGTGATATGACAGGTTCGGTGGCCACTGTAAAGGCTGACCAGATCAACAAGGGTGTGGTTTCTTCACCTACCGACCTCCTCAAGGGTAAGTCAGCCGGTGTAGTTGTCACCTCAGGTGACGGTGCCCCTGGTTCAGCATCAACCATCCGTATCCGCGGCGGTTCATCGCTCCAGGCATCCAACGACCCTCTCATCATCATTGACGGTCTTCCTGTATCCAACACGGGTATCAGCGGAACAGCCAGCGCCCTCTCATCCATCAACCCTAACGATATCGAGTCATTCACCGTTCTCAAGGACGCATCAGCTACCGCCATCTACGGTTCACGCGCTTCCAACGGTGTCATTATGATTACCACCAAGAAGGGTTCGAAGTATGACAATGGCATTCCTCACGTTGACGCCGACTTCACAGCGTCTGTCAGCCAGAACACCAAGTATGTCGATGTAATGGACGCAGCCACCCTCAAGGACGCTGTTGCCAAGTACTCCGGCGGTACCGATACTGAGGCTTACAGGGCTCTCGGTGATGCGGATACTGATTGGCAGAAGGAAATCTATCAGCTCGCCCAGAGCTACGAAGGAAACGTTTCCATCAACGGAAAGGTGGGCAGCCGCGACGGCTTCTATATGCCATACCGCGTATCCCTCGGCGCCCTCGACCAGAACGGTACCCTCAAGACCGGTTATATGAAGAGAGAGACCGTGTCCCTCAACCTCACTCCGACCCTTCTTGACGAGCACCTCACCATCAACCTGAATGCGAAGGGTATGAATATGGATACACGCTTCGCCAACCAGGACGCCATCGGACAGGCTATCCAGTACGACCCTACCAAGCCTGTATATGATGAGAAGGGTCTCAATGGCTACAGCTGGTGGAACTACGGCAAGGGAACCTTCACCATTGACAACTGCAACACTATGGCCAACTCAAACCCTGTTGCCCTCCTCAATGACAAGAAAGACGTTTCCAACGCAAAGCGCTTCCTCGGAAATGCTCAGTTCGATTATAAGATCCACGGTTTCGAGGATCTCAGATTCAACCTCAACCTCGGTATCGACTACACCAAGTCAAATGGTACAGTCGACGTGGCACAGGGCACTGAGCAGTCTTTCCACAATAAGTCTCAGGCAGGTTCAGGTTACCATACCAACTACTCTCAGATGAAGCGTGACGAGACTCTCGAGTTCTATGCTGACTACAACAAGTCACTCGGCAAGAGCAACATCGACCTTATGGCAGGTTACTCTTGGCAGTGGTTCTATCAGGAGAGCTTCAACGAGTCCATCTCGGCAGACGGAAAGAATACAGTGCTCTCAGCACCTTATACCTACAAGTACGAGTCTTACCTCGTTTCTTTCTTCGGTCGTGCAAATTACTCATTTGACGACAGATACCTCATCACCGCCACCCTCCGTCGCGACGGTACCTCACGCTTCCAGAACAACAAGTGGGGTCTCTTCCCTTCAGTCGCTCTCGGTTGGAACGTGAAGAATGAGAGCTTCCTCAAGAACTATGAGCCTCTCTCAACCCTCAAGGTACGTCTCTCTTACGGTCAGACCGGCCAGCAGGATCTTGGTGACATCACCACCCTCGCTACTTACAAACTGAACACCAACGCCAGCCAGTATATCTTCGGCAATCAGTTCCTCTTCCCTATTACTCCGGAAGGATACAATGCCGACCTTAAGTGGGAGACCACCACTACATACAATGCCGGCCTCGATTATGGCTTCTTCGGCGGACGCATCAGCGGTACAATTGACTACTACAAGCGCTACACCAAGGACCTTCTCAATTGGACTCCTGTTCCGTCAGGCGCTAACCTCACCAACTATCTCAATGCCAATATCGGTAACCTCGAGAATACCGGTGTCGAGCTCGAAATCAACACCATCCCTGTAGAGACCCGCGATATGTCCTGGACTTTCGGCGCAAACTTCGCTTGGAACAGGACCCTCGTAACCAAGCTTACAGCTGATGACGAGCGTCCTGACTACTACGGAGTGGAGACCGGAGGCATCTCAGGCGGAACCGGAAACACCATCCAGGTTCACCAGACCGGTTATGCTCCTAACTCATTCTTCGTATATGAGCAGGTTTATGACACTGAAGGACGTCCTATCGAAGGCCTTTATGTTGACCGCAACAATGACGGTAAGATCGATACCAACGACAAGTACATCTACCACAAGGCGGCTCCAGACTTCACCATCGGTCTCAACACCTCCCTCACTTGGAAGCAGTGGACCCTGGCAGCTTCAGCTCACGCAAATATCGGCAACTATGTCTATGACAATGTCCGTTCAAACGGCGAGCTCCTTACCGACCTCTGGACCAACAACTTCGTAAACAACCGCGTGAACGGTGCGATGGAGACCAATTTCGCCAACAACGCGCAGTACTTCAGCGACTATTACATCAAGAACGCTTCTTTCTTCAAGTTCGACAACATCACCCTTGGCCGCAACATAAATCTCGGCAAGGTGGCTGAACGCGATATGAGACTCAATGTATTTGCTACCGTACAGAATGTCTGCACCATCACCAAGTACACCGGAATCGACCCTGAAATCTTCTCAGGTATCGACAACAATCTCTATCCACGTCCTCGCACTTACATCCTCGGACTTAAGTTCAACTTCTAATGCTTAAAACGAATCGAGTTATGAAAAAGAATATCATTCTTACATTTGCGGCCGCAGCCCTTCTCGCAGTGGGTACCAGCTCCTGCGTAGGAGACCTCAATGTGACCCCGATCGATCCAAATACACAGCTCCCTGAGGATGTCCTTAACAGCCAGGATGCTTACAATCAGCTTCTTGCAAAGTGCTATCAGGGACTTGCCTGCTCTGCATCTGACGGTCCGGATTCAAGCCCTGACATCTCAGGTGTCGACGGCGGTTACGGCCAATATATCCGTGCTATGTTCCATATGGAGGTGCTCTCTACCGATGAGGCAGTCTGCTGCTGGAACGACCAGACCCTTTTTGACATCCACAATCTCTGCTGGAGTACTTCCGACACCTTCGTGGCTGCCGCTTACTACCGCGTATTCTTCCAGGTAGGTCTTTGCAACGAGTTCATCCGCCGTGCACGTGCTGCTGAAATCGAGGGCTTTACCAAGAAGGACCAGTTCATCGCCGAGGCCAGGGCTCTCCGCCTCCTCAGCTACTATCACGCCATCGACCTCTTCGGAAACGTTCCTTTCTTCACTGAGGACAATTCAGTCGGTTCAGAGGGTCCATCGCAGATTTCACGCGCCGAACTCTTCGAGTGGATGGAGAACGAGGCAAAGGATCTTCTCTCATCTTCAAGCGCACTTCCTGCAGCCGGTAAGACCGAGTATGGCCGCATAGACCAGGGTGCTGTTCAGATGATACTTGCCAAGCTTTATCTCAATGCAGAGGTGTGGGCAGGCCAGAACCGCTATGCTGACTGCGCTCAGCTCGCCAAGACCATTATGGGCGAGTACGAGCTTCACTCAGAGTATCTTGACCTCTTCTCAGCTGACAATCATCTCTTCACCAAGAACACAACCTACAACGGAGACGAGATCATCTTTGTAGTTCCTCAGGACGGTTACAATATCCGTTCATACGGAGTTACCAACTACATCATCTTCGCTTCGACAGGTGGAAAGATGGATGTTAATGAAATGGGCATATCGTCAGGTTGGAGCGGTCTTTCACTTACTCCTCAGTTCGTGGACCTCTTCGAGGCTGGTGACAAGCGCGCCAACTTCTACACCGGATACGGAAAGAACATCGACCAGATCAACAAGTTCGATCCTGAAGACTGGGAGGGCGGTTACAAGTCTATGAAATTCAGAAATGTAAATCACGACGGTACCCCTGCACAGTATTCAAGCTTCGTTGACACTGACTTCCCTGTATTCCGTGTTGCTGATGCATACCTTATGCTCGCTGAGTGTGCAAAGCGCAGCGCGGCTTCCGAGGCTGAAGGCCTTGAGGCTCTCAACGCTATCCGCAGAAGAGCAGGTGTGGCTGAGAAGTCTTCGTACACTCTTCAGGACGTTCTCGACGAGCGTGGCCGTGAGCTCTATCACGAGCTTGTACGCCGTCAGGACCTCGTCCGCTTCGGTCAGTTCACCACATCCGAGTACCTTTGGGCTTGGAAAGGCGGTGTGAAGGAAGGAAAGGCTGTTGACAGCAAGTACAACCTCTATCCTCTCACCTCAAGTGATGTGAACGCTAACGGAAAGCTCGAGCAGAACGAGGGCTACAAGTAGTATTGGCATTAACGACCAAAATTTTGAAAGATGAAAAAGTATTTATCAATAGCATTTGCTGCAGTTGCACTCAGCCTCGCTTCAGTATCCTGCGTGGATGAGAGGGAACTGGCGGTGTTCGACCCTGCCGGCGTGACTGCACAGACTCTGGGGGAAATCAATGGAGCACCCCTTTCAGCTGAAGGTCCGGATATTACCACTACCTTCAACAAAGCGGACTTCAAGCTCTCTGCACCTTCAGGATATACCCTGTATGCAGCAGCTTCAGGAACCGCAATGGCCGAGAAGACCAAGGTTACTGCCACTATCGGTGACGGAACCATCACTATGACTCAGAAGGACCTCAACAACCTCGTGCTCAATATGGGTGCTGTGGCAGAAGAGGAATTCACAGTGGATTTCATGCTCGAGGGCTATCTCCTCAGCGACAAGAATACTGCAATCGCGGGCTCACAGGTAAGCTCGAACATTGTATCAGCCACATTCATTCCTTATGCTGCAAACCGTCTCGACGTAGATATTTACGAACACGTTTGGGTTATTGGAGCCAGCCCTAAGGTCAGCGCCTGGGATCACAAGAAGGTTTACCAGTTCCTCTATGACTACAATAAGGACGGTGTAACCTATACCGGTGTCATCGACTTCGGTGATGGTGATAAGACTGCAGCTGACGGTTGGAAGATTACTGGTACAGATGCTTGGGTAGATGATGTCAACTGGGGTAGTGAAGCTCAGGCTGAAGAAGCTGAAGCTAACGAAATCCAGCTCGTCGCAGGTGGCGGCTCAAAGGACATCAAGGCTTACTCAAAGAGGTTCTACTCATTCAAGTTCAACAAGAGCACCCTCGTCCTCACCAAGGTAGCCGGTTGGGACAAGCTCAGCATCGTAGGTTCATTCAATGGCTGGGATCCTGCTAACGAGGACTGCGTGATGGAGTACAATGACTCTTACCACAGATTCTGGATTGACTACACCTTCGCCGAGGACAGCGAACTCAAGTTCAATGCTGATGGCGCTTGGGATCTCAACTGGGGCGTTGACTGCAACACCGGTGGTGACAATATTCCGGTACCTGCAGGAGCATACCGTGTATATCTTGACCTCAATACCAATTCTTATACCTTCAATGCCGGTATGTTCGGTAAGGAAGAGCCTACCAACACACCTGGCGGCAGCGAGGAACCTGAGGTACCTGAAAAATATCAGGGCTGGGGTATCATCGGTGACTTCAATAACTGGGAAGCAGATGCTGCCATGACCGAGGAAAACGGTGTATGGACAGGCTATGTAAACCTCAAGTCAACTGACGGTTGGAAACTCCGCAAGGATGCAGACTGGGTTGAAAACCGCGGTGGTGTCCTGGTAGCTCTTGGTGAGCCTTTCGCTGCAGTAGCAGAGGGTGCTAATATCCAAGTTCCTGCCGACGGCTTCTACAAGGTTGTCTACGATTCAAATGCAGAAACCATCACAGTAAGCAATGGTTCGGTCTGGTCACTCATTGGTGACTTCAACTCTTGGAGCGGAGATATCGATATGGTAGAGGCAGACGGTGTCTGGACTGCCAGCGATGTGGCTCTCACAGGCGGATGGAAGATTCGTTACAACCACGCTTGGGATGATGACAGAGGCGGTAGCTTCGAAGCATTCGGCCAGCCTTTCGCTGTTGCCAAGGGTGGTGCCAATATCAACTGCGGTGACGGTAAGTTCACCATCACCTACAACCCTGCAGATGAGACTATTACCGTGATCAATGCAGCCAAGAGCTGGGGCGTTATCGGTAACTTCAACAACTGGGCCGGAGATGAGAAGATGTCAGAGGTAGCTCCGGGAATCTGGGTAAGCGACAATGTCATTGAGCTCACAGAAGGATGGAAGGTACGTTTCGGTGCAGATTGGGAAGTAAACTTCGGCGCTGCTACCCCAGCTGCACAGGGTGAGTTCGTAGAGGCAGTTCCTGGTGGCGATAATGTAAATCTCGCAGGAAGCTACAAGGTGGTTCTCAACACCAATAACAATACTCTCGGAACCCTCGGTTATGCCCTTGTCGGCAGCATTGCCAGCCTCGGTTTCAACTGGGACAAGGATCTTCCTATGAATCTTGGAAAGGACGGCAAGTGGTACAGCTCTCCTGTCGCTCTCGGCGAGAACGATGAGTTCAAGGTCCGTTTCAATGCCGGCTGGGACGTGAATGTAGGAGGTGAGTGTGTGGAAGCTGAGACTGAATTCGATGCAGTAGCGGGCGGAAGCAATATCAAGGCTCCTGAGGCAGGTACTTATATGGTTGTATATGACCCTGAGAACCAGACACTTACCCTTACCAAGGAGTTCTGGGGTATGATAGGTGACTTCAACTCTTGGGGTAGCGATACCTATTTGATGTACGATGGTGACGGTAACTGGGTGATTTATCGCCAGACTATAGACGGAGGCTGGAAGCTTCGCAAGTCAAGCGGCTGGGATGTCAACCGCGGAGGAACCTTCGTAGAGTCCGGAGTGGCATTCGATGTTGAAAATAACGGCTCTAACATCTCTGTCGGAGACGGCGCTACCTTCTCAGTAGTATATACTCCTGCTGATGAAAAGATTACGGTAACGGTTTTGAAATAATGTGTTTGTTTTGCCAGGGCGCCGGAAAAACAGCCGACGCTCTGGCTTTTTTTATTTGATTTTTATGAAGCATTTCAGATTGTTCCTTCTTTTGACTTGCCTTCCCTTCTTGCTGAATTCCTGCGGGGAAAATCCTTCTTCTGGAGATGATACTCCTGCCTCATTGTCACTTAATCCGGCAGAACTGGTGTTCAGCTCCGATGTTTCCACGCAGACCATTAATGTGGAGTCGAATGCGAAATGGTATCTGGATGCTTCCGAAATGTGGTGTCAGACCTCTGTCACCTCGGGCAGCGGCAACGGCAGTGTGAATGTTACCGTATCCGCGAACACCCTCAAGGAAGCCAGAACGGCTACCATCACCTTTACCTCCCCGGGAACTGAAAAGCAGGTGGTGAAGGTTACCCAGAACGCTACTCAGTCTCAGGAGATGGAACTTGATCCTGATCCTTGGGACGGAAAGAAAAGAGCGGATATTTCCTACCAGCTTCTAATTTACTCCTTTGCCGATTCAAATGCTGACGGTATAGGTGATTTCCAGGGTATCAGGTCGAAGCTGGATTATCTGGACGAGCTCGGCGTATCCGCCATCTGGCTCAGTCCAGCCCACCCTGCGAGCTCATATCACGGCTACGATGTTCTTGATTATGAGGCTCTTAACCCTAAATATGGAACAGAAGAAGACTTTAAGGCCCTGATAGATGATGCCCACGCGCACGGCATAAAAATCTATATGGACTACGTCATCAATCATACAAGTGTAAACCATCCTTGGTTCAAGGACGCCATTTCAAGTCCGGACAGCGAGCACCGCGATTGGTATGTACTCTCTGAAGACCCGGCAGCCGACATTGCCGCAGGCAGGATTCCTATGATTGCTACTGAAGGCAAGAACGGCTACGACTCGAATCAATGGTATTCGGCAGTCGCCGGCGGCTCGAAAGAGATGAAGGTCAAGTTCACCCTTAAGTGCTCCTCATCCGGCACCCCTCAAACTCTGAAAATCGAGGAAGTCGATGAGATTGCCAACAACGGCAGCGCCAGCAGTGGCAAGTACCTCTGGTGGGGCGATCCGGGAAAGGCCACTGAATTCTATTCCGAAGGCAATGGCATCTACACCCTCTCATTGAGCCTGAACTCTCCTTGGGGAGTGCTTGTGCGTACCTCGAAGACCACTTGGGACAATGGCACCAAGTTCGGAGCCCCTTCCAATGCGCATCAGCTCGAATGGGGTAAGGAACTCACCCTCTCCAGCAGCGATGCCAATGACATACTCCTCCCGGGTATGAAGGGCCTCTACTACCATTCTCACTTCTGGACAGGGGCTTTCGCCGACCTCAATTACGGTTCTGCGGACAAGTGTGGGCAGAGTCCGGCATTCGAGGCAATAGTGAAGGCTGCAGAGAAGTGGATTGACCTCGGAGTGGACGGTTTCCGCCTCGATGGGGCTAAGCACGTTTACCACAATGCCTCTTCGGACGAGAATCCAACTTTCTGGAACAGTTTCTATACCACCCTGAACAGTTATTACCGCAAGTCCCATTCCGGTGACCTGTATATGGTCGGAGAGGTTTACGACGACTATCAGGCTGCAGCGCCTTACTACAAGGGCTTCCCGGCCCTCTTCGAGTTTGCCTTCTGGTACCGCCTGCAGTGGGCTATCCAGAACTCTACAGGCTGCTACTTCGCCAAGGATATCATTTCATATCAGGATATTTACAAGAGCTACAGGGCTGATTATCACGAGGCTACAAAGCTCTCCAACCACGACGAGGACCGCACCGGTTCTACCCTCAATGCAAATGCGGATATGATGAAGATGGCCGGAGCCGTGCTCCTGACCTCAGGTGGCGAGCCATATATCTATTACGGAGAGGAGCTCGGCTACCTTGGAGTCAAGGACAGCGGTGACGAGAATGTCCGTACCCCTATGAAGTGGGGAGACAGCTACACCACGAACTTCATAAAGCAATATAATTCCGGTCAGGACAAGGTCAAAAGTGTCAAGGACCAGGAGGCGGATCAGAACTCGATGCTCAGCGTTTACAGGAATTTCGCCCAGCTCAGGAATACCTATCCAGCATTGGCGGAAGGAAAAATGTCAGCCCATCCGCTTTATAACGACAGCAACAGCCAGTACAAGCAGGTCGCTTGCTGGTATATGAGCGATGCTTCGCAGAAGATGCTCGTTGTACACAATATCTCCTCCAAGGCTGTTACTCTCAATTTCAGCGACCCTATAGACAAGGCTGTCGCGTCTATGGGTGAGGTTTCCGGAAGCCTTGTCAATTCGAATTTCAGTCTCCGCCTCGGAGGCTGGTCATCAGCAGTATTGCTTCTCAAATAATGAAAGAAATGAAACTATTATTTGCAATGGCAATGTTCTCAGCCCTTCTGTTTTCCTGCAACGGCAAAGGTCCCGAGACTGTGCCGCCTGAACCGGAAGTGCAGGAGAATTTCTTCGCCAAGGGCGCAGACATCAGTTGGGTGACGGAAATGGAAAGCAAAGGCTACCGCTTCCAAACTGCCGATGGGCGCGAAATGGAGTGCACAGCCTTGATGAAGTCCCTGGGTATGAATTCGATACGCCTTCGCGTCTGGGTTAATCCCAAGGATAGCTGGTGCAATGCCGCTGATGTGCTGGAAAAGGCCAGACGCGCTTCGCAACAGGGAATGAAGCTGATGATAGACTTCCACTATTCCGACTCCTGGGCAGACCCGGGCCAGCAGAACATACCGGCAGCCTGGAAGTCAATGAACACGGCAGCCCTGGTTTCCGCCGTTGCCGACCATACCAGGGAGGTCCTTCAGCTCTTGAAGGACAACGGTATAGACGTGGAATGGGTGCAGGTGGGAAATGAGACCAATACGGGTATGCTCTGGGAGGCCGGCAGGGTCAGCAACTCCAACAAGGGCAGTGACTTCATCAGGATGGTCAATTCGGGATATGATGCCGTGAAAGCAGTATATCCTGAGGCCAAGGTGCTCCTGCACCACTCGAACGCACACGATCTCCCAGCCAACCAGTGGTTCTTCGACCTTATGAAGGCCGGTGGGGCCAAGTACGATATGATAGGCCTTTCGCTCTATCCTTCCTATTGGTCGGGCAATGCCTATCCGGACTGGAGGCCTTCGACCCAGCAGGCCGTGGCCAATTTCTCTGCGCTCCACGAGCGTTATTCCAAGGATGTGATGCTGGTCGAGTTCGGAATGCCTGCATCGCAGCCGGAAAAGGCCGCGGAAGCATTGACATACATCTTCAATGGAGTTGAGGGCAAGGATTGGTTCAAGGGCATTTTCTGGTGGGAGCCTGAGTCGGAGCATTCCCGAAATCAGTATGATTACGGCGCCTTCGAAAACGGAAAGCCTACATCCGCGCTTGCTCCGTTCAAGTCTTGATAATTGAGCGATAAACGATTGATATACAATGAAACACAGAAACTATTTCATTCTTCCAATCTTCGCGGGCATCATATTAAGTGCATGTTCAAGGACTTCCTCGATGGAGCTTTCAGCCATTCCAGAAGCGAGCGAAGAAGAAATCAGCAGAATAGAGCCACTCAACTGGTGGGTGGGAATGAAGACCCCTCTGCAGCTTCTCGTGCAGGGCGAGGGCATAGGCGCTTTCGACCGTGTCAGCATTGAAGGCGGCAAGGGTATCAAGGTCAAGGCCGTGAGCAAGGCAGAGAGTCCGAACTATCTTTTCATAGACATAGAAGTCGCTGCCAATGCTGAAGCAGGGGAGTACCAGCTCGTCTTCTCGAACGGAACTTCTTCATTCAGACATCCTTATGAATTTGCGCAGAGACGCGGGGGCTCGGCTGAACGCAAGAGTTTCACCACTGCGGACCTGATTTATCTGATTATGCCCGACCGTTTCGCCAATGGAGACAGTTCCAATGACAATACCGACAATACTGACGACAAGGCTGCCCGTGACGAGTTCTTCGGAAGGCACGGCGGCGACATCAAGGGTATTGCCGACCATCTTGATTATCTTGCGGATCTCGGTGTCACCGCAATCTGGAACACCCCTCTGCTTGAGGACAATGAGCCTGTAAGCTCATACCACGGCTATGCCTGCACCGACTATTATCATATCGACAGCCGCTTCGGCAGCAATGAGGATTATCGCGACCTGATTGCGGCCTGTCACGGAAAAGGCATCAAGATGATTATGGACATAGTCACCAACCATTGTGGCGACAGGCATTGGTGGATGTCTGACCTTCCTTTCGAGGATTGGGTGCACCAATGGCCGGAATATACCCATTCAAATTGCGCTTTTTCGATGCAGAATGACCCTTATGCAGCCGAATACGACAAGGAAAATATGATAGGAGGCTGGTTTGACACATCTATGGTGGATATGAACCTTGACAATCCTTATCTTCTCCAATACTTCAAGCAGTGGGCGATTTGGTGGATTGAATGGGCAGACCTTGACGGTCTTCGCGTCGATACTTATCCGTACAATGAAAAACTGCCTATGGCACAGTGGTGCAAGGCGGTTCGCGAAGAGTTCCCGAACATCAATATCGTCGGTGAGGTATGGAGCAACAACGTTCCTCAGCTCGCATATTGGCAGAGCGGCAATCCGAACTGGGACGGCTTCGACAGCCAATTGCCCTCAATAATGAATTTCCCTCTTCAAAGTGCTATGTGCAAGGCTCTCAGCTATGATGGCGAGGTCAATTGGGATGAGGGTATGGTCGGAGTCTATGATGCAGTCGCCAATGACCAGTATTATCACGACATCTCGAATATGATGATCTTCACCGCTAATCACGATACGGAGCGTCTCGCCGATGTGGTTGGCGCCGATCCGGGACGTCAGAAAATCGCCCTTGCCCTCGTCGGAACCTTGAACGGCATTCCTCAGATTTTCGCCGGAGACGAACAGATGTTCACTTCAGCCGACCTCTCTCAGGGCCATGGCGGTCTCCGCGTGGATTTCCCTGGCGGATGGGAGGGTGATGCCGTGGATCTTTTCACCAGGGAGGGCCGTCTCGCAGATGACAGACATTTCGATGGCAGCAAGATGACGGCAGGAGTGCGCGAAGATGTATTCAGCTTCGCCAAGACTCTCTTCAATTGGCGCAAGGGCTCCCTGGCCGTGCAGAATGGCAATACCATTCATTTCCTGCGTCGTGACAATACCTATGCGTATTTCCGTTACACCGAAAACGAGACCGTTTTCGTGTTCATCAACAACAGCGGCAAGGCTGTAACTCTTCCTTGGGAAGATTATGCTGAGTTCACCAGGGCTGGAGCAGTGCGCAGGGGTGCCTCTTCGCCTGAACTTAAGGTCGGTACAGACATTATCGGTGGCGGAAGCATTGATTGCTCCGGCGTCACCGTTATGCCTCATACACCATTGATAGTAGAGTTCAAATAATCATACAATGAAAAAGACATTATTAATATTGGCGTCAATTATGCTGTTGAGCGTTTCCTGCTCGCAGAATGCCGGCACTCAGGCACAGGAGCCTCTTTTCACTATGGCCTCACCTGACGGCAATCTCACTATGGGCTTCTATATGACTCCTGAAGGAACCCCTCAATACTCCCTCGACTTCCAGGGCAGGCCGGTCGTCCTGCCTTCATCCCTGGGATATGAGCTGCGCGGCAATCTGAAGGCGCAGAAGGTCGTGGTGGCTCCCGACAAGGTCACCAAGGAGGACAGGGACCCGTCATATATGTTCAATACCGGTTTCGAAGTTCTCTCGGTTGACAATGAGAGTGTTGACGAGACCTGGACTCCGGTATGGGGCGAGGAGAGCAGCATCAGGAACAACTACAATGAGATGACCGTGGAACTGGCACAGGGCGATAAGAGGCTCGTGCTCAGATTCCGTCTTTTTGATGACGGTCTCGGTTTCAGATATGAGTTCCCTGAGCAGCCTTCGCTTACTTATTTCGTTATCAAAGAAGAACTTACAGAGTTCAGGATGGCTGGTGACCATACTGCGTATTGGATTCCGGGAGACTTCGATACCCAGGAGTACCAGTACACCGAGTGCAGGCTCAGCGAAATCGCCGGCCGCTTCGAGGCAGCCCTCTGCCCGAATGACTCCCAGACCCCATTTTCTCCCAATGGGGTCCAGACTTCACTCCAGATGAAGAGCGATGACGGCCTTTATATCAATATCCACGAGGCCGCTCTGGAAAATTACGGTGCAATGCATCTTCTCCTCGACCCCAAGACCTTGACTTTCACCTCATTCATTACCCCTGAGGCCAATGGCTGGAAGGGTTATATGCAGGCTCCGCGCACCTCTCCTTGGAGAACCGTGCAGGTGACAGACGATGCCCGCAAGCAGCTCGCTTCCCGTATGGTGCTCAATCTCAATGAGCCTTGCGCCCTTGAGGACGTTTCCTGGATACATCCTGTTAAGTATATGGGTGTTTGGTGGGAGATGATTTCCGGAAAGAGCAGCTGGAGCTACACAGCAGATGCTCCTACCATTGACCTGGAGCATTTCGATTATGCTTCTTCGACCCCTCACGGCTATCACGGCGCTACCAATGAGAATGTGCGCCGCTATATTGACTTCGCTGCTGAGAACGGCTTCGATGCGGTTTTGGTTGAGGGCTGGAATGTCGGCTGGGAGGACTGGGCAAATTGTAACAAGGACTATGTCTTCGATTTTGTAACTCCATATCCTGATTTCGACATCAAGGCCTTGAACGACTATGCCCACAGCAAGGGTATCAGGCTGGTAATGCACCACGAGACCTCATCTTCAGTCAGAAACTATGAGCGTCATCTGGAGGAGGCCTACAGCCTGATGGAGAAATACGGTTATGACGCTGTCAAGAGCGGTTATGTGGGCGATATGGTCACTCCTGGAGACCACCATTACAGCCAGTGGATGGTGAACCATTACCAGTATGCAGTCACCGAGGCAGCCAAGCATCATATTATGGTCAATGCCCACGAGGCGGTCCGTCCTACCGGTATGTGCAGGACTTATCCTAACCTTATTGGCAATGAATCAGCCAGGGGAACTGAGTATCAGGCTTTTGGCGGAACTCAGCCTAACCATACGACCATACTCCAGTTCACCCGTCTGAACGGCGGTCCTATGGACTTTACTCCTGGTATTTTCGAAATGGATTTCTCAAAGTTCGTTCCCGGAAAGAATACCAAGGTGCTCGCCACCCTTGCCAACCAGCTTTCTCTCTATGTGACTATGTATTCGCCTCTGCAGATGGCAGCTGACTTCCCTGAGCACTATGCTGAGCATATGGACGCTTTCCAGTTCATCAAGGATGTGGCCGTGGATTGGGAGGAGAGCCGTTATCTCGCTGCGGAACCGAACGATTATGTAGTAATCGCCCGCAAGCCTAAGCAGAGTACCCTGAGCGGTGCTGCAGCGGCCTTCAGCAAGGGTGAAGATACCTGGTTTGTTGGCGGAACCACCGATGAGCAGGCAAGGACAGTCGAGTTTGCCCTTGATTTCCTTACTCCCGGCAAGAGCTATACAGCCACCATTTACGCGGATGCTGCGGATGCTGATTATGAAACCAATCCTCAGGCGTATACCATAAGCAGCAGGAAGGTGACTTCACAGGATAGTCTCACTATGAATATGGCACGTGGCGGAGGCTTCGCGATTTCCTTGAAGGCTGATTGATGTCCTTCAAGTACAGGAATTTCACTAAAACCTGGATTACAAAACGGCTGTCCGCCTTATTGGATGGCCGTTTTTATACGTTTTAAGTTTTGGCCGCTAATCCAAAAAGGCGTACTTTTGCGGTCTTTTCCAGATACTCTTCGGAGTTCTGAAAATCGGCAAATATGTGCGCTACATCCCTTATCCTGTCCTCTCAGGATTTATGAGCGGTATAGGCGTCATTATCATATTGCAACAAATCTATCCCATAGTCGGGCTCAAGGCTCCGGTGAAGGTGCTCGATATGCTCATCAACTATCCTTCCGCACTGGCAGGTGGTATCTCATTTACGGCATTGCTCCTCGGAATAGGCACTATACTCATTATCTGGCTGCTCCCGAAGCTCACCAAAACCGTTCCTGCGACTCTGGTGGCGCTGATTGCAATGACCGTTCTCTCGCTGTTCCTGAATCTCGACGACAGCCTCATCATCGGAACGATTCCTTCCGGCCTGCCTATGCCTTTCTTTGCGAAGAGCAATATTGATTTGGCGGGCATTGATTGGGCCTCAGCGCTCAAGGCGGCCATTGCCCCCGGACTCACCCTTGCCTGCCTCGGCTCCATTGACACCCTGCTGACCTCTGTCGTTGCCGACAATATCACGAAAACGAAGCACAATTCGAACAAGGAACTCATCGGTCAGGGTATTGGCAATGCCGTTGCGGGTCTCTTCTGCGGCATTTCTGGAGCCGGTGCGACTATGAGAACCGTCGTTAACGTCAAGTCCGGTGGCCGCACCCAGCTCAGCGGTATGGTTCACGCCCTGCTTCTCCTCTCCATCCTGCTCGGCCTCGGTTCGCTCGTCAAGTTCGTTCCTCTCTCCGTCCTTGCAGGCATACTGATTACCGTAGGTGCCGGAATTATTGACCTGAGGGGTTTCAAGGACCTCCTGAAAGTGGACAGGAGCGACGCCTTCGTACTGGTAGCGGTTTTCCTGGTGACCGTCTTCCTTGACTTGCTGACTGCAGTGGCCATAGGTATGGTAGCGGCTTGCGTGCTCTTTATGAAGAATTTCGGAGATCTCATAGAGAAGAGTGAGGAACTTGACCATATCAAGGCTCAGGACAAGGAGTCTCCTTGGGACGACGATGCCCTTATCCCCGAGTCCATTAGGGAAAGGGTTTGCATAATTCATCTTTCCGGTCCCCTGTTCTTCGGTTCAGTGACCAAGTTCAACGATATGATAGCGTCTGTGCCGGAGGAGTCTGATATAGTCATCATAAGGATGAAGAAGGTCGGCTACATCGACCAGTCCGGTCTTTATGCCATAGAATCAGCAGTACAGGACCTCCACGAAAAGAACAAAGAACTGTATTTCTCAATGGTGATGGGCCAGCCTATGATGAGTTTTAAATCCATCAATCTGGTACCGGGCATCGTTCCGGAAAACCACCTTTTTGAAACTTTTAAGGATTGTGCGGACTTCTTAAGCCATAAGATTTAAGAATAATCATTGTCAAATGAAGAATTTCCCGTTTTGAAAATTGTCAATCCTGGTGATTTTCTACTTTTGCCACTGCATCGGTACTGATGGGAATAGGTCCGGTGTGGCGTCAACTTCTGACGTCGGGCAAAAAAATGAAGGGATGGGAATGGAACCATCGGACTGAAAGTCTTGCGCCGACAAACCAGGGCAATATTTGCTGGTGTGAGCTTTTTTCGAAAGAAAGTCCGTATGTGTTCCATTTTTTTTCGTATATTGGCGCTTGGCGTCGTAATGTACCCAATGAATGAACTATTCTTGTCTTTAGCGGAAAAAGAGCAAATGGAAGTTTCAGTCCTGGTCAGTACTTACTTTGTTTTGTCTTGCATCATCGTAGGTCTTGTGGCCGCTTTGGTGAGGGCTTTCCACATTTGTCCTGAATGCAGAAAGAACCCGGGGTATTTCTTCCCTTCCAGATATCAACTGGTTTTCCTCTTCGCTTCATCCATACTCTATCTCCCTTACGTCATACATCCTATGTCTGAGGATGCAAGATTGAGTGTATGTCTCATTCCGGTACTGCTATATCCCATAACTGCATCCTTCCTGATAGAACGTTTTTTCATTACGCGAAAGATAGACGGCTCTTTTGCAGAAACATACTGGATGACGGGCTTCCCGAATCTCCTTATCCTGCTCATTACTGTTTTTGCTTTCATAGGCGGCGACAGCCTGAGCAGGTACAGCCTGTATCTCAAGCTTGCAGTCTGGATTACCTCATTCTTTATGCTTGTTCGCCTGGGAACGGTTCTGCGCTATATGTTTATCAGAATGCGCAGCTATAAGGATGATAATCATCCCGAAAACCTGAAAAGAATCCAGAGGAATGTAGCCATTCTCGCTATGATAATGTCCTTGATATTTGTCCTTATGACCATAGGGTACAATCCCGTCACCGTTTGCATACTTTTCTCAATGATGGTGGTCATAGCCTTGGTTCTGCTTCTGTACTTCCTGTCTCCTCGCATCAAGGAGGATGAGAAGGTCGTGAACCGTCAGAAGAAGCTGGACATTAGTTCTTTCCTTGAGTCCAAGGGATACTGTGAAAAAGGTATCAATCTGCAGACTCTGGCCGCCAAGTTCTGTACCAATGCCAAGTATATGTCCCAGCATATCAACAGCGAGTACGGAACCGATTTCCGCAGTTTCATCTCAAAACTTCGTTTGGATGAGGCGAAGAGTCTTCTTCTTGAAGACGATGGTAGCAGGACTCTGGAGGATGTGGCCATTTCTGTCGGTCTTGACGGAGCCAGTTCCCTGGTAAGGCTGTTCAACAAGCTTGAAGGAACCACTCCAAACAAGTGGAGAAATGCCCGGCTCGACTCCGATAATATCACAAATGGGAGGGGGGGGTAGAAGAAGAAATACATAATTCCTAAAGTTTTTTATCTTTTTTTCATCAAGCTTTGCAGAAAAACTCCCTGCTATGCTTGTGAACATACCTGCAGCCAAATGTATAGGAATCAATGCTGTCCCCATCAATGTCGAGGTTGACATTGTCCCCGGGATAGGCATACATCTTGTCGGTCTTGCCGATACCGCTGTGAAGGAGAGTCTTTTGCGCACCGTTACAGCTCTCCAGGCTCTTGACTATAAAATACCCGGAAGAAAGATTGTGATTAATCTGGCTCCCGCCGACCTTCACAAAAGCGGAAGCGGCTTTGACCTTCCCATTGCCATTGGCATATTGGCAGCCTCCGGTCAGTGCGAATTTCCTTCTGTCAGCGATTTTCTAATAATGGGTGAACTCGGTCTGGACGGCAGTGTGAGGGATATCTCCGGGGTCCTTCCTTTCGCCGATATGGCCAGGCAGAAGGCATACAGGGCCTGTATATTTCCCCTGCACTCTTCCTTGGAAGCAGCTGATCTCGAGGGTATTGACATTTATGGGGTCAGGACTCTGACCGATGTCGTGGATATATTGTCAGGAAATGCCAATGCCGGCGCATTCAAAGTCAGGAATACACTGGAATGGAACCGTTTGCACCGTGCCGGCCAGAGACAGAAAGCACTTGGGAAGGATGCTCAGGGCTTGCTGGACTTCGCTGATATCATAGGTCAGGAAGGTGCCAAGAGAGGTATGGAAATCGCGGCTGCAGGTATGCATAATGTAATTCTGCTCGGGCCTCCCGGGGCTGGAAAAAGTTCCTTGTCCAAAGCGATGTCGGCGATATTGCCTCCGATGACGAAGGAAGAGTCCATAGTCGTAAGCAAAATTTATTCTGTTGCCGGCCTGGGCTCAGGCAATCCTGGACTCATCAGTGTCAGGCCCTTCAGGGCTCCCCATTATAGTGCCTCACTTCCGGCTATGATAGGTGGGGGCTCCGGTGACAGAATTGTCCCTGGTGAGGTGACTTTGGCCCAAAGCGGCGTGCTTTTTCTCGATGAATTCAATCTTATGTCCCGCTCTGTAATCGAGGCTTTGAGGGCTCCGTTGGAAGATAGGAAAGTGCTGGTTTCCCGGCTAAGGAACAAAATCGAATATCCTGCCTCTTTTATGATGATTGCAGCGGCAAATCCTTGTCCTTGTGGATATTATGGAGAAGGAGACCGCTGTACCTGCAGCCCGGCGCAGAGAATGGGCTATCTCTCCAAACTTTCCGGACCCATTCTGGATCGTATGGACATACAGCTATGGCTTCATCCTGTGGACTCTAAGACTATGCTGGAGAGGAAAAAGGGGGAGTCGAGCTCAGCAATACTGGAACGTGTGCTGAAGGCCAGAATAGCCCAGAAACACCGTTTCGCCGGAGACAGGATTTTTACCAATGCCGAAATGGACAATAAACAGATTGAGAAATACTGTCCCCTGTCGGCTGAGTGCAGGAATGCCTTGAACAAGATAATGGAGAGACTGCATCTGTCAATGCGTGCCTTCCATCGTATCATCAGGGTTGCCAGGACCATTGCTGACCTGGAGGGTGCGGAGGAAATCACCCCGGCTCATTTAGTGGAAGCGGCTTCATACCGCTTTCTGGACAAGCAGAATCTGTTTTAGGACTCTCAAACGAAAAAAATGAGCTCGTGGAGCGAGCCATTTTCTCAGTATGTTTCATATCTTTGTGCTATGAAACACGAATTGACCATTAAGGATTTGTCCTGCATTGATGCAGTAGCCAGGGAATTCCTCTCGCAGATTGGGGAGCATAAGCTTATTGCCTTTTATGCTCCTATGGGCTCCGGGAAGACTACTTTTACAACAGCCATATGCCGCGTTCTCGGCGTGGAGGACGATGCCGTCAGTTCGCCGACCTTTTCCATAGTCAACGAGTACCGAACGGCTACAGGCGAGCCGATGTACCACTTCGATTTCTATCGCATAAACCGAGTTTCAGAGGCTTTTGACATAGGTTTCTATGACTATATTGACAGTGGCTGCCTGTGTATTATGGAGTGGCCGGAAAACATAGAGGAGATTATTCCCGAGGAGACTCTGAAGGTGAATATCTCCGTAAATCCGGACCTGTCCCGCAAATTGGTTTGGGAGGACTAAAGCGGCACAGCCTCTATGGCACTGAGAAAGCCGTTAATATCAGTCCTGATTTTCTCGCCGTTCTTCCAGATGAAGGGATGGCTGCCTTTTGAGCAGGGATTCAGCGCCAAGTGAAAGCTATTCCCGCATTTCTGCCCGACCAGAAAGGACGGGAAATACCAGTCAGCCCCTTCTTCAATAAGATGGTTTATTCCCTCGTCCCTGACCACCAATCCTCCTATTACTGCACTGATACTTGGGCAGGACAGCTCTGAAGGAAATATGCGCGTGCTGTTATCCATAGTGGATAAACCTGATTCTTCGCTCCACAGGCCTTTCATCTTCCTCAGACCGTTGCTGTATGTTCCGAAAACGCATACTTTCCCGTCCACCGGCCCCATAACGCAAGCCTCACTTACATAGCCTCTTTCGTTTCCGTTCAGGCGGAATTCCTCGCCGTTACGGATTAAGACCGAGCCCAATAAATCCTTAGCCAGAATATGGGTCTTTCCTTCGATTTGCCTGATGTCCAGGACTTTGTATTTTGGAGCAATGCTCAGCTCTTCCAGCTCGCCATCCTTATACAGCATACAATGTTCCCCATCCTCGTCCTCCGAAAGGAAGGAGAAGCAGACTCTGCCCTCGTCTTCATAAAGGACCCCGCTGCGATAGAAAGGATTCCCCGTCATTGTGTCGAAAACTTTTCCTTTGTCAATGTGATAAAGGATTTTTCCGTTTACCCTGTAGGCAATGCCTTCTCCGCCAAGTTCCCTTCCCAAAGTGTGGACGTCATCACCCCTGAGAATCAGGCCGCAAAGCAGTTCGCGCCCCATAAAGGAAAACAGGGCCTTACCGTCTCTTTTTATCACCGTTTCGGACTTGTTCCTGTATTCCGTATAGAGCCGGCCGTTTACCAGATGATGCTGGTCCGCATCCGGGGATATTTCTTCCTCCGCCCCGCATTTCAAGCTAAGCACTATCTCTCCGTCCCTCAAGAGTACAAGCTCGGCCCCGGAGCTGCCATAGGCAGTATCTTTTTGCCAATCATATGCTTCGGGGAATGACACTCCGGAAACGAATATTGCAGTGTCCCTGGCTTCTGCCCCAGCTCCTCCATTCCCTCTCAGGTAAGCTGAATAAGTAAACCTGTCGGGAAAACAGTCCGTTTTCGGCCGCGCATTTTCGGTCCCTCTTTTTTCGCAGGCAGCTGCTGACGTTAACATCAGAGCCGCTACCGTAAGCTGAAGTTTCAGACTTGTCGCTGACCTTGCCTTTTTCCAACACATATCCATCGCCACTAATTGTTTTCGACTGCAAGAAAGCAAAAAAAGAAAGCCCCTGCAATCACTGCAGGGGGTATTTCTGAAATTTATATGTTTTTTTTGGAAAATAGATGTTTCTTATAAGTGGTTTGTGTTATTCTAAACATTAAAGCTTGAATCTCAATCCTACTTCAAAGTTCATCATATAGTGTTTCATAGTTCTGATACTGTTCGGCTGCCCGCAGTCGAAATAGTATCTGACGCTCGGGTCGAAGTACAGACCGAGTTTGTCGTTAAGAGTGAACTCAAGCCCCACGCCTCCGGCCACTGACCACTGGACGCCCTTGACGTCCTCCTTGTATATGATGTCATTCGGCTGGCTGTAAATGCGGTATCTGTTTACAAGGCCTTTTTCGACACTTCCTCCACTCCATACATAGAGCTTCATATTCCTGTCGGACATAAGGTCATAATATAGGTTGAGAGGGATGCCGACATAATGTATATCGTTGGATATGTTGGAGTTGACAGACCTGACTACAGTCTTTCCATTCATCTCGGTATATATTCCCGAGAATGATCTCGAGAGGAGTGACCAGTTGATTCCCGTACCGACGGAGAATCTGTCGCTGATGTTGAATCTGGCACCCAGACCGAAACTGAGAGGAATTCCGTAGGTGGAAGTGCTTTTTTCTGTAACACCAATTTTGTCTCCTGTCGAACCTGACATCAAAGGCCCATTGACAGCTTTTGCATTCTTGTCATTCGAGGCGGCATTGCCCTCAACATAAAGGCTCAAACCCTGCTTCTTTTGCTGTGACAGGCTCTCCTCGTACTCGAGTCTCGCGAAATGGTCCACCCATTCCTCTTCTTCTTTCCCGTTTTCAGTTTTTTCTGGGATTCGGGACTCTGCCGCTGTCTCTACCGAATCAGGGTTTGCAGGAGTCACAGGCGTCGGGGCTGTCTCCGGAGCTGCGACATTCTCCGGTGCAATAACGGCATCCGGGACGGTAACGGCATTGCCCTTGGCTGGAGAGGCAGGCACATCGGCAAGCATCCTGTCCGCAGAGGCGGCAATCTGCTCTTCAATGGTGGCAATGCCCTCTTCGCTTGTTGTATTGTCAGGCAGGGCAGGTCTTACATCGGCGGAATTTTCTGCCAGAATCGGCTGAAGGCCGTTCGGATCTCCGGCATTGCCCCTGTCCATAGCGAAGAATACGGCAGACACTACAGCAGAAGCCGCAGCGAAGCCGACAGCAGCGCGACGCCACTTGAGGGCGACGACCTTCCTGCGGTCCCTGCGGTCGAGTTCAGCGCTCAAAGTCTCCCAGGCGAGGGAAGGAAGTTCCTCCTCTGCGTCCCGGAGCTTTGATCTCAACTGAAGATCGAAGTCTGTGTAATTGTCCTTTTGCATCTTAAATCTTTCTACTGTTAATCTTGTCCTGCAATAGCTTGCGTGCCCTTGTAAGCTGGGACCTGGATGTGACTTCCGAAATACCCAAAGCTTCTCCTATCTCCTTATGTGAGTATCCTTCGATCACATACATATTGAAGACGGTCCTGAAACCCGGCGGGAGTTCGGCTATCATCCTGATCAGTTCCTTGTAAGAGAGGTCCTGTAAAGCGGAAGTGCTTTCGCTTGCGAGACCCCAAGCGGTCTCCAGGTCATCACTCTCTTTCAGGACATCATTTTTCCTAAGGCTCATCAGCGCAGTATTGACAAAGATCCTCCGGATCCATCCCTCGAAGGAACCTTCCCCCGAGAAAGAGTCCAATTTGGAATACACGGTGACGAAGCCATCCTGCAGTATATCTGCAGCACGCTCGCTATCGCCCATATAGCGAAGGCAAACTGCCATCATCTTTGGAGCGAAGCGGTCATACAGTTCCTTCTGTGACTTCCTGTCGCCCTTTCTGCATCCTTCTATAAGTCTCTGCTCGTCAGGACTTGTCACAATGTGTTTTTCCAATTGGTTGCAATCCGTTTCCTGTGATTTAAGATGCAACTTTCCTAAAAAATGTTGCATCGTCTCCTGATTTTCTACAACTCACTTGCGAAAATAGTCAAAAAGTTGCTATTCATACATCAATCCCAATCCGAAATGTACTATTTTTGCAGTCCTTGCTGCTTATAATCAAAAGCGATAGAAATGAAATTCAGATACTGCACTATAATACTGTCCCTCATCCTCAGCCTGCCTTTACAGAACGCAAATGCTCAAAAGGTGAAAAAAGCCGCGGAGTCTTTTCTTATCGATGCAGTCCAGCTCTATAATGACGGACATATCCAGGAGTCCAGAGCCATACTTTCCACCGTCCTTTCCGGGGACCCGGGTAATGATGCCGCCTATTACTATGCGGCTCTTTGTGACCTGAGACTGAATAAGTTGGAGGATGCGGAGAAAGAATTCAGCGAAGCGATCAGGCTTGCACCGGACAATTACTGGTACAAGGACAGGCTCGCGACCCTTTATATGTTGAGCGGACGCCCGGATAAAACCATAGAACTGTATGAAGCCCTGATCAGGGATTACCCGAAAAAGCTGGAATTGTACTACAATCTGGTGAATCTCTATGCGCAGACCGGGGACTTCGACAAGACTATTGCCACCCTTGATGAGATTGAAAAGATGGCTGGCCGCGACGAAACGACGGTCCTGGCCCGCTATGACATATTGATGCATATGAGCAAGCCGGACGAGGCCATACGGGCTCTCAACGAATTCAAAGAGGATGGCTATCCTTCTCCGACCGTCCTGTCGCGTTTGGGCGATGCAATGCTCTCGGAGGACAGGGATAGCCTGGCTCTGAATTACTATAATGAAGCCTTGAGTCTTGACCCGTCCTATGTGCCTGCCATGCTCGGCAAGGCTGATATCTACCGTTTCATCGGTTCCTATGACCAGTTTTTCGACACCCTTGACGAGTTCCTGAAGTCTCCGGACATAGTGCCCCTGGTCAAGACAAGCTATATGTCAAATCTCACCCAGAGGATGGACGGCCGTTTCGCCACCCAATATATGCTCCAGCTGGACTCGCTCTATGAGACAGGTCTGGCGCAATGTCCGAAGGACTCAGCGATGCTTAAGACCGCTGCGACCTATTATTTCCGTTCCGACAGAAGTGACAGGGGCAATGAGCTTTTCAAGGCCAATGTGGAGCTGTATCCCGATGATTTCGATGCTGTTGCTCTCTACGTGCAGGCCCTGAATGTGAGTGAGGAATGGGAGCAATTGAGCGCTGCCTGTGAAAGTGCCTTCGCGCGCTTCCCGGACGAAGCGGCTTTCCTCAGTCTCAAGTCCTTCGCGGATTACCAGCTGAAGGATTTCTTCGCGGTAATCAAGGACAATGAGAGTATGATGGCTGCCTTCCCTCAGGACAAGCAAGTGCACTTGGAGGCATATTCGGCAATCGGGGACATTTATCATATGCTCGGGGAGGAGAAGCTTGCATACAAGGCTTACGATAAGGCCCTGAAAATAGACCCTGAATATGCTCCCGTCCTGAACAACTATGCCTACTATCTGAGCCTCAGCGGCAAGAAACTGAAGAAGGCCTATGAAATGAGCCGCATCACCATAGAAAAGGAGCCCGACAACTCCACCTATCTTGATACCTTCGCCTGGATACTCCATCTGCAGGGCAAGGATTTGGAGGCCAAGCCTTTCTTCAAGCAGGCGATGATTTATGGGGGCAAGGAAAGCGTGACCGTCCTCGACCATTACGCCGAGGTGCTTTATGCCCTGGGAGAGTATGAATTGGCGAAGGTCTATTGGGATATGGCCAAGAAACAGAACAGCGACAATGAAATTCCGGATCTTGATGCCAAGGTCGAGTCGCGAATGAAATCAATAAAGAAGAAATGACGTTCCGTCGCACATATTTGACTCTTGTTCTGGGATTGGCAATGTTCCTGGCCGCTGCCTTAACGGCCATTGCCCAGAATACGAAGGCGCAAGAGGACAGGAAGGCCCGCCTTGAAAGGGAGATCGCGATACTCGACAGTCAGATACGCGCGTCCGATACCAAAAATGCCAATGCTCTCAATCAACTGAGCCTCATTCAGGAGAAGATTGCCCTCCGAAAGAGCTTGATTGCCGAAAGCGATGCCCGAATAAAGGAACTGAATTCCGAAATCGGAAGGAAGCAGAAGCGCATTGACAGCCTTCAGGTGCGTCTGGATACGATGAATTTCTATTACAACCGGCTGGTCAGGAGTGCGTACAAGAATCGCGACCCGAAGCTCTGGTATATGTATATTGTCGCCAGTGACAATCTGGGGCAGGGCCTGAGACGCTATTCCTTTTTGAAGAATCTGTCCCGGGAGATGAATACCCAGGGTATGAAGATTAAGGAGTCCAAGGCCGAACTTGAAACAGAAAGGGCTGCACTGTTGGGAATGAAAGAGGAAGCTGAAGCCCTGCGTGCCGAGAGGGTAGTGGAGATGCAGAAGCTCTCCAAGGAAGAGGCCTCTTCCAAGACCACGATAAACCGGCTTCAGAAGGAGAAGAGGCAATACCAGAACCAACTGGCATCCAAGAAAAAGGAAGTCGAGGCCCTGAACAAGGAAATAGCCCGTATTATTGCCGAGACGATGAAAGGCGATACCAAGGGAAAGAAAAACAGCTCGGCCAAAAGCGCTCCCGTGGATTACGCGCTCGGAAAGGAGTTCTCGTCCAACAAGGGCAAGCTTCCTTGGCCGGTGGAAGGACCGGTCGTGGAGACTTTTGGCGTTCACTATCACCCTGTGTACAAGCAACTTAAGCTGCCGGATAGTGATGGTATCTCTATAGCGGTTTCTGATGGTACCCCAGTCAAGGCTGTGTTCGAGGGAGTGGTGAAGAACGTGATAGTCCAGCCCGGTTACAATAAATGCGTGCTTGTCCAGCACGGCGACTGGTTTACCTTCTATTGCAAACTCGGTTCGGTTTCAGTCAAGGCCGGAGACAAGGTCAAGACCGGTCAGGTGCTCGGAACCGTGGAGCCTATAGCCGGAGTATCCCAGCTCCATTTCCAGCTTTGGTCCTCAAAGGGTCCGCAGAATCCTCTGCCTTGGCTCAGGCCGAAGTAATGCTCCCGAGAGTGTTTTCTTGCCCTCTAAGACTTAAGACAACAAAAGCGACCGATAATTGCTTACCAGTCGCCTTTGTTCTGTTTATATCTACCTGAGGACTAGAGGTTAGGGTTCTCCTTTGACCAATCCTCAACTGCAGGGATGATGCCGAGGCTGATAATCTCGTCACGCATCTTGCAGAGGTGCTCGTAAGAAGCCTTCAGAGCAGCCATCTCCTCATCTGTTCCAGCAGGAGCGCAGAAGCTTACACCCTCAGCATTGATTACTGTCGGCATAGCCATCATCACGTTCTTGAAACCGCACTTGTCGCAGTTTACATAGCAGCCTGCAGGCCAGTTGAACTCAGCACCGCCCATAGCTGCCTCAATCATCTTAACTGACTGGTATGCAGGGCTCTGGAAAGATGAACGGCCACGGAGCTTGATGATGTTTGATCCTCCCTGGATGGTTCTGTGCTTGATTTCCTCCCATTTGTCAGCAGGAATGTTGTAGTCTGCAAGCGGCTTTCCATCAACGGTAATCTTGGATGCGAATACTGCCATAGCCTCGCCGTGTCCGCCATAGGTGCGTGCATTCTCCACCTTGTACTGAGCTACACCGCACTCGTTTGCGATAGCCTCCTGGAGGCGGGTAGAGTCGAGAGCTGCAAGTGAGGTCAGCTGGTTTGGCTTAAGACCTGAGTGGATGAGGGCGGTAAGGGCGGTAACGTCAGCAGGGTTGAAGATAACGACAACGTGCTTAACGTCAGGGCAGTACTTCTTGATATAATCACCGAAGCCGGCTGCGATTTCGCAATTGCCCTTGAGCAGGTCTTCGCGGGTCATGCCCTCCTTTCTTGGAGCACCGCCTGAAGAGATGATGTACTTCGCACCGGTGAATGCTACCTCAGGATCTACGGTATATGAGAGATTTGCGCCCGGGAACGCGCAGTGACACATCTCCTCGTATACGCCGTGTACACCTGGCTCATAGATGTCATAGAGGCAGATGTTCGGAGTAAGTCCGAGAGTCAAGGCTGTCTGTACCATGTTGGAACCGATAGCACCGCCGGCTCCTACGATAAGCAATTTTTCTTCAGTCAAAAAGTTCATAACAATGAAATATTTTATTGTTTTGGTATTATAACCTTTCAAGACTACAAATATACTCAAAAAATAAACATTATTATCACCCGTAAGCAAATGACTTGCAAATAAAAAAAAGTTCGTATATTTGCATCGTTGAACCAAATGCTATTTATGGAACCTCCCAGTTCTATCATAACTGAAAACGACTTTATGGCGGACCCCGCTTCTGAGGATCCGTTGTCGGATATGCGTTGAAAGTATAGTCGAACGTCAGTTGACCCAAGGTCTTCTGGCGCGCTTTGTCGTTTCCGGATGTGAAAGGGAGTTATTGTGGAACTAAATTGAATGCTGCATGGCACTTTATCTTGAAAAAGAGCTCGGAGATACCGCGAAACTTGCGGTATGGAAAATAACGGAAACCGAAGAACAGCTGATTGAGCTCAGCTCCACCCCTTCGGATGAGATGGAGGAGATTTCCTTCATAAAAAGCGAGTCGCTGCGCAAGCAGAGGCTGGCAGTCCGTGCACTCTTGAACGAACTCTTTGGAGAAAAAGTATATCTCGCGCATCACGACAACGGCAAGCCTTACATTGAGAACGATTCCATCAATATCAGCATCTCGCATACCGACAAGTATGTTGCTGTCATACTTGACCAGAATGATGAGGTCGGAATCGATATCGAATCCCTCGACCGCGATTTCTCCGCAGTGGAGAAGAGGGCCTTGTCTGAGGACGAAATTGACGACCTCGACGACGACAAGATGGAGAAGAATTTCCAGCTGGCCATATACTGGTGCGCAAAAGAGGCTATCTTCAAGAAGATTTCCAAGTACAACGTTGACTTCGCAGAGCAGATAGAGATTGAAAAGTTCCGCAACAACGAGGAAGGCGAACTCGAGGCCACCTTCATTCATAAGGACGGATACGAGGAAGAATACAAGCTCGAATATATGACTTTCGACCGTCACTTGCTCGTCTGGGTCACAGAATAGCTTATTTTGAAGTAATCTAAATTAAATACTTCTATAAAAACCTGTTAACCAGCAAGTTAACAGGTTTATTACGTTAATGTTAATAACTTTATGAATTTCCTGTACGATATGGGAAGAGTTTATTATATCTTTGTATCCGCGGCTCTTCGGAGCATATCAGAAAGATACCAACTATTAACCTTTATATAAGGCATTCCCGAATATGATAAAACAAGTAAAGAAACGCGACGGGCGTATTGTCGAGTTCAACAACCAGAAGATTGTAGCCGCTATTCTCAAGGCCATGGCGGTGACTGATGAAGGGGAGGATATCATCCTCGCAGCGAAGATTGCTGATTCCATTTCCAAGAATCATAGGGAAGTGATGTCCGTGGAGGAGATCCAGGATTGTGTGGAGATGGAACTTATGGAGAGTCCAAGGAAGGAAGTAGCCAAAAAGTACATTGCTTACAGGAACAAGAGAAGCCTTGCCCGCAATGCCAAGAGCAACGAAATCTTCCAGGAAATAATTGACGCCCAGGCTAACGACATCACACGTGAGAATGCCAATATGAATGCCGACACTCCTGCCGGTATGATGATGAAGTTCGCTTCGGAGTCCACCAAGAGCTATGTGGATGCCTGCCTGCTCTCGGATGATGTGAGGGAGGCTGTTCAGAACGGCTATATCCACATCCACGACAAGGATTACTATCCTACCAAGAGCCTTACCTGTATCCAGCACCCTCTGGATCTTATCCTTGAGAACGGTTTCAAGGCCGGTCATGGAGAGTCGCGCCCTGCCAAGAGAATCGAGACGGCATCAGTGCTTGCCTGCATCTCGATGGAGACGGTTCAGAACGAGATGCACGGAGGTCAGGCCATCCCGGCCTTCGACTTCTATCTTGCGCCTTTCGTAAGATATACCTTCCAGGAGGAGCTCAAGAGAATCGCCTCATTCACGGGCAAGGATTACACCCATCTGCTCAATGTGAAGATTGACGATTATCTGAAGCGTGACCTCACCGGACTGAAGGATGAGGAGCGCGCAGTACAGCACGCCATCAACCAAACCGTCAGCCGTGTCCATCAGGCAATGGAGGCCTTCGTCCACAATATGAACACCATCCACTCCCGCGGTGGCAATCAGGTGGTATTCAGCTCCATCAACTACGGTACTGACATCTCTGCCGAGGGCCGTTGCATCATCCGCGAGATTCTGAACACCACATATGAGGGCGTTGGCAATGGCTCTACAGCCATCTTCCCTATCCAGATCTGGAAGAAGAAGAGGGGAGTCAGCTACCTGCCATCGGATCCTAACTATGACCTCTACAAGTTCGCCTGCAAGGTGAGCGCCAGGAGATTTTTCCCGAACTTCCTCAACCTCGACGCCTCTTACAACCAGGACGAGGCTTGGGATGCGAACGACCCGAAGCGATATATGCACGAAGTAGCCACGATGGGCTGCCGCACCAGGGTCTATGGCAATAAGTTCGGCCCCAAGACCTCTGTGGGCCGAGGCAATCTCAGCTTCACCACCATCAATATCGTGCGCCTTGCCATCGAGTGTATGGGCATCGAGAACCAGGACGACAGGATTGCCAAGTTCTTTGAGAAACTCGAGGGAGTGATGAATATTGCCGCAAAGCAGCTGAACGAGAGATTCGAGTTCCAGAAGACCGCTCTCAAGAAGCAGTTCCCTCTGCTTATGAACGGGCTCTGGACGGGCTCTGACAAGCTTCAGCCTAACGACACCATCGAGAGCGTCATCAACCAGGGTACCCTCGCCATCGGCTTCATCGGTCTTGCAGAGACCTTGATTGCCCTTATGGGCAAGCATCACGGCGAAAGCGAGGAGGCTCAGCAGCTCGGACTCCGCATCGTCAAGTATATGAGCGACAAGTGCAATGCCTTCTCCGAGACTTTCCAGCACAATTTCTCTTGCTTCGCAACCCCTGCCGAGGGCCTTTCAGGACGTTTCACCAAGATGGACAGAAAGAAGTTCGGCATAATCAAGGGCATCACCGACAAGGACTATTACACCAACTCAAGCCACGTTCCTGTGTACTACCATTGCACTCCGCAGCACAAGGCTGAGGTTGAGGGACCATACCACAAGTACGAGGGCGCCGGCCATATCTTCTACGTCGAGATTGACGGAGACGCTACACACAATCCTGAGGCAATTATGAACATCGTCGACCTGATGGACAAGTACGACATCGGATACGGCAGTGTCAATCACAACAGAAACCGCTGCCTCGATTGTGGCTATGAAGATGCAACCGAAGGTCTCGAGGAGTGTCCTCATTGCCACGGACACAATATTGACACCCTCCAGCGCATCACCGGCTATCTCGTCGGCACCACCAACCGCTGGAACAGCGGCAAGCTTGCCGAGCTCAAGGACAGAGTGGTTCACGAGTAGTGGCAATGTCCTCATCAAATCAAATAATCAGAATAATGGATATCGTGGAGCAGACCATGGCTGACGGCCCTGGTCTGCGTACTGCGATATATTGCGCCGGCTGCGAGCATCATTGCCCCGGCTGTCATAATCCCCAGAGCTGGAATCGCGCCAACGGCTACGACATCAGCGTGGATGAACTTATGGAGATTATCAAAGCTGATGAAATTTCGAATGTAAGCTTTTCCGGCGGAGATCCCTTCTATCAGGTTGAGGCTTTCACCGAGCTTGCCCGTAGAATCAAGTCCGAGACCAGCAAGACCATATGGTGCTGGACTGGTTTCACGATTGAGGAAATCCGTGCAGATGAGAGACTTGCGCAGCTTCTTCCTTATCTTGATGTGCTTGTTGACGGCCCTTTCATTCTTGAGCAGAGGGATACCACCCTTTTATTCAGGGGCAGCCCCAACCAGCGCATCATCTACCTTACCCCCAAGGAGGATGATGTGATTCCTGGTACTGTGCCTCTGGTTCCATTCAAGTAAGCTCCAGCCTGACTGAGCAGGGATAAAAGAAGGAGGATGACCATAAAGGCCACCCTCCGAGTTCTAACCATATCACAATTAACCGTATTTCCCTATTGCTTTGGAGCTCTCATATCATTGTTCGATCCTGGTCTGAGCTTGTGAATCTGGAACTGGCGGAATTTTTCTTCGCCTGTTACAAGCCTCGCAACCTTCTCACTTGAAAGTATATTCAAGTATTTCTCAATGTAGTTCGAGTCCATCTCCGCAGCCTGTTTGGATGCCCTGGAGTATGCCTGGAGGAGATTGGAAATCTCCTTTTCAGTCTTGCCGTCCCGAAGTGCCTTGTCAAGTTCTCCAAAGGCTTTGAAAACTGCTTCTGTAGCCTTGAAGCGCTCTTTTTCCGACTGATTGTAAACAGGCCAGAAAGCTTGGGCTTCCTGAGGCGTGAGATCCATCTCCGCAGTGAGGAAAGCTATTTTTTCTGCCTGCATCTTGTCTTGCCAAGCGTTTCTGTCATTCTTTTTCTGCTGAGCTGCGAGTGGCAGGCAGAAAAGCACTGAAACTGCTGTTACGAGGAAAAAGCGAAGTGTTCTTTTCATTTCTTTTGTGATTACTGGTTCATCAAATAAGCTAAATAATCAGCCTTGGCACCGGAAGCGATCAGATACTCTATGATATCGTCCTCGCTGGTAACGTAAGTGTCGGAGTTCTCGAAGTACTCGGCGTCATAATAACCGTAAGGATTTTCAACAGAATTGATGTGTGAATAATAGTAATCCTGAAAATCCTCGTCCGAATGGCTTTCGGTACGTCCGAGAAACAGTGACCCCGCTATGAGAGCCAAGGCAAAGCAAGCCGCCAAAGCCATATAAGGCTGAAGCTTCTGCCAAAGCGGAACCTCCCTTACAGTGTTCCGTTCCTGCACAGGAATCTCTTCCAACCTCGTTTTCAGGCTGTCGAAATACCCTTCAGGGACTTTGTATGCTTTCATTCTTTCGCTCATAACACACAATTAGACAAGATTGATAATGAAAGGTTTAAAAGAGATCTGTAAATTTTTCTTTCAATTCTTCCTTAATTTTTTCGACCGCGAAATGGTAGGATGCCTTAAGTGCTCCGACCGAGGACCCGAGTATCTCGGAAATCTCCTCGTAGCTCATCTCCTGCCAATATCTCATACAGAAGACCGCTTTCTGTTTTTGGGGCAATCTCTGAACGGCTTTCTGCAAAAGCCGTTCGGCTTCCCGCCCGTCGAAATAGGGATCGTCCTCAATTTTGCGCTCCAAATTGTCCGAAAGTCTCTCGAAGGACAGCGCAGCACGGACTTTCTGTTTATTAAGGAAGTTCAAAGCCTCGTTTGTGGCAATGCGGTACAGCCAGGTGCTCAGCTGTGCCTCAGCCCTGAATGAAGGCAGACCTGCCCAAATCTTGACAAAGACATCCTGCACCAGGTCATCTGCATCCTCGTGGGAGCAAACCAGTGAACGGATATGCCAGTACAAGCGCTCGCTATAGGCTTCAACTATAATATTGAAGGCCTTTTGCGTTTCTCCGCTACGGTACAGTGCAAGTATTTCTTTCTCAGTCATATTGTAAGGTCAGTTGGCAAAGCTAATCAAAAAAACTTATATTTGTACTTCATAACGGAATTCAAGATATGAAGCATATAAGAAATTTCTGCATAATCGCGCATATTGACCACGGAAAAAGTACCTTGGCCGACAGGCTCCTGGAGCTTACCAGAACCCTCAACGAGCGTGATATGGAGAATCAGGTCCTCGATGATATGGATCTGGAAAAGGAGAAGGGTATTACTATCAAGAGCCACGCCATACAGATGGACTACATCTATAAGGGTGAGTCTTACAAGCTGAATCTCATCGATACTCCGGGACACGTGGATTTCTCGTACGAGGTATCCCGTTCCATTGCATCCTGCGAAGGCGCCCTTCTCGTAGTGGATGCGACTCAGGGCATACAGGCCCAGACCATCTCCAATCTCTACCAGGCCATTGACCACAATCTCGAAATTATTCCTATCCTGAATAAAATCGATATGGAATCCGCTCAGGTTGAGGTAGTTACTGATCAGGTTTGCGATATGCTCGGCTGTGATCCCGAAGATGTATTCAAGGTATCTGCCCGCACGGGCGAGGGAGTTGCTCCGATACTTGATGCCATTATCGAAAGAATCCCGGCACCGGAAGGAGACCCTGACGGCCCGCTTCAAGCCTTGATCTTCGACTCTGTATTCAACTCCTTCAGGGGAGTCATAGCTTACTTCAAGATTAAGAACGGTTCCATTCACAAGGGTGACCACGTAAAGTTCTTCAATACCGGTCAGGAGTATGACGCGGAGGAAATAGGCATACTCAAGATGAAACTCCTGCCGACCCAGGAAGTATCCTGCGGCGATGTGGGCTATATCATTTCAGGAATAAAGAGTGCCACGGAAGTCAAGGTCGGTGACACTATAACACATAGGGACCGCCCTTGCAGCGAAGCTATTGCGGGTTTCGAGGAGGTGAAGCCTATGGTCTTCGCCGGTATGTATCCCGTGGATGCATCCAAGTTCGAAGAATTGCGCACGGTACTTGAGAAGTTCCAGCTCAATGACGCTTCCTTCGTGTACGAACCCGAGTCGTCGCTGGCCCTTGGTTCGGGCTTCCGCTGCGGCTTCCTCGGCCTGCTCCATCTGGAAATAGTCCAGGAGCGCCTCTTCAGGGAGTTCAATATGGATGTCATAACGACAGTACCGAATGTGTCCTATAAGGTCTATACCACCCAGGGAGAGGTGATGGATGTCCATAACCCGTCTGGAATGCCGGCCCCGACCCTCATCGACCACATCGAAGAACCTTACATCCGTGCCCAGATTATCTCCAAATCTGAGTTTTTCGGGGCAATAATGAAGCTCTGCCTCGACCGTAGGGGCACACTTGTAAGCCAGCATTTCATCACCGCCGACAGAGTGGAGCTCAACTACGATATGCCTCTCTCAGAAATCGTGTTCGGTTTCTATGACAATCTGAAAACCATCTCGAAGGGTTATGCATCCTTCGATTATCATATCACCGGTTATCGTCCAGCCAAGCTCGTGCGACTCGACATACTCCTCAACGGAGAGCCTGCCGATGCCCTTTCGACCCTCATCCACGAGGACAATGCCTATGATTTCGGCCGCAAGATGTGCGTCAAGCTGAAGGATCTAATCCCTCGCCAGCAGTTCGATATCCCGATTCAGGCGGCGATAGGCGCCAAAATCATTGCCCGTGAGACTGTCAAGCAGGTTCGCAAGGATGTTACCGCCAAGTGTTACGGAGGTGATATCACGCGTAAGCGCAAGCTGCTCGAAAAGCAGAAGGAAGGCAAGAAGAGAATGCGCCAGATAGGAACCGTACAGGTGCCGCAGAGCGCATTTATGGCGGTGCTCAAACTCGATTAGCGTATGATAGTCAAGGCTGTGGACATAGTCAAGTCCTTCGGCTCGCTGAAGGTTTTGAAGGGCGTCGATTTTGAAGCCCGGGAAGGCGAGGTTCTTTCGATTATGGGAGCATCGGGCGCAGGCAAGTCCACTCTCCTGCAGATACTCGGCACCCTTTCCACCCCTGATTCAGGCTCTCTGATCATTGACGGAAATGATGTTCTGGCAATGGATTCCCGCACCCTTTCCGCCTTTCGTAACCGCGAGCTCGGTTTCGTCTTCCAGTTCCACCATCTACTCCCCGAATTCAACTCCCTCGAAAATGTGATGATTCCCGCTTTTATTGCTGGCAAATCCCACTCGCAGGCCAAGGCTGAAGCTCTCGAACTGCTCTCGATGATGGGTCTTAAGGACAGAATCTTGCACAAACCGTCGGAACTCTCAGGTGGCGAACAGCAGAGAGTCGCCATTGCCAGAGCCCTGATAAACAAACCGGCGGTGCTCTTTGCTGATGAGCCTTCGGGCAATCTCGATACGCGCACGAAGGACGAGATTCACAGGCTCTTCTTCGACCTGCGGGAACGCACAGGCCAGACCATCATCATTGTCACGCACGACCCGGAACTCGCGAGAATGTGCGACCGCTGCCTCTATATGCGTGACGGACAATTCGTTGACGATTATCTCTCAAGATGAGCGTATTCCATTTCAAGCGCTTCGATGTGCTCAATGAGGCCTCTTCGATGAAGGTCAATACCGATGGAGTCCTGCTCGGAGCGGCGACGGACATTGCCCCCAATGACAGGTACATACTCGATGTCGGCACCGGCACAGGCACCATTGCGCTGATGCTCGCGCAGCGCTACTCGGATATTCCCGAATCCGCATTGACCCCCGAAAGACATATCTGCGGCATCGATATTGACGGACCTTCGGCGCTTGAAGCGGCTTTCAATTTCAATGCCTCCCCTTGGGCGAAGATGCTCGAGGCACGACATTGCCCTTTACGGCAATATTTCCCTGAGCACGAGCTCGACCTGATAGTGTCCAATCCGCCTTTCTTCGACGATTCGCTGCTTTCTCTGTTGGAGCGCAGGTCGGTCGCACGGCACACTGGCGGGCCTGCATTGTCTTTCGCTTCCCTGGTTGATTTCTCCTGTGAATATCTTAAGCAGGAAGGCCGTCTCGCTGTGATACTTCCGTCGGACCAGGAAAAGCGCTCCTTGCGTTATGCGGCATCCTGCGGCCTTTATTTGAACAGTATTCTGAGAATTAGGACCACTCCGAAAAAGGCTGTGATGCGTATCATAATGCAGTTCTCGCGACAAAGGCCTGAAAAGCCGGAAGAGAAGCTTTTGACCATTCAGGACCTTGCCTTATACCCGGAAAACAGGAATGGCTATACGGCAGACTATTTGGCTCTTACTGGAGATTTTTACTTGAAATAGGACTAATATTGTCGATTTCTTCAAAAAAGTTTTGCAGAATAAAAAATCTAAGCTATATTTGCAATCCCATTCGGAAACGAGGGGAAACATATTCGGGGTGTGGCGCAGTTGGCTAGCGCATCTGGTTTGGGACCAGAGGGTCCAGTGTTCGAGTCACTGTACCCCGACAAAACAAAGAAGGATGACCGAAAAAGTCATCCTTCTTTGTGTTCGCCCAGCACGAACGTGCTCTAACGGGTGCAAGTCCCCAAACCGCCCTGATAGTGGGAAGGTTACAGCCAAAGACAAGGGTGTCCGCCGTGAGACGGAATCTGAAGGAAGTCGGCGGCAAAAGGTTGGCCCGATGTACAAGAACTTGGTATAAGGCTGAAAGGCAGGGGCAATGCTGCACAAGAAGCAAAAGCCCGATAACTATCCGAACTGCCGACAGTAAACCAAGCGGGTATAAACCGGAAAGAGTGCGTCCATAACTGGGGAGGTCTCGCAGGCGAGGCTTCAAAGAAAGAAGCCGAGCAGTAACAACGAACTGCGAGAAGTCAGCCGAGGTCATAGTACCTGCTTAATATCGGCACGGCAGGGAAGGACCGAACCTTATTGTGAAACAAGTTTGAAGAAAGGAACTCTATGGAAGAAAGAGAGCA
>JAQXOE010000054.1 GCA_029098505.1 Bacteroidales bacterium
ATCGAGTCGTCTCTCTCAAGTAACATATTGCCGTGGCTATAGCGGCGGGGAACCACCTCTTCCCATTCCGAACAGAGAAGTTAAGCCCGCCATCGCCGATGGTACTGCCCCACCAGGTGGGAGAGTAGGCCGCCGCGGTTCTTCGAAGGCTCCGAGTCAGTGTTGACCCGGAGCTTTTTTTTGTGTGTCTGTGTCTGTGCGTATGGTCCTTCCGTCGCTTACATCTCTTTTTATTCCATCCTTCCTGCCTGGAGGCTCTTCGCCGTTCACCCTTCTCCTTTTTCTTCGTGGGGGCTAACTTCTTGATACACAACAAGATAAGCACTTGTCTATAGGCAAAAATAACCATAGATAAATGCTTAAAGCATTGATATTCAATGGGTTAGGCCCCACGGTTCGAGAGAGAAGCAAGCGTGATGAGGAAGCAAGTGTGATGAGGAAGCAAGCACAATAGAGAAGCAAGCGCGAGCGCTGATTAACCCGCGGCTTAAGGCTAGAGATAGCTTCACGGCCATATCGCCAAGGTGAACCCGATTGCGGAGTGCGAGTGAGCGTGGGCTGAAAGAACCGCCCCAGGGCCAAGGACTCAGTTGATTTCTGATTTGATGTTGTATTTGTTGCGATCGCTCGATGTACGGGATATCATTTCGCAGATAAAACCGGCCAGGAAGAGAAGGACGCCTAAGATTACGGCAACCAAAGACAGGTAGAAGAGTGGCTGCTCAGTCACGGGCCTGAACTTCACGTGCTGGGCCTGATGTATGAGCTTGGCTGCGATTATCCATATTGTCATAAGAAATCCGATCAAGAACATCAGCAGTCCGGAGAAGCCGAAGAAGTGCATTGGTTTTTTGCCGAAGGTGCTAAGAAACCACAGTGACAAAAGGTCGAGAAAGCCATTGATGAAGCGCTCGATTCCGAATTTGCTCTTCCCGTATTTCCTTTTCTGGTGGTGAACGGGTTTTTCGCCTATTTTGTCAAAGCCTGCGTTCTTGGCGAGATACGGGATGTATCTGTGCATTTCGCCATATACCTCAATGTTTTTTACCACTTCGTTTCTGTAGGCCTTCAGTCCGCAGTTCATATCGTGGAGCTTTATGCCGGTAATCAGTCTTGCTGTGGCATTGTAAAGCTTGGATGGAAAGTTCTTCGTGATTTTATTGTCTTGACGATGCTGCTTCCATCCTGAAACGACGTCATATCCGTCCTCCAGTATCATTCTGCGCATTTCAGGCAATTCGTCCGGTGAATCCTGCAGGTCCGCATCCATTGTGAAGACAACTTCTCCCTTGGCTCTCTCGAAACCGCAGAAGAGGGCTGCCGACTTTCCATAGTTCCTTCTGAAGCGTATTCCTTTTATATTGCGATTTGCCTCGGAAAGCGTCTTGACAGTCTCCCAACTACCGTCAGTGCTGCCGTCGTCCACAATAATTATCTCATAACTCGCCTTCTCCTTTTCCATTACTTGGGCAATCCAGGCCGTCAGTTCAGGGAGAGATTCGTTCTCATTGAAAGAAGGAACGATGATTGAAATGTCGAGAGGATAGCTCATAGTCGCTTGCCTGTTGGTTCAATAGTTATTGACCTTGGTCAATCTTCATTTGTATTGTTGGCGAAAGGGTCTCTGGATGGAATGCTCCTCGAGAGTATGGCTGAGAGTACTGTTCCATAGAGGAAGCAGTATATCAACTGGGAGAAGAAGCCGATTGAAGCAAAATTGATATTGTCCAGTTGCTCTATCGATTCTGCCGGCATAATACCTGCGTAGGCTTCCTTTACGGAGTCGAGGGCTTCGACATAAAAGTCGGGATTGATGACCGTGGTATATAGCAGATAGAAGGCTGCAATTATCAAAGCGGACAGAAGCGCGGTGGCCACTCCAAAACGGAAGGTGTCAGCATTGGACGCATCTGGATGGTCCAGAGCCAGTTTCTTCATAAAAAACTTCATCAGCCAGATGCAGCCGAAGAACTTGGCAGCCCAGAGAATAACGCCGATCAGACTGATTAGCACGCCGATATCGACCGATTCAGTGGTGGGCATTATTGAGTTGATCAGCATATAAGCAATGGAGATGGCGCCAAAAGCTAGTCCGGCCTTGGATGCGCGGTCCCAAATAATCCTGCGTGTAATTGAAATTTCCATCTTGAGGTTTTTGTTTATGCAAAGATAGAAAAAAAATAGTACCTTTGTAAACTTGACTGATATTAAGCATTTATTTGATTGATATATGATCAACATCACTTTTCCTGATGGTAGCGTAAGGACTTACAATGAGGGAGTCACAGGCTACGACATCGCTATGAGCATCAGCCCGAGACTTGCATCCGAGGTTCTGGCTGTATCGGTAAAATCAGCTGGCGACGAAAGCGCCGGCGAGGGCAAGACATACGACCTTTTGCGTCCTATCAATGAGGACTCCAGAATCAGACTCTTGAAATGGGAGGATGATGAGGCTAAGAAGGTCTTCTGGCATTCATCATCGCACCTTATGGCAGAGGCTCTCGAGTCTCTCTATCCGGGTGTGAAGTTCGGTATAGGTCCTGCCGTTGAAAACGGTTTCTACTATGATGTGGA
>JAQXOE010000055.1 GCA_029098505.1 Bacteroidales bacterium
ATTCTCAGGGGCGAAGCTGACTACAAGGTGATTGCTGTAGAACCGGCATCCTGCCCAAGTTTCACAAGGGGCAAGTTTGCATACGACTTCTGCGACACCGGAATGATATGCCCTCTGGCAAAGATGTACACCCTTGGCAGCCAATTCATTCCTTCGGCCAATCACGCGGGAGGACTGAGATTCCACGGAATGAGCACCATCATGTCGCAGCTCTATCACGACGGATACTTCGAGGCAAGAGCGGTCGAACAGACCTCCGTTTTTGAAGCAGCCACCCTTTTCGCACGTGTGGAAGGCACTCTTCCTGCACCGGAAAGCAGCCACGCCATCAGAGTAGCAATAGATGAAGCTCTGAAATGCAAGGAAACCGGAGAAGAAAAGACCATAGTATTTGGCCTTACCGGCACGGGCTATTTCGACCTCAAGGCCTACGCCCAATACAACGACGGAACGATGACGGACGTCATCCCTACAGACGAGGACCTTGCCAAATCTCTGGCACAACTGCCGAAAGTTGACCTGTAGGGGTATTGACGGGCGTTTTGGAGACTGGATGGCAGCACTCCAAAATGTCGGAATTGATAATTAACAGACAAAACCCGATTCCGGACGATGCGGAATCGGGTAATTATTTTTTATTCAGGCGATTGCCTGGGGAATTGAAAAAACCTAGAAGATTTCTTCAACAGGCTCTTTGAAGTCATCCGCTGCAGGGGCCGGGGCCTCGTTGCGCGGGCCGAAGTTGCGGCCGGAACGGCGGTCGTTGCGGTCAGCACCACGGTCGAAACGGCGTTCGCCCCTTTCGTTTCGGTCAGAACGCTCTCCGCGGTCATCGCCGCGGTCTGAACGGCGGTCTCCCCTGTCGGAACGACGGTCGCCACGGTCTGAACGGCGGTCATCACGGCGGTCTGAACGCTCAGGACGAGGACGGCGCTCAGGCTCGCGGTAGCCTTCAGGCTTCTCGGTAAGAGCTCTCATCGAAAGACGGAGTTTACCGGTCTTGGCATCGACCTCGAGGAGTTTGACATCAACCTCCTGTCCTACTGAAAGAACGTCCTCAACCTTTTCGGTCTTGGTCCAGGCAATCTCGCTGACGTGGAGAAGTCCCTCCTTGCCAGGAAGAATCTCGACGAATGCGCCAAATTCCAGGATGCTGACTACCTTTCCGTGATATACGGCGCCTACCTCAGGTACTGCGCATATGCCCTTGATCCAGTCGAGAGCCTTCTGCATGGCTTCCTTATTGTCGGACGCAACGTCAACAACACCCTCTGTGCCACCGCCAGGAAGCGGTTCCTCGGTGATGGTAATAACAGTACCTGTCTCCTTCTGTATCTTCTGAATGGTCTCGCCACCCTTGCCGATAACGGCTCCGATAAACTCGGATGCAATGCGGATCTGCTCGATGCGCGGAACGAAAGGCTTGTAGTCTTCGCGAGGCTCACTGATGGTCTTCATCATCTCTCCCATAATGTGGAGACGACCCTGACGTGCCTGCTCGAGTGCCTTGGCAAGAACGTCATAGCTGAGACCGTCAACCTTGATGTCCATCTGGGTTGCGGTGATACCGTCTGCGGTACCGGTTACCTTGAAGTCCATATCTCCGAGATGGTCCTCATCTCCAAGAATATCGGTAAGGATTGCATATCTGTCATTTGGACGCTCTGCGTCAGTGATAAGACCCATGGCCACACCCGCAACAGGTTTCTTGATCTTCACGCCGGCATCCATTAGAGCGAGACATCCACCGCAAACGGAAGCCATTGATGATGAGCCGTTTGACTCAAGAATATCGCTGACAATACGCACTGCGTAAGGATTCTCCGGAGCTACAGGAATGACTGGCTTGAGAGCCCTGAGAGCGAGGTTTCCGTGACCTATCTCGCGACGGCCCACGCCGCGCTGGCTCTTTGCATCGCCGGTTGCGAATGGAGGGAAGTTGTAATGGAGCACGACCTGCTGATCCTCCTGGATGAGCACCTCGTCAGTCTCCTTCATATCCATCTTGGTTCCGAGGGTAACGGTTGCAAGTGACTGAGTTTCACCACGGGTAAAGATCGCTGAACCGTGAGCGCAAGGCAGATAGTCAACCTCGCACCAGATAGGACGCACTTGGTCGCATACACGACCGTCAAGGCGCACACCCTCATCGAGGATCATATTGCGCATAGCCTCCTTCTCGACGCTGTGATAGTAGCGCTCTACAAGAGGAGTCTTTTCCTCAAGCTGCTCCTCAGGAATGGTAGCGAGAAATTCTTCCTTGATATCTGTAAAGCCGTCTTCGCGTTCGTGCTTTGACTTGAATGACTTGGCAAGGGCATAGCACTTGTCGTAGCAGAAAGACTCGACTGCCTTTTTGAGTTCCTCGTCCTCGACATCGTGCGGATAGTCGCGCTTGTTTACGTCGGTTCCGAGCTCGTGCATAAGCTCCTTCTGAACGCGGCAGTGACGCTTGATTTCCTCGTGGGCAAACTTGATGGCCTCGAGCATCACGCTCTCGCTCACTTCCTTCATCTCGCCCTCAACCATCATAATGTTCTCCTCGGTAGCGGCAACCATAAGTTCGAGATCGGCTTCCTTCATCTCGGAGAATGTCGGGTTGATGACGAATTCGCCCCCGATGCGGCATACGCGAACCTCGGAAATAGGGCCTCCGAAAGGCAGGTCGCTGGTAGCGAGGGCACAGGATGCTGCAAGTCCGGCGAGCGCATCCGGCTGGATATCCTTCTCGGCGGAGATGAGGGTTACGTTTACAAATACCTCGAGGTGGAAGTCATCCGGCCAGAGAGGACGGATTGGACGATCGATAAGACGAGAGATAAGTATCTCATAATCAGAAGACTTACCCTCTCTCTTCATAAAGCCGCCCGGGAAGCGGCCCGCTGAGTAGTATTTTTCCTTGTAATCTACTGTAAGGGGCATAAAATCAGTGCCCTCCTTTACTTCCTTTGCTGCACATACGGTGGCGAGAAGCATAGTGCCACCCATCTTCACGACAGCTGAACCGTCGGCCTGCTTGGCCAGTTTTCCGGTTTCGATTTCGATCACGCGGCCATCCGCGAGCTCGATTTTCTTGTTGATAATGTTCATTATTGTTTTCCTTAAACTGCTTTCATCAAAAAAGGGATGGCACCGTCTGGGTACCATCCCCGGGATTCCCTATTCCGATTATCGACGGAGACCGAGCTCCTTGACGATCTTTCTGTATCTCTCAATATCAATTTTCTGGAGATAATCCAGAACCTGACGTCTCTTACCGACGAGACGGAGAAGTGAACGGCGGGTAACCACGTCCTTCTTGTTCTTCTTCACGTGCTCGGTAAGGTGAGCGATACGGTAGGAAAATAACGCAACTTGACTCTCAGGAGAGCCGGTGTCCTTATTAGACTTCCCGTACTTCGCGAAAATCTCTTGCTTTTTCTCCGGCATAAGATATTCAGCCATCGTGCAAAAAATTTTAATTGGTTTATAAAAAATGTCAATGCTTCAGCCCCTATGGGAAAAGCGTGCAAATTTATACATTATTTTTTATCCCTGCAAGATTCAAAGCAAAATAATCGCCTATACATCAACGAAAAAACCGATCTATGGCAGCCTTTCTATCTTAGGCAGGCCACGGCTTGCGAGCAGCACGTTGTAGCGGTCGAGCGCCTCTCCCACGCAATCCTCCCAGGAGCGCACTATGCTCTTCGAAGCCTGCACGCCTACCCTGTGCACCCTTTCCGGGTTGTGAATCAATTCTTTTACGAGTCCGGCAAGCTTTTCCGGGTCATTGTCCACCAGGAAGCCGTTTTCGCCGTCCTTCAATATCGTGGCAGCCGTCGAACCCTTCGCCATCACCGCCGGGGTATGCAGCGCAGCCGCTTCCCTGACCACCAGAGGAGCATTGTCATACAACGACGGAAACAGGAAAAGATCGGAGGCCGCATAATAAGTCTTTATCTGCTCCCTATCCTTGATGCTGCCCACGAAGCTCACCTTCCCGTCCAGTCCCTTCTCGCTGACGAGCTGCTGCATTTCCTTCGCTGCATAGCCCTCGCCCACAAAATACATTCTGAACTTCTGGTCCGGAATCAGCGCCAGCGCGTCAATCACCAGCCGCGGGTTCTTTTCCCAAATATGCTGACCCACAAAGAGAAGGACAAATTCTTCCGGCCCTATTCCAAGCGACTGCCTCGCCTCGACGAAGTACTTCTCCGGGTAGTCGGCGACCAGGTCGGAGCCGTTGTCCATCACCTCGACATTGCCCTTGTAGCCGTAGGAGCGGATCACGTCGATGACGGACTCCTGCGGAACCCAGACGAGGTCAGCTTTCTCGTAGAATTCGACTATAGCCTTTATGACCAGATCGACCGCCACCTTTGGCAGCGAGCGGGAAAAGTCGTCCCTGTATTTGGAGTGGAAGGTCGCAACCAGCGGAATGCCCTGGACCTTGGCAATGCGCTGGGCAGCCAGGCCGGTGGCGAACGGACAATGGGCATGAACTATCCTGAAACGAGTCTTGAGAATTTCGGTCAGGTATATGGGGTCCATTTCAGCTATTCCCGTCACATAAGGCGGGCGACCGGGAACCGGGACGGAGAAGAAATCGATGACGCGATAGTCAAGCGACGAACGGTCCGCGCCCTTGACCTTTGGCGTGACCACCGTCACGGAACCGACCATCTGCTGCAGCCAGTGGGCATAATTCTGCATACAGACCGCAACCCCGTCCATTACCGGAGGGAAACAATCGCAAAACAGGCCTACTGTCGAGGCCTGTGAAGAGAAAAGTTTATGTACGCTCATAAAATAATCACTGCTCAGTACCTTGTTGAGGCATTTCGGCAGCTTCACCTTCGATTCCGGTTCCCGGCTCAGTGGTAATCTCACTTGCAGGAGTTCCGGAATTGTCTTCAGTTTTGCAACGTCGTGAAGATATGAAAAGCGCCGCAATGCCGCCAAGCAAAGCAACAATTAATATGCCGTAAAGCCACTTGCGCCAGGTTGGAGTACGCTTGGCATAAGGGTCGGAAAGATGCAGTTTCGGATATTTGGCCACGCTGGTGAGTGTGCTTCCGAAAAGAATGTTGACAAGGAGGACGGAATTGATAGCCCAGCCGTTAGCATTGAGCAGAGGTCCAAGATTGCGTTTGCGAAGTTTTGTCCAGGCAATGAAGCAGGACGGGCCAGAAATGAGAAGAAGTATGACAACGATCACAAGGAGAAGCTGCCACCAGGCAAGGGCGAAGATTCCTTTGAAGATTGAGCTGACAGCGACTCCGATGGCGCCAATAGCCATACCCAGGGCGGCTGTGATTCCGGCAAACTTGGCGATGTCGAACGGCTGCCCTGCTGTTGCCGGCGCAGGCTTGTCGGCTGCGGCAAGAAGTTTGGAAGTTGCGTCCGTCTCCTTCTGCGCGGCGTTTTTGTTGATTTTGTCCGTTATGAAGTTCGCAAGTTTGCGATACGGGCTCCAGAATGCCTGTCTGATGCTGACAGGATTGTCCACAACCTTGGTAATCACGGCATCCCAATCGTTGCCCTGCAGGTCGTAGAAAATTCCGTTCTTTCCGGGACGCAGGCTCGTGATGTCCCCGTCCGTCATAACGGCAACAATGTTCATCGTGGCAGCCTTGGTCTTGGATGTGCAGCTGCAGTATATAAGGAACATTCCGCTCTGGGCCGCCATATCAGCGTGCTTGCCCATATCCTCTACCCTTATACAGAGCTTGCAGCAGCGCCTGTCGATATATAGCTGTCCCGCTTCGAATACTGCCGGAGTCTTGCCGTCACGCGAATAAAAGTCACTGAACAGCACATAGTTACGGAGCAACCGAGCAAAGTCCCTGTAATATAGGAGCAGTTTGCCGACCTCGTCTATGGATGCGGCATCCGCGGCAAGGGCCTTGTCCTTTTCCACCAGAGCGAGCAGTTCAGCCTTGCGGTCCTCCTTCAGGATTGACTTAAGCGCATCTGCTCCGAGAGCCTCTACGGAAACGGCCGGCTTGGAAGCCACCCAGGCATCGTATGCCGCAAAAGAGGCCACGGCAGCCTGCCACTGTTCTTCAGTAATTTCCTTTGCGTCAGGATACATCTTGTCGAGCACCTGAGCGCGAAGAGCGGCGAATGCTGCCTGCCAGGCAGGGTTTATGGCATCGTAAGGAAGTACGGCAGACTTGCCCGGGTGGGCTATTGGACTTGCAGCGAGTTCGGCGGTGGCGGCGCTGAGAGTACCGGCTCCGGCTGCGCCTATGCGGTCAACTGAAACGTCCACGACAGCGGAAACGGCTTCGTCAAAGGCAATGAGGCGACACCTGATGAAATAATCCGCAATCTTTTCCCTGACGGCCTCGACAGCGGCCCTTGCAGATGCAGTGTCCGATCCGAAAGGCAGCACGCCGTCCGCCGCGGAGGCATCGCTCCAGGAGCAATACTGCCCCGCCTGAGTATAGAATGCCTCTACAGCTTCGGCAGTCACGCCCTTTTCCCCGCTCCGGTCCGCAGTTGCTCCCATCTTGTCTGCGATGGTGGCTATCAGCGACTTGAGAGACTCGTCATCAGTACTCAGGGCGGTGATCACACCGTCTCCGTTAAAAGCAGATCCTGCAAAGATGGCGGTGCTGTCCAAAGCTTCATTTACGGAAATATCCTGCTTGTCCAACTTGAGGTTGGAAAGTATCTGACGGGCTGACGAAAGCAGCCTGGCGCCCTCTGCATTGCTGTCGTCAATATTGGAAAGAGCCAGCGTGTCAGCCCCCGCGAGTATCGAATCGCGGTCCCTTATCACCGATGTGAGCCACTGCGCAGCGGCAACGACCTCAGGCACCCTGATTTTGCCATCCTTGTCAGTATCAAGCAGTTCCAATGTACGATGGTCAAACTCCAGACCCTTTGTCGGACAACTGAGCACGGTCCACATCTTCTGGTCGAGTTCTCCAAGGTGGGCGATGTCCTCACCTGAGGTAACGTTCACCCTGACTGCATTGCCGAGCGAACAGTATGTCCATTTGTAGCTTTCTTTTCCCATATTAACGATATTTGTGCAACTCCGCTAATATAGGTATTTTTTTGATATCTTTGCAGAGTCGACTGCCTAAACCGAAAAAGCCGGCCCTAAGATTATGAAAAAGACAGGTCTGTATTTGATTATCGCTTCCCTTGCCGCAATGAGCATTGCAGTTTCGCTTGGATTGTTTTCGATGCCTCCCGAAAGGCCGGAGACCGAGGACAGTTTCAGCGTCGAAAGGGTACAGAAGGACATAAAATTCATTTCCAGCGACCATCACTCCATAATTCACCCCGAACAGAGAAATGAGGTCCGGGATTACCTGATTTCGCGTCTGCGCGAACTCGGAACCGAACCCGCCCTCTATTCCTATCCCGACAGCGAAGGCAAGGGCTACAAGTTCGACGCGGTGAACATTGTGGGCGACTGGGCTCCCGCCGACATCGCTAACGCCGGAAACGCCCGACTGCTGATAGTCGCGCACTACGACTCCCGCTACCCCTGGGCGCCCGTAAGGGACACCGTCTGCTCTTACGGTGCCGCTGATGACGGCTACGGAGTCGGAAGCGCCCTCGAGACTGTAACAATTCTTCTGCGGAACCGGGAGTCATGGAGTCAGGGCGTGCGACTGTTGCTGACCGATGCGGAAGAGGTCGGAATGGTGGGGATGAAAAAGGCCTACGAGCTCAATCCCGAGCTTTTCGAAGACGTAGGATTAGTCATAAATATCGAAGCCAGAGGTACTTACGGACCAGTGCTGCTATTCGAGACATCCCCGGGCAACGATAGGATAATGGAACTGTACGAGGGATTCAGCCGCTATCCGCACACCTACTCGCTTACCAACGTGGTTTACAGGATGATGCCGAATTTTACCGACTTCACGATTGTAAAGGACGAGTTGCCGGGAGTCAACTTCTCGACCATCTCCGACGTGAACCACTATCACACCGACAAAGACTGCTTCGCAAACATAAGTGCTTCATCGATAAGGCATTACGGAGCACAGATAGTCCCCCTCGCGGAAGAATTCGTCCGTAACCCGGAGTACGCCGACAGGGACAGCCTGCGCGGCAGCGAGGACAGGGTGTTCTTTACCGTGCCGCTGCTGGGGCTGTTCAATTTTTCAAAGAAAGGCTATCTGGTGGTCAATATTGTTGTGTTGCTGCTGATGGCAGGGATGCTGCTGATGGAGAGAAAGAAAATGTTGTCTGCGTTGTCCTGGGCCGGTCTGTGGCTGCTGTTTGCAGTGGTGGCTCTGATTGTGGGAGAAGTGGCAGCGAGGATTGGCTGCCAGGTCAGCGGAGCAAAGTTTGCGCTTTTCGGGACCGTCAGCGGAATGCAGTTTGACAACGCTCTGATGCTGGGTCTTGCGGTGGCGCTCGCCCTGGTTATCGCGAATATGTACAGACGCGGAAAGGTGCAGGAAAAGCTGAAAGGCTGTCTGATTCTGCTCGCAGTGCTGGATATAATTCTCCTGGCGGTGCTTGGTGAAAATCTCTTCGTGCTCATCCCGCTTGCGGTCAGCAGTCTGGTAATCCTTCTTTGGAAAATCAGCGGATGGAAGCTGTTCCTGCCTGTGGGAATGGCACTTATACTGCTTCACGCCTGCTCTTTCCTTTACGACTTAAGCATGGCTCTGACAGTAGGTGCGGTCGGTGCGGTACTGCTTATTGCCACGTTTGAATTTGCAGCGGCAATAGGACTTGCGGCGCTGTTTTGCAGCGAAGAAAGATAGCGTCCGGGAAACGCCAAAGGAGCAGGACGATATTTATGCGCCTCTGCTCCTGCAGACAATATATATAGAAGGTAGAATTGGAAAGAAATGTGCGTTGTCCAACGCAATAAGGTTAAAGGTTAGAAGGCAGGGTCACTGCCCGCTGCAGGAGCTTTTGGCGAATATTAGTTTTTATCTTGTCACATTAACATCCACATAGTCGTTGACGGTCGGGTCGAAGGTGATTTCGGTAAGACCGAGGACTGTTGCGTCGAGGCAGAGGGTGTAGCTGTAAGAGCAGCTGCTCTCCCACTTGGTCTTGGAAGCCTTGATCTTGATTCTGGCGTCGTTTACCGGGATGGTGTAGCTTCCGCCATTCTCGCAGGTCACGAGAGCATCGAAGTGCACCATAATGTCGGTAGAAGAACCTGAAGGGGCAACCTTGGTCCAGTCTCCGTTCTCGGTGTCAAAGGTCGGAGAATCAGCGTTGTCGGAAATAGCCTCGACTGCTACGATGTTATTTCCAAGAACCGGAAGTTCTATGCTTGAGTTGCGACCCTCGATCCACATTCTGGTGATGGTCACGCTGTGATTATCAACTGCCTCGTACACGCCGACACGAACATAGGCAAATTCTACATCCTCATTGCCCTTGCTTGACATATTATAGTCAGCGGACATCTGCTTTTCCTCCTCCTGGAAAGGCGCCTCAGCGATGTCGAACTGCTGGCAGCTTGCCATAAAAGAAAGCGAAATAAGGAGTGATGCGAAAATTGATTTTGTGTTCATAACGTCGTGTCTGTTTTTGTTTGACAGTGCAAAGGAACGAACACAAAAATGCAATCAGACCCATTTTGGCAAAAGCTCGAAAAGTATTGCAGCCTTTGCGCAATCGCGCCTGCAATTGCGTATAATGGAGAAAATTGCGGATATGGGAATGAGTCACTAAGCCTGACGCCTTGATGCGCAGTGAGAGCTCAGTTGAAAAAACTATAATTTTTTACACAAAAATTTTGTGGTTAGAAAGAAAAAGGATATATTTGCAGTCCCAAACACCGAGGAGAGGTGGTAGAGTGGTCGATTACGGCAGTCTTGAAAACTGTTGAGCTGAAAGGCTCCGGGGGTTCGAATCCCTCCCTCTCCGCTGAATGAGGAATTTGCTAAATGATGCAAGTTCCTCATTTTCATTTATTTACGCCCCTAACTCTCAAAAAGTCAAAGAGTTAGAGGCGTATTTTTGTCTATGTTTTGACTACCTTTTGCAGCCATTTCGCTGCCAAATTTTCTATGCAAATCGTAAGCATCCCGATGCAGACCGTATGCATACTGGAGGGCCATTTTCGCTGCATACACCTTTTCCGGACCGTTGGGGATTCGAACCCAGCGTTGATTATCAATGAGTTTGGCCGGGTGAAAGGCTCGTGTTTACGAAGTGCTTACGGGCGAAAAATCGCGGTGCGGATTTTGTGGCGGCGCGGCTACTTCTTCATGAGCTTTTTCATGAGGGCGAAGGCCGCCTTATCCTCTTCAAGTTCAGGATCCTGTGCCTGAATAAACTCAAAGCCGAAGTCGTTACCGGCTTTTCTGTTCTGTCGCGGCTCCAGACCTTCAATCAGGATAGCCTCGAATGCATTGGCGAGATTCTCCATTGTAAAGTTGGTGTTCTGGAAATCATCCTGAATCAAGGTGCCATCCTCATTTACGCCATAGAATCCAAACCACGAGAAGCGATCCCAGCGACCATTCAGGCGATCCCTGCAATGATCTGCCAGACGCTTTGAAATAGGCTGCTTAACAGCTTGACCTACATAGATGACCTCCCTTGCATCGTGGAGGAGATAAATGCCGCGCTGCTCCTTAAAGTTCACCATTGCGGGGCCAACGTTCTGGATACCATAAAGGTTCATCGTCTTCCAGTTCACATCGGCACGACTCCAGAACATTCCGAAGTTCTTGATGATATTGTTTCTCTCGATCTGTTCAGCTTCTTCCTTTACCTGCTTCTTTTCTGACTTGGACTCAGGCTGAGCCGGGACGTCTGCAGCAGGATCAATGAGCTCATACACTCCGTTGCCAAGCTGCCGGAAGATCTCCTTCTTCATAGCGAGCTGGGCGCATACGGTCTGTTCCGGAGTTGCACCACATTCATCTTTACCCCTATAGCCGCTTTCAAAAATGCGTGTGGTTATATCTGTGTAATGCAGAGGGCCGCCCTCATCGAGGAGCACCTTCCTAATTGCCTCTTTCCAAGTCATATATCTTGCTTTTAGTCTGTGGTTGTCAAGTATCTATTGCTCAGAGAGCATTCTATCATAGTCCTTCAGAACGGTATCTATCACGAAATCTTCAGTGCAGCCTGCATCATAGGCAACTTTCCTAACGTATTCCCTCATATCCTTACCCAGCACCACCTGCAGGATTTCCTTGTCCCTTGTGAATTCGTCCGGAATAGGCTCAAGCGAGCTTATCTTCTTTCCTTTGGCGCTCGCGTAAGCGATCTCACGTTTGGTGCTCGCTCCAATATAGCCTCCGGGGTTAATGACGAATATCTCATCGGCCATATCGATCTTGGCCAGATGAATTTCATCGAGCATTTCCTTCACACCTTCCTCCCAGACCTCATCATCTCCTTGGTGGCCAAATAGTCCAACTGAGATGACAATATTACCGGCAAGGGTGAGTTCCTTCTGCACTCTGATATAGTCCTCTTTAAAACGAGTGCTGCCGCAAAGGGTAATTACCTTATAATGCACTTTAACAAGTATTGATTATTCCAGATTGTCTCCCATTCTGAACTTAATATCAAAATTGATAATAAAATCCACCTCTTCAGAGGTAAAGCCATAGTGAGGAGCAATCGCTACATCAATGATATCAATTAATGACTTTGATAATTTCGGGTAATACTCATAATATATCACATTACGACCAGTTGATTGATAGTAAGTGTTCTTTTTATATTTATTTTTCTCGTAATCTGAAAAAAGAGCTTTACCCTTCTTTGCTAAGTCAACATCCTGCAATAAGCTCTCAGGGACTTTAAAGTTGTCTATAAATGACTTTGTCAAATTGCGACAATCAGTATATGCAATATAATCCCAATAGAACAAAGAAGATGATAAAACAGAAGCTACATTGTTATGGCTTACCCCGGCTGAAATAGGAATGAATTTTTCCGCCTTTACATCTTCCAATTCTCCATCTATGTAAGTAATGCTTTTATCTGTTTTTATTAGCAGGAAGTATCCTCCTCCCGCCGCACGATAATATACGTTGTTGTTATCAGACTTTAAGCCATAAGTAGCTGACAAGCATTTTTCAGCTCTCAATAGTTTCTTCTTAATACTTAATTCAATAGGAAATGAATACTTCGGTATCGTGAAGACTCCAACATAATCTGAGACTTCAACATAGCTCAAATTGGCAAATAAAATATTCCTGCATTCAGAATACCACCTATTGTACTTTGTCGCAAAAAACTTAGGATTATTATTAACAGCTGTCTTATCAACAATAAAGATTGTTGCACGAAGATGCTGAAGCATTTCAAACAATTTTCCCGGCCTATCGTCAAAATTAGCGAATAAAGCCATATTAGCTTTTTCCTTAATTAGAGAAATAACAGGAGTCATTCTCTTCGAGCAAGTGATTGCAACCGGGACAATAAAGCTAAAACGACCTTCAGAATGGCTAATTGTTAAAGCCCTCTCTGTGCAGCATCCATATAGATTCCCACAAGAAGAGGATTCTAAACGATCTAACGAATAATGCACATCATCGCTTGGGAATTCGACATACGGAGGGTTTCCAATAACAACATCAAATCCTTTTGAATTGTGCATTATCTGATAGAACTCTGCTAACCAATGGAATGGTTGGTGAATAGCCAGCCACTCATCAAAATCCGAATAACCAGATGCCGCAAACAGATGTTTATTCAATAATTCATTAAGGGATCGCAATTCACTATTTAATGAAAGTTTAGCGTCCTTCAATACAGACACATCAGCATCTCGAATTAGTTGTTCCATTCTAAACAGTTCATATGTGTCTGCCACATCTGAAAGTTTTGCATGGAGTTGGTCTTTCAATTCTTGATTTGCTAATTGTTGTAGAAAATCAGCCGCAAAATCAAGATCATTATTAAGCTGCTCCTCTGTTGCATACCCAACCAGAGTATTACCGCACCTGATATTGAAATCGATATCCGGAAGCGGATCGAGGCCCATATTCTCTGCACGCTTATCTACATCAACCACAGCCACCATCTTCAGGAACAGACGCAGTTTTGCAATCTCAACAGCTTCAGCCATAATATCCACGCCATAGAGATTGCGAAGGATAATGCTCTTGTAGATGAAGTACTGAATATTGCTACGATACTTGTTCTGAATCTCTGAAAGTTGCTCATTGAAGCAACTGCGATCCTGAGCATTAAACTCTTCCATCCTTGAGATGCAGACCTCATAAAGAGGCTCAAGAAGATTCAGCGCTGCAAACAAGAATGCTCCTGAGCCGCAAGTAGGATCCAGAATCGTAACCTTTCTCAACTCAGAATAGAACACCTCAATAAACTTCTTGTCTTCTGTCGAGTTTAGGAAGTCATACGCAATCTTTGGGATATTGAGGTTATAAGTTATGAAATCGTTGATCGCGCAAATATCTCCAGACTCTATCTTATTCTTAACATCCTGATATCGCTGAAGGCGTTCAATCGTTTCGCGCCAGATCTCGGTAGGAAGTCCGATGTTTTCCGGACTTGTATTATTCCAGAGTTTTCGTCTTTCAAGTAGATCTGGAGCCTCGGTATCGATTCCGCATGCGATTTCATCAGGGATTGTTTGTCCGGCACCCTTCTTTACAGCATCGTAGATAAACTCATCTCCTCTCTCCTTGAAGAACTGCCAGAACTCTCCTTCTGGCTTGAAAGCCTCAGGGTACTTCTTGGAAGTGGCATCAAACAAATAAGGGATGATGGTGTTACGGCCAATATATTCAGTAATATCCTCTTTTGTGTAGTACGCGCCCATCTGAGCCCTATCATTGATATACTGCTCGAAGATATAACCCAAAACATCAGGATTAATGTCTCTACCTGAGGCTGTTACTCGTGTATCCAAATGCCAGCGCCACTTATCAAAAAATTCGAAAAGCGACTCGAAAGCCTCATCCTTGATATCAATTCCTTCATAGTCACGTTCAATTTGATGGACATCAAACATTCCGCCGTTCAGATAAGGAATACGACCGTATATATCCTCAAACGCCTCATCATGAGCTGGAGAGTTTAATCCACCCCGGAACAATTGAACAAGAAATCCCTTATAGAATGACTTGAAGAACTTGTTATTCCCTTTCTTTTCTTGTACCCAGCGCAGCTTATTTCGAAGATAGTTCTCATCCCCATTAAGGAAACCCTTCTTCTGTATGAAATAGCAGAACATCAATCGATTTAGCATTACCGAAGTGTACCACTGCTTATTCTTATTGTCCTTGGTGGCAATCTGGTCATCAATACCGGTAATAAATCCGGCGAATGACTTGTGCTCTTTGGCGAAGCCAGAATAAAAGTCCTTTGTGATTTTTTCGGAGTTAACCGCAAAGGTACCCTGAACGCGAGCCTTTACATCTACAATCGTAGTAACCTCGTCAATATCGAATGACAAGCCTGAGATCTTTTCAAACAGGAACTCGGCCTTTTCAGCTTCGGCATACTCAATGATTACAATGTCCCTTTTCTCATTTGTCTTTACAGGAGCCACCCACTCGTGATGCTCAGTCCCAGAGACTATAAAAATACAGATATAGTCGTTGGCAGCCTTGCGGAGCTTCGTGTCCAATTTCTTGCAGACAGAGTTACTCGGCAATTCTTCGACAAAACACTGAAGAATCTGGAAACCATTACGATGAGCAATAGTCTTTATATTGAAGGACTTGTCCTCTACATAAAACGTTGGGATATCAGCAATCGATGCATTATACTTGTTCCAGCCCATTTCCTCGATGAACAAAGTACGGAAATCGGCCTCCTTCAAGTATTGAATAAACTGTCGTTTTGAAAGTGCCATATGCGTTTATTCTCTTGAAAGTCCCATTGAACACAGGATCTTCGGTGATTTATCTTTTGCGCTGTTGTCTTGTTTGCGACAAAGCACTCCTTTCTTGCGAAAATCAAGTACTGCCTCCACGATATCTTCCTGACTCTCTCCCTTAGCGAGCATGCGTCCAAGCACAGTCTTAGTCGTTTCGATAAATTGGTAGTTATAGATATCGTCAGTTGCAAGTTTTACCTGCTGCTTATAATCCTCATCATAGAACAGATTCGTCTGCTGCTTATAGAAATTTTCAAGCAACTGCACTATCCTATATCGGGTACTGAACCTATTTCCAAGAACACCCATCGGATTATTGGCGTTATCATCAGCAATATCATCTACTGATTTCTTAACCAGTTCAAAGTGATGCTCGGTTTGAGGCAAGCGCGGTTCCTTTGGCCCACACTCCATAGCGGAAAGAATCTTCTTCTGAGATTGAGATACAAGTTGGTCGTTTGAATCATACCAACTCAAGATATCATAATCGTTATGGGTTCTACAGAAGGTAATTACTCCATCAGGCATATCATCGGATGCTGCCTTGGTCGAATAAATCATGTCGCTGAGATTTGGAATAATCTCTTTCAGTTTTGGATTGGACTTGATGGCGTTCTGCCAAATCTGGTATGCCTGTGATGAAAGATCGACATCTGAATCACCATCTTCCTTATCCAAGATACCACTCTGCTCGTTGTACAGATTCCTAAGGTTCTGTTCATTTCCTTCAAAGAACACTTCATCGGAGCCGACAACATTCGCATTCTCATTTATGCGATCATTCAGCCTTCCTCTCAAACGGATAATATCCTCAATCTTGTCTGCAGGGAAGAAGGTATAACAGAAAATCTTATCATAAGTTTGTCCAATACGATCCACACGTCCAGCCCTTTGTATCAGTCTAATGATGGCCCAAGGCATATCATAGTTAACGATTACGTGGGCATCTTGAAGGTTCTGACCTTCTGAAAGAACATCAGTTGCAATAAGGACACGATATTGCTCTTCTGCAGGGATATTCTGTCCATTGCTCTTCGGGGAGAACCGATCGACAATCTTGGTAGGGTTATCACTTGCACCGGTGACATAATAGACATCCTTCATCCCCATATCATAGAGTTGCGCATAAAGATACATTGCCGTATCAGAGTACTGCGTGAACACTATCACTTTGTCTTTCCCATGGTCTTTGTTTAGAAGGTCATACAATTTTTTGACCTTCATATCGCTCTTTGGATCCCATACACCACAAAGCTTTATCATTTGAATAATAACCTCGGAATCCTTCTTCAGTTGCTGTTTCAAAGTGCGTTTGAAGTATATCGGTTTGAGCCAAGAGACATTATTCTTTGCTTTTATTGTTTCGTAATAATCCCTTGCTACTTTTTCATATTCCTTCAGATCGGTAGGGATAGTCTTGGCCGCCATAATCTTTCCTGCAGGTTTTAATTGCTCGGAATTATTGGCAAATACCGATACATTGGTGTCATCATCAAGAATGAAGTCATCTGGAAGTTGATTTTCATCGCCAATAGGAAGGTCAAGATTGTTATCTATGGCATACATGAAAACGGCATTACGGATGAGGTGATGATACAGGGTTAGCAAGAAAGAATATCCACAGCTGTCCATTCGTTTGAAGAACGTACTTTTACAGAAGCCCATCATTCGTTCTCCAGCACGAGACAAATTGTCTATCAAGAGTTGTTCTGGCTTAGATGCTGTTAATGCGCGTTCTTCACTGATATAATGAATCAATCCATAACGAGGAAGTTTAAGACTCTCCATCAGATTAATCATTTCATCGGAGTACAGCCTGCTATATTGGTCTCCAGCAACTGTTGGAAATTCAACTGACCTTGGAATTCTATCAGGGAAGTATGACTTCGTTCCGTCAGGGAATTCAAGATACTTTCTATGCTTCTCTGGATCGTCCTTTGCGTAATTATCCTTGATGAAAGTTCTTGTTCTGCGGACTAAGAACAATTTCATCAACTCATTCCAATCTTCAACATATGGACTCTGCTCGAAAGCTTTAATACTACGAATGAATATCTCATTATGTCTCATCAAGAATTCTCGCTCACCACCAAGTTCCTTGATATACATCTCCGGGCGTATTCCGAGATCTTGATCCTCTTCAATGAACAGCCGCAACTGATTGCTGAGGTCCCTGAAATCCATGTTATAAGGAGTTGCCGTGAGCAAAAGGACACTGCTATTCTGCTTCTTAATCAGCTCATGGATATTCTGATACCGAACTCCGTTTGAATTGCGAAGGTTGTGGCTTTCATCGACTATAATGAGTTTATAGTACCGGGCATTAGACACATCAATCGGCTTGGACATGGATACAATATCCGCCTTCATATCATATTTTTGCCGATACTTCTTCCACATCTCTTGCAAATTTGCAGGGCAAATTATGAGAGTGTTACTGCCGTAGGTATTCTCGTATAGCTTTGCAATGGCACAGGCAGTGATGGTCTTGCCGAGACCGACCACATCTCCAATCATGGCACCGCCACGCTTTTCATTATGCAAATGACGGGCAGCTATTTTTACAGCCGTCTGCTGGAATTCAAACAAGTCTTTGCGAAACTCTGGTGGAAGGGAGAACTCCTTCACACCCATTCTGGCCTCTTCGCTTAAGTGATAAGCCGTTTTGAGATAAATGTAGTATGGAGGAATTTCGTTTTCACTTGCCCAACTCTCATCAATAATACGGATCAGTTCTTCTGTGATATCGATGCTAAACCTGTCATTCCACCTATCCTCAAACCATTTTGATAACTTCTTCGCACTATCGCTATCGGCGAACTCAGCGTTCAATTCACCTTGTTTTGTTAGCCCGGAGTATGTGAGATTACTGCTTCCAAGGATTGCGGGAATAGGATTGAAGCGATCTTCAGGACGATAAGCAAGATACAGTTTTGCATGAAGTGGTTCCCTCAGATATAGCTTGACACATACTTTACCGTCCTTGAGCTGCTGGGATAGTTTTCTGAGCGTAGCCTGATCTGCATTTGTAGGCAAGCCAAGCAATAGCTGATTTCGGAAATCTTCTGCAATCTTAAGCTTGGCATTTTGAGCATCGTTTGAATCGGGAGTATAGTCCTGACCACTATAAAGCTGTCTAATAAGCTCTTCTGGTGGTCTGTGCATTCCTATCAGAAGACGACAAGTACGATGCTTTTTGCTATCATTTTCATAGACATCATCTCCGGGGAGTTTATCAATCTGATCCACTACAAGATTCCATCCCCTGAGATTGAAATAGCCTACGCAAAAATCGACTCGTTTAACGCCAAGGCTGGAGATGATACCCTGAAGGCCATCTGTAAACTTCACCTCGATATTGTCATATATCTGGGCCATATGCTTTTGTGTTATTGCTTGCTTTTAGTACTCTCTTCTACAATCCCGCAAAGATATACCCCGAAATTGACAGCTTATGTCAATTAGCCAAAAATGTAAACATTTTCTTGTCTTTTGTAAGGGTAATCTTTACTTCGTCTCACAAATGTAGCAAAATTTCCGCACAGCCCGTAACAACCAACGAATAATATTCATATATTTACACAAGTTAAACGCCAATCGTTTAGCGAATTAGCCAAGGCAATCGGAAGAATAGAGCAAATTGATAACCGCAAACCCATAGTCCCATAAGGGGGATTATGGGCTTTTTGTTTATAGCAATTTTTATAACACCAAACGTATAACACATTATGACACAACAGTTATTGAAAAGTCGTCTTCTGGTGAGCGCACAGTGCGCCCCGGAGCAGCTGCAGCCCGACTTCGAGGCTCAGTACACAGAGTTCGTTTCGATCGCCCAATCCATCCTCTACAGCGACATCGGCTACCTTGCCATCGCCCAGAGTTTAGATGAGGCCCTTGGCCTTCTCGAAGAGAGCCTCGCGAACAAAAAAAAGAACGCAGCCTGAAACAATACCTCCGCAGGGCTGCTCGCAAGCTCGCCCTGTTCATCCATCAGAACGACCTACGACTTACCAACCCAGAACTCTTCACCCCTCTGCAGCCGGTGGCCCGGTCACCTCTCAAATGGACCGGCAAGAAGGCGGAGCTCTATGAGCTTCTCATCGCCCTCGACAATCTCGACATCATCACCGAGAACGGCATCAAGGCATCCTTCTCATCTCTTGTCCGGGAGTTCTCCCGCACAGTGGGCCTGCCGTATGACACCGACTGCCACAACGAGCGCCGCAGGATCCTCGCCCGGAACACCCGCCGGACGGTCTTCATTGACAGACTCAAAAAGGAGGGATTTAAAAATGATGAAATTTTTTCTGACTGACTAACAGCATCTTACAAAGACAAACCTCCCCAGTAGGGAGGCGGGACGTCTTGTTGCGTGTTGTTCAAGTGAAGAACTTTGCCCTCGAAATCAACACTCGAAGGCAATGGAAATGAAAGAAATCTTGAGCGACATCCAGCGATCGATAGACGATCTGCAGCAGAAGCTAAACCTGCTGCGTGGCGTACAGACCGGCACCCTCTACGATGTCGATGTGCTGATGACACGCAAGGAGGCCGCCTTCTTCCTTGGTAAGAGCCTCAGGCAGCTTGACCGCCTGTGTAGTGAGGGCCAGATCCGGCGCTGCTACACAGACCGGGGAGCTGTGCGGATCCGCCGCAGCGAACTGCTGGAGTACCAAGGTCTGGAACTCACCCCTCTGCAGGGTAAGCGTCAAGAGGGATTATCGGAGCTTGAGAGGATAATTCAGAAATACAATACCAAATGAACTACATCGCAGAAATCAACCGCTTCCACGAGCTGCTGCCGCAGAGCCGCATGACTCCGAGCTCGATCGCCCTCTGGTATGGCCTGATGCACATCTTCAACAAGGCCGGCTGGCCGGAGGAGAAGACCGTCAGCCTCGATCAACTCAAGCAGGACACCAAGCTCTCCAAGGCATCCATCTACCGGGAGAGAACACGTCTTCAGAACGAAGGACTCATCACCTTTGTCGCCGGATCCGGATCCCGCCCCTGTGCCTTCCGGATGCTGTCCCTTTCCAAAGAGCTGGCGTCTCAGATTGGAACGCTGGAGTTCCACAGTGAAACGCCACAGATGTCGAAAAATGATGCTCTGGAGTCTCAAATCGAGCCGCCACTGTCTCAGATTGAGACGCCAGCAGGTTCGATACCTTATAAAGAGAATATAAACTTATCTAAACAAGAAATAGAAAATAATAAAAGAAAATCCGGCTCAAATTCGAGCCCGAAGTCCGAACGATCCGTAAAGACTTCTTCGAAGTCCAAAAAAGAAAAAAGTTCCGCGCAAAAAGAAAAGCACACCGGCAGGTCCAAATTCGACCTCGAAGGGTGGCTTGGGAGTGTGGATGAGCCTTGGCAGGGACTGCTGCGTCAGTGGATGGAGTACAAGATCCAGCGGCGTGAGCGGTACAAGACCGAGCTGGGTGCTCGCAAGTGCCTCACCCTGCTGCAGAACCTCTCCAGCGGCGATGCAAGGGTAGCCCAGATGATTATCGACCAGAGCATCGCATCGAACTACGCCGGCCTCTTCCCACTCAAGCGTGGCTATGGCCAGATCCCCACTCCTCATAGTGCCATCCCCGGCGGCAGTGCGGCAGCTCGTACCGAGGCTCCGCAGTACGGCCAGCGCATAGGGCAGATCACCCAGCCGGAGGATGAGCAGAAACGCCGCCGCCTGCTGGAGCGCTTCCAAGAGACGGTCTACGATCCAAGCAAGAAACGAGAAAACAAACAATAACAAGATACAATCACATGGGAACAATTATGACAATCGAGCAGCTCATCACGAAGATGATCCACGACAAGGTCATCGATGAGCGTCTGCCTTGGCGCTGGAGCTGGGGCGATCACGATAAGTGCAGGGCCTGTTTCATTGACATCTTCCGGAACGTGGACGGCACTATGCGTGAGTACCGTCACCTGCCGGAGTACGAGGGTGTCATCGATTGGATGACGGACACTGATGACAAGGGACTGCTGCTCATCGGGGACGGTGGCCGGGGCAAGAGCGTCATCCTGAACTACGTCCTGCCGGTGCTCTTCCGGATGAAGGGCTGTGGCATAAGGACGGTCCATGCTCAGGACCTGTACAAGGCTCACCCCTATCAGCAGGGATATGGCTATTACCAGAGGCCGGAGACCTACCTCGACCTGCTGGAGCGCACTCCCTTCCCGGCCATCGATGAGCTGGGCGTGGAGGGCCTGTACAATGACTACGGCGAGAAATGCGAGGGCATCAATCTCATCCTCAATGCCGCCGAGCGCTACCACCGTCCGGTGTTCATCACCACGAACCTGACCGAGCAGCAGATCCTGAACCGCTACGGCGAGAGAACGCTCGATCGCATCCTGCACCTGTGCCGGACCGTCAAGTTCAAAGGCGAGAGCCTCAGACGATAGCCCCGCCATGCCTACAATCAAGAAAACGAAACACCGTCCTTGGATGCAGGAGCGCAAGCCCTTCGAGGGGTTCGCTCATCACAACACCGAGTTCTACCAGAGCCGGCCTTGGAGAAGGCTCCGGGCGGTGAAGCTCCAGCAGGATCCTCTGTGCGAAGAGTGCCTGCGCCGGGGACGCACCATACCAGCAGCGGTGGTCGACCACATCGTTCCGATCAACAAGGGCGGAGCGCCGCTGGATCTGAGTAACCTGCAGTCGCTGTGTTACCCTTGTCACAGCCGTAAGTCTGCTACGGACAAGTAAAGAGGAGGTGAGTATGACTTAATCCAGAGACAAGAACCGACCAGAAGGGATGCGATGGTGGAACGCCAAACACAAAAAAGTGGTTGCAAGCATGGCAAATCTTCGTTGAAGAGCCTCCATCCCTTCTTTTTCAAGCAACCACCCTAAGACAGTATACACAGTATCGTACAATGAGAACAACGTTAACACTGAATCAGATAGTCGATGAGTGGATCTCGGAGACGGATGCTCTGCCAGCCACCCGGAGTGACTACCGCCGTAAGATCGGCCTGTGGTTCCGCTACCTCAAGGCGAAGGGAGTGGATCCGAGGGAGCCGGGACGGAGCGATGTCATCGACTACAAGAACAGCCTCTCGAAGGCTGGCAAGAGCAGCTTCACCGTCAACGGCTATGTGACAGTGGTCAAGGTCTTCTACTCTTGGTGCGAAGGGAAGAAGTACTGCGACAACATCGCCCTCGGCATCAAGAGCAGCAACAAGCAGAAGGAGTATTACAAGCTGCCCCTGACACGCAAGCAGGCCAGCGCCCTGTTAGAGAGCATCGACACCTCCACCCTTATCGGCAAGCGTGACAAGCTGATGATCCTGCTGATGCTCAGCAACGGTCTTCGCAGCTGCGAGGTGCAGCGCATCGACATCTGTGACTTCGATCTGGTGGACGGCGTGAGCATGCTGCACATCCAGCGCAAGGGCCGCACCGACAAGCACGAGACGGTGGTGGTATCGGACGAGGTGATGGCTCTCTTCGAGGACTACATATCGAGCAAGGGTGAGTTCGAGGTGAGCGATCCGCTCTTCACCAATCACATGAGAGGAGTCAAGCCGCAGCGGATCAACCGCGAGACCATCAGCTTCATCATCAAGCGGAGGCTCCGCGCCATCGGTATCGATGATCCCAAGATCACAGCACACTCCCTTCGTCACACCTGCGGATCGCTGATGATTGAGCAGGGATATGATCCGCAGCTCATTCAGGATATGCTGGGCCACACCGATCCCTCGACCACGAGGATCTACACCAACATGGCTCGCCAGCGCAGGCTCTTTGAGTCGGCTCCAAGCCGGAAGCTGAGCCACCTGCTGATGAACACAGGCAAAAAGAAGCGAGGGTAAGACACCCATCGTATGAACATAAGATTAATTGATTTTTAGTGCGTTTTGTAAGGGTTTAAGTGTGCGCGAGTTACAAAAGTGTCAAATTGAAGGTGGGTTGTGGCCCAGACAGGGCGTAACTCTTTGATAACGGATGAGCGAATTGGATGCATTAACTACAAAGTGCTTAACAACTGAAAGCAGGGGTAGGGGCTCACTTTCCTTCGGGCCTTTGAATAGCCAATCGCGTTTTTGCTCTTTTGCACGCGCGTGCAGATTTGGAGAATTTGGATAACACAGGATATGGGAAAAGGACGAAAAGCATTATCGGATGAACAGAAGCGGCTTCGGGGTACGGACCAGCCCTGCCGCCTGAGCGGAGGTGCCTCCGGGCAGAAGTCATTGTCAACAGTATCGACAGTGTCGAACAATGCAACACTGTCTTCGCTGCCCAAGAGCGGACTCAAGGGAACGGCCAAGAAGATCTACGCCATTGTAGGGACGGAGCTCCTGAACCGGGGCGTGCTGGACACTCTCGGATTGGATCTGGTCATAGCCTACTGCCGGGAAATGGGGCTGTACAATGACATGATGCGCGACATCGAGAAAGAGGGCGCTACCATCAGCGTGGAGACGAAGTCCGGCAGCATCACTCAGGTCAACCCCAAGAGGAAGGTAGCCGAGAGTGCTCTGTCAGCTGCGAAGGCCCTCGCCAGCGACTTCGGTCTCTCGCCGACCAGCCGGGCAAGGGTGCTCGCACTCGTGGCCGGGGCTATGGCTAAGAAGGATGACTTCGCAGACTTCGAGGATATCGAGGAACAGTAAGGACATAAAAAGAGGCCATCCCTAAGCAAGCAAGAGAAGAAGCGGGATGGCCGATAAAAGCAAGGTCTCACAGAACTGTGAGCACCACAAATGTAACAAGAAAATGGCAAACACAAAACTACATCCGGCAGAACTGTACGCTCAGCAGGTACGAGACAAGCAGATCCTCACCTGCGAGCTGGTACAGCTGGCCATTCAGAGATACTACCGCGATCTGGACAACGCCTTCGACAAGGGCTGGTACTTCGATCGCAAGGCGGCGGTCCGCGCCATCACCTTCATCGAGCGCCTCAAGCACACCAAGGGTGAGTGGGCCGGGCAGCGCTTCCGTCTTGAGCCTTGGCAGCAGTTCGTCATCTGGAACATCTTTGGCTGGAAGAACGCGGACGGGACCCGGCGCTTCCGTTACGCCTACATCGAGATCGCCCGCAAGAACGGCAAGACAGCACTCTCCGCCGGCATCGGCCTGTACATGCTCTTCGCCGATGGCGAGGCCCGCCCGGAGGTCTACTCCGCTGCCACCGTCAAGGATCAGGCGAAGATCTGCTTCTCGGATGCAGTGGAGATCGTCAAGGCCACTGACCTGAAGAACTACCTCACCCCTTACCGCAACTCCATCGTCTATGAGCTCAAGGGCGGTATGATGAAACCCCTCTCCTCCGACTACGGGACGCACGATGGTCTCAACCCTTCGTGCGGGATCATCGATGAGTTCCATGCCCATAAGGACTCCGGGATGTTCGATGTCATCAAGTCAGCTTTCGGTGCCAGACGCCAGCCCCTGATGTTCATCATCACCACCGCCGGCTTCAATAAGAACGGAGCCTGCTACGCCTACCGGGACAACGTGATAAAGGTCCTGCGAGGGGTGAACAGCGATGATACATTGTTCGGCATTATCTACACCCTCGATGATCCTGCGGAGTGGGATAACCCCAAGATGTGGATCAAGAGCAATCCCAACCTCGGAGTGTCCCTCTCGGCGGACTACTTGGCCGATCAGGTGACCGATGCGAAGAACCGTCCGGAGGCAGTGCGTAATGTGATGACGAAGAACGTCAATCTGTGGGTGGATGCGGAGAAGACATGGATCCTCGATGATGCGTGGATGCGCTGCTGCGGGGAGATGTCCCCAGAGGATCTGGTCGGATGCGAGTGCTGGGGTGGACTTGACCTCTCGAACATCTCAGACATCACAGCCTATGTGCTTCTCTTCCACGAGAGGGATCGCTTCCAGCTGCTGCCCTTCTTCTGGATCCCGAAGGAGAAGATGTTGGAGAAGATCCGAAAGGAGAACATAAACTACGACATCTGGGTGCGTTCCGGCTATGTGAAGGTGACAGAAGGGAACGTCATCGACTATGACTTTGTCAAGGCGGATATCCTTGAGGTGGTCTCGCACTATGACCTCAAGAGCTCGGCCTATGACCGGTGGAACTCCAGCCAGACGATTATCGATCTGCAGAACGAGGGCATGGAGTGCAACCCATTCGGGCAGGGCTATGGCTCGATGTCGGCTCCGAGCAAGGAGTTCGAGAAATTGGTGCTCTCCGGACGCATCGAGCACTTCGGCAATCCGGTCCTTCGCTGGATGCTCGCATCAAC
>JAQXOE010000056.1 GCA_029098505.1 Bacteroidales bacterium
ATCTTCGCAATATGGCGGTATGATAACCCTTCGTTGTAGTGCATGTCAACGGCCTTCTGATAATAGTTGTCTCTTAGTGACGTTTGATAGATAAACATAGTAACTCGTGTTTAACGAGTCAACTTTTTTCAGGGAAAGACAGGGTGGTACATTTGGACCGCTGCTATCAATTTAGATTTGAACGATGATGATCTTTTGACAACTAACCTTCTATATGAAATCAGGAATATGATAGGTTACTATGAGCCAGATTATACAGCAAGTGTCGGTAAAGAAACAAATGTTCATAGCGGCCGTGATTTTTCCGTGTTTAACCTTACTATTCCATACCCATTTTTCACACAAACAAAAGATGGATGGAAATGCTCTTGTATATACAATCTAAATCAAACAATTACGGTGGCGGATTCTGACTTCCTATTAGGAGAATCGTTTGGTGAGAGACATATTAATTATCGAGATACAAGTGATATTTTTCTTGCCAATATCGATAGGATATCCATATTTGTAGACTCTTTTGAAACAGAATCATTCGAATTGCGTATTCACTGTAACGATCTTCCTTATAATGGGCCAAAGAATAAACCAGAATCAGAAAATGAGGGAGACTTAATTTACAAATTCAATAGAGTACAGTAATCATCCAGAATAAAGCATCAATGAAAAGAAGATATTTATACCTTTTGTGTTCAATCTTTATCTTAGCAAGTTGTGGACCAAATATAAGAGAGGATATGGACCCTCTCCCATATTTCAAAAATTTATACGGATCTTACAAACTCACTGGAATTAGCTGGCTTGGCGGCTATAATTTTGATATAATCGATGATGGAGATGGGTTTCGCAAGAGTATGCTGGAACATTTTCAGGATATGATAGGTTACTATGAGCCGAGTTATTCAGCAACTGTTGGCAAAGAGTACAACAACAATACCGAATCTGACGTCTCTGTATTCAATTTCGTTATTCCATATCCATACTTTATTCAGGTCGAAGACGAGTGGAAGTGTTCATCCGTGCACAATCTTCAACTCAGCATTCGAATTCCTAACATATTCTACACAAAGGGTATAGAATATAGTGACTTTTATCTCTGCTACCAAGATAACGATGATTTGTTTCTTTCCTGTATTGAAAAAATGTCCATCATTGTAAGATCAAGTACAATACAAGATATTTTTGAATTGAGAATATATTTCAAGAATCTTCCTCATGATACACTGGGAAAGGAACAAATGATGGATAACAATGGTTACATTTCCTATCATTATTCCAAACCAAAGTAGCTCCGGAATGGACATTATAAATAGAGACCGTCCCTATTTAATCTCCGTATCGAAAGAACTCATAAAGAATCTTTCTTGTGTCGAGTTGAAACGGTATTTCAGTGAAATCAGGAAGTATTGTCCAAATACAGGATTGTAATACTGAGAGAAGCTGTTCTCCGAAACTGAAGTGCTATACATACTCTGGTTATTCAGCATATCTATTCCTTCCACCATAAGTTTCAATCGCTGCCCCATCAGATTTGCACCAATTGAAAGCTTCAAGAAATTGTGACTCCAAACTGTCCCTTCCCCAACAATCAGCTTGGAACTGTTGTTGAACGAAGTCTCCATAAAGGCTAAACGGACAGGGTTGTACTTAACGACCAGTCCATAATTCCAGTTTGCGGCATCGATTACCTTCTCACTGATACTGCTGCTGCTCTTCGAATACCCGACAGCACCCTGCAAACTGAAGCGGATTCTTTCGTTTGGAGTATAATTTATATTGGCACTGCCGTTAGCGGTAAAATCTGTCGTTCTGTACAATTCATCTACAAGATAGGCCGGATTCACAGCAGCTCCGACAGATATTCGATATGAAAATCCAAAAGGTTTTGTTTTTAGTGACCGGGAATCGAAAACCTTGGAATCCTGATATTTTAAATTGGCACTAATCGCCCAATCAGCATTTTCGTAATAATGGAGCATCGAGCCTGCAGGCATTTCATATCCATCATACTCAGGCAATATCGTGGATGTCAGGAAATACTTCTCCCTTCTGACTATAGGATGATGAGTAAAGGTGGTTTGAAGTGTAATATCCCTCATATTCATTCCCTGCGCACTCTTCTTGAATGACATAGTGTACGTACGGCCAGGTATGAGGTCCGGATTTCCTGCTATAACAGAATATGGATTGGTGTTATTGATACGCTTGCGGACCTGCTCCATCGAAGGAAGCAGAACGCCTGAGTTGAGATTGAAATTGATTGAACGGCCATTATATAAGAACAAACTCGGTACCAAAGACAGATAAGACTTGCTCACCTTCTGTTCTGGAGCAGGTATTCTTTCATTATCAACAAGATATGAATGCCAAACACTAAGCCCACCATTGAAGTACAATGTAGAGAACACTAATCCTGCCTTGCTGGTCAGCGCACTGTATGTAAAGTCAAAACTGTTGAAACTATCTATGGATGGGGTTCCTCCCAGCAAGTCAAGGCTTGTTTGTTTCTTGCTATCATTCCTATACTCGGTGGATGCCTGCATTTTCAAATAAGTGGAATATGGCTTTCCATTTTTGAAATATTTGGTCAGACTATAGTTTAACCCTGCATTCCAGCTAAGATTGTCCCCTGACATCTCCAAATAGCGTCTGGAGGCCGATGATTGCAGAGTATCTATATTATATCCAAGATTATTGCCCTTGTCAGCACCGAAAGACAGTGTAAGCGTATATGGGCTGTCCCCTCTTTTTGTTCTGCCACGTAAAGACAGGTTCTCATCAATCTTCCAAGTGTCATTATCCGTTCCTCTGCTGCTGTTTTCCCTGTAACTTTCATCAGACACCCTGTTTTCACGCATCACCTCAGTGCTGCTTCCGTTTTCGAGGATGCTAATCCTGTTCGTCCAAGTCAATCTGGTATTGCCAATGTTCTTCTGAAAACCAGCATCCAGATTATGTGATTTCATTGTAGTTATGGCCAAAGTTGAGTCGGTGACCTTTCTGGCTGGAGAAAGATTGGTTTTAAAATGTTCCACTATACTTTTCTGTGGTGTTTTGCCATAATTATCTGAGAAGGAATATCCTACAAACAGACCGGTTCTCGTATTGTAATTCTTTCCCCAATATTTCTCAACTCTCAGGCCAAGAGAACTTTTCACAGAATGAGATGTTAGAGCCGAAGCCGGTGTACTGAATGCATCGCTGCCCAAGGCGATGGACTTCTCAATACCGAGATTATTCGTAAGTATGTCTGTCTTTATCTGTAGGTCCTCAGAGAAGAAGTTTCCGGACAGACCGGCAATATATCTCTTCTGAATCTTGCCATCAATATCCTTGGCCTTATCAGCTCCACCAGATAAAAGAACCTGAATATCAGTGACATCCACTATAGGGTTCTTTGTCTTGATATTGATGACCCTTTCTTTTTGATGAGCCTGTAGTTCAAGCTCATTTGTTCCAAGAGGGTCTTCGTCATAGATATTCATAGCAATGACTTCCTCGGCAGCAAGGTTGCGCATAGCATCCATAGGGTCCCTACCAAAAACCAGAACCCCATTAACATATGCGCGCCTTACATCCTTGCCACCGACCTTGATGCCCAAATCGGAGATTTCCGCTCCTGGCATTTGGGCAATCAAATCTATGGCAAAATCCCCTCGCATCCTTCTGACAGCATCAGCGTGAAAGACAAGAGTATCACCGGACATAGTCAGGACAGGTTGATTGGCTGTTACGACGGCATTTTCCAAAGTTTCACCCTCGTGAAACAATTCTATCGTTACAGCCTGATCGCCTTCCGTCAGGGTAATATCGCTTTCAAAAGGGATGTAACCCTCTTTGACGATGTGGAGTTTAACCGTACCCGGATCAAGATCCCTGAAAATGAAATCTCCATTCTTCGAAAATGTGCTGAGTGTATCCTGTTTTGTTATCAGGATAGCCTCAAAAGAAGTCACTGCAACACTAACATTGTCATTCGATAAAGGGGTTTTGACAAATTCGTGGACATAGCCAAGTATGCTGCACTTCTCCTGCGCGTAAGATGAAAAACAAGAGAATAACAAAACCAGCAGGAAACAGAACCTTGTTCTAATCCGATTCATCTTTCCAGAAAACATAAGCTCCATTCTTCCAAGACCAATGAACATCAGAATCGAGTAGTATCAATGCATGCTTTACCGGACCTTCAGGATTGGAATACAACTGTGCCCAACCATTATCCTCCATATACTCCAATGCAGGATTATTACTCCCTGGTGTTGAAATGAACACATTTGACACCAAAGCACGATAGCCATCTATAGATAGTGTCTTAGGGCGTGTCGGCTTGGCCACATAGTATGTCCCGTCCGTTTGAACATCCAGAACATTGGTCCATAAGGGAGGAACAGGGATAGGATTGCCCTTTTTATCTTTCATATACAAGGTTCGCTTCCCAGAATAATCCATCTCTATTATAACAGCATTGACGCCCTGATGAACTGTAATACTGTCGGAAAAATCCTTGACCCCGACAAAACTGGGCCTACTGATGTTTATGCTCAACTGACCCTGAGGCACATCACGATATATACTGGAATTAATACGTTGTTGGAAAGAATCCTGATACAAATAAGTACCTGAAGCCAGTTCAATATCAAATGAGTCTATAAAAGCGAAATGATCCTTAGGGCCAAGATTCAAGGCCGCGGTCAGATATATATCGGAGTTTTGGGCACTACTTACAAAACACACCTGCAATAATGCAAGCCCTGCAAGCAATAAACGGCAACGCATACCTAATCAGAGAATTTATAAATATACCAACAACAATTTGCAGTGTCATCGTCTATTGACAGTTGCACAATGTTATTCCCAGAAAGGCTAACTCCATTTTGGGTTCCAGTATAATCTACATAGGCACAATGTCCTTCGTTGGATGAATCAACATACAAAGTATAAAGGTGACCAGTATCATTGCCAGTGAAATAATACAATACTCCAAAGGTACCAGATCCCAAACAAATAGGCTGAGTGTAAGGCAAGGAAGAATTTAGAACACCAGAACAAACCAACATTGGATAATCCGATGAAGCGGAAACTGAGATTGAAGGTGACTCGATAACTTCTGGTACAGAATCTTTTGCAGAAAGATAAAAACATCCAAATAAAAAGAGAGCAGAAAGTAAAATCTTAATAGCTTTCATAAAAATGTGGTTTTAGAGTTGATAATTGGTTAAAATATGCGACTCAAATGTAAACAAATTTATCCAAAATACAAAAGAAACATAGAAATTATATCAAGCGTGGGAGCGCCCCCCCCACGGCATCCCGAAAACACTAACTTAGTTTGAGAAAAGCGACAAAAAGAACCTCCAAAAAACATAGAAAATCTTCTATAAGATTTAGTAGTTTTTCTAAAATAATACTATATTTGTGGCAAATCAAAGCATTTTGCAAATGAAACAGATATTGACTGCTAAAGAAGAGGAATTGATGAAGGTATTCTGGGCAAAAGGAGAAATGTGCATCAGGGACCTTGTTAACTCCCTCCCTGAGCCCAAGCCAAGTTATACCACAGTGTCAACTCAAGTCACGGCCCTCGAAAACAAGGGTTTCCTGAACAGACGTCCCATTGCCAATACCTTCCTTTACCGTGTTGCTATTACGGAAAAGGAGTACCGTGCTTCGACCGTGAACAACATTGTGGAAAGATATTATCACAATTCCTTTGCGAGTGTTGTTTCCCAATTCATCGAGGATGAGAAACTTGAACTTGATGAACTGAAGGAAATCATTGCCAGGATTGAAAAAAACGCATAGCCTATGAACGCTTTCATCCTTTATGAGCTGAAAGTCGCTGTGATTCTCACGGCTTTCTACCTGTGTTTCAAGCTCCTGCTCAGTCGAGAGAAGCTCCACAGAATGAACAGGATCGTAATAATTGCCTCTGTCCTCCTCTCTTTCGCACTTCCTTGCTGCATCATCACCCTGCACAGGACGGTCACAGCACCGGAGCTGGCAGCAGAGGCCACTGCTGGCAATGCAGAAGCGACATTGGCCGCGAGCGGAAGCGGTTTTTCCTGGGAATTTATGGCAATTGCCGTATATAGCGCTGGAGTCATTGCCGTCCTCGCAAGCCTGCTGGTGGGCATCAAACGTGTGATGAGAGTCATTCAAGACAGCGGGAGACGGGAGATGAACGGCAGCGAGGTACTTGTCTGCGACGAAAATATTGCCCCTTTCAGTTGGATGAAATGGATAGTAATGTCCCGCAGCGACTTTGAAAGTGGTAACAATCATATCCTGGAACACGAAAAAGCTCATATCAGGATGGGGCACTCCAAGGATGTATTGCTTATGGACATTCTGGCAGCATTCCAATGGTTCAACCCTTCAATATGGCTTTTAAAAAGGGATCTAAGGGCTATACACGAATATGAGGCGGATGATGCAGTCCTGAAAGCAGGAGCCAATATCAAGGAATATCAATATTCACTAATAAGAAAAGCTGTCAGTGCGAGCGGCTACTCCATCACCAACAGCTTTAATCACAGTATCCTAAAAAATCGAATCACTATGATGTCAACGTCAAAAGCATCTGTGATGAAGGGGCTTAGAGTCCTTTACATCCTGCCGCTGGTATGCGGCACCCTGGCCTTGAACGCCAGAACAGTTATAGACTACGAAGGTAGCGAAAATCCGTCAATCAAACAAGCCTCAAACCAGTCTACAGCACCGGCCTTTCAGCCTGTGGATACAAAGCCAAGCTTCAGGGGAGGAGACGCCAATGAGTTTGCCAAATGGGTAATGGAGAATCTCAACTATCCTGCTGAAGCAAAGGCGGCAGGCATTCAGGGACGTGTCACCCTAAAATTTACAGTTACTGAAAGCGGCAAGATCGCTGATGTAATAGTATTGCGCGGAGTACATCCTGCCCTCGACGCCGAGGCGGTGAGAGTCATTTCATCATCACCGGATTGGACACCGGGAATGTCAAAGGGTACTAAGGTTCCTGTTACCTTCACTTTCCCTGTCATCTTCAGTATCAAAAGCGAAGAAAAGACAAAATGAGAAGATGCACAGCATTCATCCTGAGCGTCTTATGCCTCTGTCAGATAGCTGTAAAGTCCCAACCGATTGAGCCAGCCAAGGACAGGAAAACTGTAATTGAAGAGGCTAGGTATCTCAGGAGCATATACAGGACAGAGAAGGCCATCGAAATGCTGACTGGGCTGCTGGGCCCAGAGCAGTTTGATGAAGAAGTAATGAATGAGCTTGCTGACTGCCACTTACAGGCTGGAGACCTCGAATCCGCGGCCAACACCTATTCTGCCCTGCTCCTGATGAATCCGGAAAACATTCTGTACAAAATCAGAATGATGAACATAGCCTACAAGTCCAAGGATTATTTATCAAGCATCAATCTGGGATCCACGATTATTCAGAAGGATACGATTCCCGCAATCGTTTCACTTACAGGGGATTCGTTCAATATGATGGAGATGCCGGATTCAGCTATAGCCTATTACAATCTGTACTTGAAACTGAATCCTGCAAATCCTTCCGTGGTCAGCAAGGCAGCGAAGATACATCTGGACAGGAAGGAGTATCAGGAGGTACTCGATATGGCTGAAAGCTACCTCCAGCTTGATTCCGCAAATATGGATATCAGAGGGCTGAAGGGTCTATCCTATTACCAGATGGAGGATTTCAAGAAATCCGAGCAGGTATTCCAACAAATGAAGGACGATGGGAACGACAGCTACAGTGTTCATCTGTATCTCGGACAAAACCAATGGCAGAACGGAAAGAGGCGGGATGCTTTGAAAGAGCTGGAAAGAGCCTGGCAGATAGATTCTTCCGATGTAAACCTGGCATACAGCATAGGCGTGATAATGTACGAATCCGGTATGGGTATGGACAAGGCCAGGCTCTGGTTTGACAAGGCTTTGGATATCATTTCACCGGACCCGGCTGTAATCGCCAAAATCGAGAGAGAATATGCTACGGGCTATATGAGTTCGGAACAGTTCCGCAGTGCTATCGACCATTACCAGAAAGCTTGGGAGGCGGACAAAAGCAAGTTCTCGATGCTCAGCAACCTGGCGTATTGCTACGAACGTCTCAAAGACTGGAAGAACGCCGAAAAATACTATCTCCTGTATCTCAAGTACGGAAAAGAAGGTACAAGAGGCTACAAATATGTAGAAGAAAGCCTTGATTATGTCCGCCAACAACTCTTTATGGAAGAGTAAAGCTTAAATATAGCGACCCGTTATCGACTCCGGACAGGACTTGAGTTCTTCCGGAGTTCCGGTAAAGATAAGCTGTCCTCCATTCTTACCTCCTTCCGGACCGAGGTCGATTACCCAATCCGCGTGACGTATCACGTCCAGATTGTGTTCTATCACCACCACAGTATTTCCGGCATCGACCAGTCCGTCAATTATCTTGATGAAATTGGCAATATCGGACATATGAAGACCAGTAGTCGGCTCGTCCATAATATAGATATTGCCCTCCTTCCTGAGTTCCTTGGCGATCTTCAAGCGCTGGCTTTCACCTCCTGAAAGATTGCTGAGGGTCTGTCCCAGCTTCAGATATCCCAGACCGACACGGTCAAGGAGAGCAAGCAATCTGGTGGTCTTCTTGTCGGCAGAGAAGAAGTCCATAGCCTCAAGCACGGTCATATCCAGTACTTCGGCTATATTCCTGCTTCTCAAACGGTATGACAGTGCCTTCTTGTTGTAACGCTTTCCGTCACACTCGTCGCATTTGGTATGCACAGCATCCAGGAAGCTCATCTCATAGCTCAGAAAACCCCTGCCGGAACACTTAGGGCAGGCTCCATCAGAGTTGTAGCTGAAAAGTCCAACATCCTCTCCACTGAGTTCGGCGTAGTATTGGCGGAGGTAATTGAAGATACCGATATATGAAGCGACATTTCCGCGAGATGTACGCCCAATAGGCTGCTGGTCAATCACTACCGCCTCAGGATGCTGTGCTGCGAAACAGTCGTGGATGAGACTGCTCTTGCCACAACCGGCCACTCCTGTGACGCAGGTCAGCACCGCCTTAGGGATATCCACACTTATATCTTTCAGATTGTTGACATTAGCGTGCTCTATTCTGAAGGCAGAGGTCCACGGCCGTCTCCGTGACAGATTTCCGCCGCCTATGGAGGACTTCTTTTCCTGCAGTTTCCTGAGACAGCGGCCTGTCAATCCATCTGACTGATATAGGCCCTCAATAGGACCATTATACATTACCCTGCCACCAAGACTTCCCGCCTTAGGTCCCATATCGACAACCCACTCCGCACTGCGTATGATGTCAGGATCGTGTTCAACGACAAAAACACTGTTGCCCCTGTCCCTCAATTCCCTCATCAACTCGATAAGTTTCTCAGTATCACGAGGATGCAGACCCACGCTCGGTTCATCAAGCACATAGAGGAGGTCCGTGAGGTCACAGTCAAGCTGGCGCGCCATCTTCACTCTCTGGCTCTCCCCTCCCGAGAGGGTTGATACCGGACGGTCAAGAGACAGATAGCCCACTCCTATACGGTCCAGCTGCTCAAGGACATAGACGCATTTCCTGACTATAGGGTCAGAGATGCCCATAGGGTCCTTCACTTCCCTCATAAACTCAAGCAAATCGGAAATTTCCATCGAGAAAGCCCGGTCGATGCTGACGCCGTTGATAGTAACGCTGCGAGCCCTGTCGTTTATTCTGCTTCCGTGACAATGCGAGCATACCCTGTAATTGAAGAATTGGCTCCACTGGTTCTTTTCCTCTTCCGGAGTTTCGTCAGCGGCCTTTTCTATAGCCGAGCGCTCCAGTTTGGAGACGATACCTTCGAAGATGCGATTGTAGGTCAAGCCGGTTCTGGACTTGTCAATAGGGATAGGAGGGCTGTAGAGGAGGCGGTTCAGCTCTTCCTCGCTCCACTGCTCGAGCGGAGTGTCATTGTCAAAGAGCTCCATTGCAATAAGCTCCTTGAGCATATACGAATTGTTCTTGTAGAAGGGGTAGAGTATTGCACCTTCCCTGAGAGACTTGCTCTTGTCCAGAAACTTGTTAACGTCGATTTTGATTTCCTTGCCGAGGCCCTGGCAATGCGGGCACATACCGTCAGGATGATTGAAGGAGAAGCACCAGCTCGGAAGATTGAGGAAAGGCTGGCCGATGCGTGAGTAGAGCAGACGGATGTAGGTCGCCAGTTCGGTGGCAGTTCCGACCGTGCTGCGGAGATTGCTGCCCATCTTTTTCTGGTCAATGACAATAGGAGTGGACAGGTTCTTGATTTCGTCGACATCGGGACGGGACAGCTTGGGAAGCCTTGCACGGGCGAAGGAACCGAAGGTCTCGATCAGCTGGCGCTGGGCCTCAGTGTAAATGGTATCAAACAGCAGCGAGGATTTGCCGCTGCCGCTGACACCGCTGAACACAACGATGCTGTGTTTCGGGATTTCAAGGTCAATGTCGCACAGATTGTTGGTGTGCGCCCTTTTGATGATGATGTTCTTGTTCATTCTATCTTATGATTACCGAATGCAAAGATAGACATTGACCTTGGGTATGAGTCAAGTATAAACAGTATTATTTTAAAGTCCTGTTCGCATATGAAGCAATGCAGTCAGGAAGCTCGATTGAGTACTCCGGATCATCGACCAGAGGCGAGGTGAGAAGCATATCCGCCGTCGTCCTATTCGTCGCGAAGGCAATGTTATAAAGAGCGGCAAGCCTCGTCAGTGCAGACACATCGTTCTGGTGTCCCTGGACTATCAGATTGTCACAGAAGAAGATAAGCATATTGATCTTCTGCTCGGCAATCATAGCTCCAATCTGCTGGTCTCCTCCCAGAGGGCCTGAGAAGAGTCTGGTGACCTTTTTGTGAAAAGGCCTAACAAGATTTCCGTCCTCTTCGATTACAAGTTCGGAAATAAGCCTTCCCGTGGTGCCCGTTGCATAAATATTGTATTTTGCGAGCATCTTCCAATTGAACTTCACCCATTCGAGAAGTTCCTGTTTGCGGCCGTCGTGTGCAACAAGTGCAATGTTTATTTCTTTCATATCACAAATAATTACGCTGTATCTCCGCCTCAAAAACCGTGCTGTTTGCACAGAATGCAATTCTGTCATAGCGAAGCACATTGTCGCAGATAGAGTAAAAATCGCTATCTTTATGGTTTGAGAAACAGAAGACTTATATGAAAAACAAAGAGGAAAGAAAGCATCAACTTTATAACATAATCTTCGAATCGGATACCCGTGAGGGCAAACTGTTCGATATAGTGCTGATGGTCTGCATCGCCGTCAGCGTAATAATCGCCATTTTCGGCAGTACCTTCAAGGCACAATGGCTCAAGACCACAGTTGTCGTTCTTGAGTATTTTTTCACCGTCTTCTTTACGGCCGAGTACATCCTGCGTATCTATTGCGCCAAGAATGCCAGGAAATACATCTTCAGCGTTTTCGGCATCATCGACCTGCTCGCCATACTGCCTATGTATCTCGCCTTCCTCTTCCCGAGCATACAGTACGCCATCATCTTCCGCTGCCTCAGGCTTATACGCATATTCAGGGTTTTGAAGCTCTTCAATTTTCTGTCCGAGGGCAATCTGCTCCTGCGCGCCATCCAGTCAAGCTGGAGGAAAATCACCGTCTTCTTCCTCTTCGTAGTGCTGCTCGTCATCTGTCTTGGCACTCTGATGTTTATGGTGGAGGGACAAGCCAACAACGCAGCTTTCGACAATCTTCCAAACAGCCTTTATTGGGCAGTAGTGACACTTACAACGGTGGGATACGGAGATATCACCCCTATCACCACCCTGGGCCGTTTCCTCGCAGCCATAATTATGCTGCTCGGATATACTATTCTGGCAGTTCCTTCAGGTATCATTTCGGCAGAATTCATACGTGAGGACAAAAAGAGCCTGAACAGAAGATGCGCCAACTGCGGCCGGGGCGGCCACGAGAAAGGCGCAAAGTTCTGCAAATATTGCGGTGCGGAATTCGAGGATGATGCTGACGATGCCGACGATTTCCAGCAATAGAAAACTATATTATTTCTTGATTCGGCTGACAGCATCCTTTCCGGCTCCTGTACCTTTGTACTTGCTCTGAGCGGAGTTGAAACGATACCTGACTGAAAGGGTCAATCTCTTGGTGTCCATCTGATTGGTCTGCTCCATAATATAGCTGCCATAATCACAGTATACATTGTTGTCAGCCAGACCGAGGAGGTCCTTGCCCTCAAGTCTTACTACGAGTGAACTGTCCTCCAAGGTGGTGGTTCCAGCAACAAGAGTAGAATCAGTCTTTGACAAGATGGCCACATTGGCAAAAGCGACAGGCTCCCCTTTCTCATCAATTACTCTTCCTTTCCAATCTTCAGCGGCAAATGCGTTGAGGGATACTGCCATAAGGGCAGTCAATATAAATGCAATCCGTTTCATTAGTCTTCAAATATTCCGTTCTCCGCATCGCGAGATTGGGAGATAATCCATTGTGTATCAATGATTTAAGCGATCATCTATAGGCAAAATTTTCCATAGACAATCGCTTATTTTACTGTGTATCAAGCAGTTATCCCTCACTGCATACCCGACTGGAGCAGGGGATAGAGCTATATCAGTTCACATATTCCTGCCAGCTCTTGGCCTTCATATCCTCCAGCCTCATTGCACAGAAGGCCATTATGAAGGTCTGCGCCAGACGGGCGTTGGTCATAAGAGGTGTATTGTGGTCAATCGCTGCACGGCGGATGCGGTATCCGTTGGTCAGCTCACGCTTGGTCTGGTTCTTTGGAATATTGATGATGAGATCAAATTTGTGGGATGCTATCAAATCCAGCACATTATTGTCCCCGGTCTCATCCGGCCAGGATACCAGATTGCAGTCTACGCCATTGTCCTTGAAGAACTTGGCAGTGCCCGAGGTAGCATAGATGCAGTAACCGTTTTTCACGAGCTGGCGAGCAGGCTCCAGCAACTGGACCTTGCCTTTGGCGCCACCACTCGAAATCAGGATATTCTTTTCAGGAATCTTGTAACCGGTGGCAATGAGGGCGTTGAGCACAGCTTCATTGAGGTCATCACCCAAGCAGCCGACCTCTCCAGTCGAGCTCATATCCACGCCGAGCACCGGGTCTGCATTCGAAAGACGGTTGAATGAGAACTGAGATGCCTTTACGCCTATGCGGTCAATGTCGAATTCGCTCTTGTCAGGACGAGAGTATGGAACATCGAGCATAATCTTGGTTGCAGTTTCAATGAAATTGCGCTTCAGTATCTTGGAAACGAATGGGAAGGAGCGGGATGCACGGAGATTGCACTCAATCACCTTGAGCTCGCGATTTTTGGCCAGGAACTGGATGTTGAAAGGTCCTGAGATGTTCAGTTCCGCAGCGATACGGCGGGCAATCTTCTTGATTTGTCTTACTGTGCTGAAGTAGATGTGCTGTGCAGGAAAGACCATTGTAGCATCTCCGGAGTGAACACCGGCATACTCAACATGCTCAGAGACAGCATATTCCACTATTTCGCCCTTATCAGCGACAGCATCGAACTCAATTTCCTTTGTATCCTGCATAAACTGCGAAACCACTACAGGGAAATCCTTTGACACCTCCGTAGCCATATTCAGGAAGCGCTCAAGCTGCTCATCATCGTAGCAGACATTCATTGCAGCGCCGGAAAGCACATAAGAAGGACGCACGAGCACAGGATATCCGACCTCGCTTATAAACTCCTTGATATCATCCATAGAGGTAAGGGCGCGCCACGCAGGCTGGTCGATTCCGAGTTTGTCGAGCATAGCCGAGAATTTATCGCGGTTTTCCGCCCTGTCAATATCCACTGGAGAAGTTCCGAGCACGGGCACACCCTGGCGGTGGAGCTTCATTGCAAGATTGTTCGGAATCTGTCCACCTACACTGACAATCACTCCACGCGGCATTTCAAGGTCAATCACATCGAGTACGCGCTCGAGCGACAGTTCGTCGAAATAGAGGCGGTCGCACATATCGTAGTCGGTCGAGACTGTCTCAGGGTTATAATTGATCATTATCGACTTGTACCCCTGCTTGCGGGCGGTGGTAATGGCATTGACCGAGCACCAGTCGAACTCGACGCTCGAGCCGATGCGGTATGCTCCCGAGCCGAGGACGACTACTGACTTTTCATTGCGATACCACTCAATATCGTGTTCGGTCCTGTTCCAGGCTCCGTGGCAATATTGCCTCCACTCTTCGGTGCTGAGGCTGTCTGCACAAGTCGGTTCAACCTTAGGCAAGTAGGTGAAATACAGATAGTTAGTCAATTCAGGATTGTTGCTGGCTACAGTATTGATGCGCTTCACCGAAGGGAGGATGCCGCGCTCCTTGCGGTTTTTGCGGACCTCGAGGTTGGACTTTTCCATATTGCCCTCAGGTTTCAGGACGAAACGGGCAATCTGGAAGTCGCTGAATCCGGCGGCCTTGACTTCGCGCATCTTCTCATCGCTGATTTCATCGAGGCTGTTGTAGCCGAGGAGTTCATTCTTGAGGTCAACGATATTCTTCATCCTCTCGAGGAACCAAGGGTCGATTTTCGTGAGATCGGCAATGCGCTCGACGCTATAACCCTCTTCGAGGGCCTGGGCAATAGCGAAAATTCTGAGGTCAGTCGGATTGGCAAGCTCTTCGTCGAGATTGTCGAAATGCACGTGGTCATTGCCGACAAAGCCGTGCATACCCTGACCAATCATTCGGAGACCCTTCTGGATCATCTCTTCGAAAGAGCGTCCGATGCTCATAATCTCGCCTACCGATTTCATCGACGAGCCAATGAGGCGGCTGACGCCGGCAAATTTAGTAAGATCCCAACGAGGAATCTTGCAAATCATATAGTCGAGACTCGGAGCGACATACGCAGAGTTCGCAGTCCCCATCTCGCCAATCTGGTCCAGATTGTAGCCGAGGGCAATCTTCGCAGCCACGAAGGCAAGCGGATAACCGGTGGCCTTGGATGCGAGAGCCGAAGAACGGCTGAGACGGGCATTGACCTCGATGATGCGGTAATCATTGGTCTCGGCATTGAATGCATACTGGATATTGCACTCGCCCACGATTCCGAGGTGACGGACGCAGCGGATGGCGATTTCCTGAAGCATCTTGACCTGATCTTCCTTGAGCGAACAGGTAGGAGCCACGACTATTGACTCGCCTGTGTGGATGCCGAGGGGGTCGAAATTTTCCATTGAAGCGACGGTGAAACACCTGTCACTGGCATCGCGGATGACCTCGAATTCGATTTCCTTCCATCCCTTGAGGCTTTCCTCCACGAGGATTTGAGGTGCAAAGGTAAACGCGCTTTCAGCTATCTCGCGGAAGGTTTTTTCGTCAGGACAGATACCCGAGCCAAGGCCTCCAAGAGCATATGCCGAACGTATCATAATAGGGAAACCTATGCGTCTGGCGGCAGCAAGGGCCGCGTCCATAGACTCGACGGCCTCAGAAACAGGAGTCTTCAAGTCTATCTGGCTGAGTTTCTTTACAAAAAGGTCCCGGTCTTCAGTATCCATAATAGCTTCTACTGATGTGCCGAGAACCTGTACACCGTACTCCTTCAAAGTACCGTTAAGAAAGAGCTCAGTACCGCAATTGAGAGCAGTCTGGCCTCCAAAGGCGAGAAGTATGCCATCAGGCCTTTCCTTCTTTATGACTTCAGTAACGAAATGCGGATTCACAGGCTGGAAGTAAACCTTGTCTGCAATGCCTTCACTTGTCTGGATAGTAGCAATGTTAGGATTGATAAGCACAGAGCTTATGCCCTCCTCTCTCAAAGCCTTAAGAGCCTGCGAGCCTGAATAGTCAAATTCACCGGCCTGTCCGATTTTAAGCGCTCCCGAACCGAGTACGAGCACCTTCTTGAGTTTCTGTTTCATCAATGGAAATTTTCTATGGTTAATCGAGACACAAAAGTACGAAAAATTTTTCTTCCTATCCTACGATGTCACATAATTCAAGGATACTGTCCACGAGATAATCAGGAGACTCGTTCAAGAGCTGTTCCCGGGACTGGTTTCCGTAGGTAACACCGCAGGTTCTGCAGCCGGCATTTCGGCCCATCCGAAGATCGAAGACCGTATCACCGACCACAAGACTTTCCCCAGGGCTGATGCCCAATTCTTTCAAGGCAAGGAGTACAGTGTCAGGTGCAGGCTTCGGCCTGCTTACCCTGTCCACCCCGTAAATGGTTGAAAAGTACTCCGTAATCCCTTGTAAATCACAAATTTGAAGAAGAGAGAGCATATGTCTGGAAGACACGACTCCCAAGACATAACCACGCTGTCTCAATCTGGTCAGAGCCTCCTTCACACCATCAAAGAGCGTAATTCCGGCTATTCCGACAGTCTGGAAAATATCCCTGTACGTGTCCGTAGCCTGCTTTACCTTTTCCGGACTGAAGTGCGCCAGCATTTCAAACTGTCTGTCCAAAGGAAGACCTATGGTGGACTTTATGGCTTCCGTGCTGAGAACGTTTTCTCCCATTCTCTCCAGAGTAGCCTTGAAAGTGGCGACAATTCCGGCTTCGGTATCGGCTAAAGTACCGTCAAAGTCAAATAGAATGCATCTGATTTCCGACATTCTCTCTCTTCTTTACATATCAGGCGGACGGACTAAAGTCCAATGGTCTTGAAGAAGTCATTGCCCTTGTCATCCACAAGGATGAATGCAGGGAAATTCTCCACCTTGATCTTCCAGATAGCCTCCATTCCGAGCTCAGGATACTCAACGCACTCGATGCTCTTGATATTGTTCTGGGCGAGAATGGCTGCAGGGCCTCCGATTGAGCCAAGGTAGAAGCCTCCGTGCTTCTTGCAGGCATCGGTTACGGCCTGGCTGCGATTGCCCTTGGCCAGCATTATCATTGAGCCGCCATTGTCCTGGAATTCATCGACATAAGGATCCATACGGCCGGCTGTGGTAGGGCCCATTGAGCCGCAAGCCATTCCTGCCGGGGTCTTTGCCGGACCGGCGTAATAAATTGGATGGTCCTTCATATACTGAGGCATACCCTCACCGGCATCGAGACGGGCCTTGATTTTCGCGTGGGCAATGTCGCGGCCTACGATGATGGTTCCGTTGAGGCTGAGGCGGGTGCTGACAGGATACTTGGTGAGAATCTTGCAGACCTCGCTCATAGGCTGGTCAAGGTCGATCTTTACTGCCTCGCCCTCACCGGCATTGCGAAGCTCCTCAGGGATGAGCTCGTATGGCTTGTCGTCCATCTTCTCGATCCAGATACCGTCGGCATTGATCTTCGCCTTGATATTACGGTCGGCTGAGCAGCTGACGCCGAGACCGATAGGGCAGCTGGCGCCGTGGCGAGGAAGACGGATAACACGTATGTCGTGAGCCATATACTTACCGCCGAACTGGGCTCCGAGGCCGATTTTGTGGGTTTCTTCCAGAAGTTCCTTCTCGAGTTCCACATCACGGAATGCGCGTCCGGTTTCGTCACCTGTGGTTGGAAGCTCATCATAGTAATGGGTGGATGCGAGTTTGACTGTGAGAAGATTCTTCTCTGCAGAAGTACCTCCGACAACGATAGCGATGTGGTAAGGAGGACAGGCTGCGGTTCCGAGAGTCTTCATCTTGGAAACGAGGAAAGGTACGAGAGTTCCTGGGTTCTGGATACGGGCCTTTGTCTCCTGATAGAGATAGGTCTTGTTGGCCGAGCCTCCGCCCTTGGTCACCATAAGGAATCTGTACTCCATTCCCTCAACTGCCTCAATATCAATCTGTGCAGGGAGGTTGCACTTGGTGTTGACCTCATTGTACATATCGAGAGGAGCGTTCTGAGAATAGCGGAGATTCTCCTCAGTGTAGGTCTTATATACTCCAAGCGAGATAGCCTCTTCATCTTCAAAGCCTGTCCAGACCTGCTGGCCCTTTTCACCGTGAACGATGGCGGTACCGGTATCCTGGCAGAGAGGGAGCTTGCCCTTTGCCGCTACCTCGGCATTGCGGAGGAAGGTGAGAGCTACATACTTGTCATTCTCCGAAGCTTCCGGATCTGAAAGTATCTTGGCCACCTGCTCGTTGTGTGAACGGCGGAGAAGGAAGCTGACGTCACGGAATGCGGTATTGGTCATAAGGGTGAGGGCCTCCTTTGAGACCTTCAGCATAGGATGTCCTTCGAACTCTCCTACAGACACGAGAGACTCGGATCCTGGAATCTTGTAGTATTCAGTCTTGTCCGGGCCAAGCTGAAACATTGGAGCATATTTAAATTCTGCCATAACGTATTGATTTATAGTTTATTTCTGTTAATCTTCATCCGTGACAGGGGTAAAGTTCCCGCTGCCCTGCTGCATCAGGAAGGTCTTCATACACTCATTCAGGTCTCCGTCAAGCACGCCCTGGGTGTCAGCCGTAGACCAACCCGTGCGAAGGTCCTTGACCATCTTGTACGGGTGAAGCACATAAGAGCGTATCTGCGAACCCCACTCGATTTTTCTTTTCTGGCCCTCAAGCTCGGCCTGTTTCTCCTGACGCTTGCGGAGTTCCAGGTCATAGAGACGTGATTTGAGGATGCGGAGAGCATTCTCCTTATTGCCAATCTGGGTACGTCCTTCGGTGTTCTCCACAACTATGCCGGTCGGAAGATGCTTTACACGCACGCCGGTTTCGACCTTGTTTACATTCTGGCCTCCGTGTCCGCCGCTGCGGAAGGTATCCCATTCAAGGTCGCAGTCTCTGATTTCTATGTTGATGGAGTCATCCACGAGAGGATATACGAAAACGGAGGAGAAGGTGGTCTGACGCTTGCCCTGGGCATTGAACGGAGAAATGCGGACCAGTCTGTGCACTCCGTTCTCCGCCTTGAGGTAGCCGTAAGCATAGTCGCCCTCAATCTCAACGGTAACGGATTTGATGCCGGTCTCATCACCGTCAACAAGCTCGGTCACTTCAGTTTTGTAGCCATTACGCTCAGCCCAACGCATATACATACGCATAAGCATAGCCGACCAGTCATTGGCTTCAGTACCTCCGGCACCGGAGTTGATGGTCAGCACGGCACCGAGATTGTCACCTTCAGCACCGAGCATATTCCTAAGTTCCAGGGTCTCAATCTGCTCACAGGCAAGCACATAGGCTGCATCAAGTTCCTTGACCTCCTCTGTCTCGACCATCTCGTCACCTTCGAGAGAAGTGCTCTCCCTGGCGAAATCGTAGAGGACATCAAGGTCATCGACGGCAGAAAGGGCCTTGTCGTAGCCATTCACCCAGAACTTGAGAGCAGAAAGCTCCTTCAGGAACTTTTCAGCCTCTTTCGCATCATTCCAGAAATCGGGGGCAAGTGTCTTTTCCGTTTTTTTGGCAATATCTTCACGGCGCGAAGCCATATTGAGGCACTTGTCCAAAGCCTCAACTCTCTCGCGCAAATCCTTTATCTGTTCTATCGTGGTCATTTCATCAACCTTAGCTTACAAATATAACAACTTTTTTAGTATATTGGCGTTAATTCCAAAGCACAACACTATAATCAATCCCGTATTCAAAGCTTCTGAAAATCGCTACAACGGGGGAATCGACCAGCTCAATGACAAACTGAAAGCCATCTCCAACACCAGCTTCGAAGCTGAGGAGACGGCTCTCATCGACAGGATACTGTCAGAATAAAGATTCTATACGAGTTCTATTCCGGCCTGAAGGCAAGCCTCGCGCATGTCTTCAGGCCATATGCTTGACTGGATCTCACCTATGTGAGCCTTCCTGAGCAGATACATACACAGACGCGACTGGCCTATACCGCCTCCGATACAAGCCGGAAGCTCCCCTGCCAGAAGACGCTTGTGGAACATAAGTTCCTTCTTCCACAACTGGTCACGAATGGCAAGCTGGCGTTCAAGAGCCACCTCATCCACGCGTATTCCCATACTCGACACCTCGAAGGCGCTGTCCAACACATTGTTCCACAGCATAATATCTCCGTTCAGGCCCTTATAGCCATCCGAATTCGGAGTACTCCAGTCGTCATAATCCGCCGCTCTGCCGTCGTGAATGCTGCCGTCTGAGAGCTCACCGCCTATGCCTATGATGAAGACAGCTCCGTATTTACGGGTGATTTCATTTTCCCTCTGCTTCGGGCTCAATGAAGGATACATCTGCAGCAATTCCTCCGAGTGGATAAAGTGAATATTCTCGGGAAGTTCAGGCACTATCTGAGGGAACTCGACATACAACTTGTTCTCTGTCACCTTGATAGCTTCATAAATGCGGCGTACCGTCTTCTTCAGGAAGTCCAGGTTTCTATCCTCAGGACGGATTACGCGTTCCCAGTCCCACTGGTCAACATAAATGGAGTGGATATTGTCCAGATCCTCATCGGGGCGAAGGGCGTTCATATCAGTATAGATGCCTCTGCCCGGCAACACTTCAAGTTCGGAAAGCTTCAGTCTCTTCCATTTGGCAAGAGAATGAACCACCTCAGCCTGGCGTTCCCCCATACCTTTGATAGGGAAACGGACAGGGCGCTCCACCCCGTTGAGGTCATCATTGATACCTGTTCCGGTCAACACGACCATAGGGGCTGTCACCCTGAGAAGGGCGAGCTGGGCGGACAGATTGTCCTGAAACATAGTTTTGACGGCCTTGATGGCCTTTTCTGTATTCTCGGCGTAGCCGAGCAGGTTCCTGTAAGAAGCAGGTAAGTACAAAGACATAACAATCAGTTTTTCGTAGAACGCAAATATAGAAAAAAAGCATATCTTTGCCACTATGATAGGCATTTTTGATTCAGGTGCGGGCGGTTTGTCCGTTTACAGGGAGATCTTCGGGCTGCTCCCCAATGAAAGATATGTCTATTTTTCGGACAATGCCCATTGCCCTTACGGGGAGAAAAGCCAGGAGTACATCATCGCCCGTGCGCGCTGGATAACGGAGCATCTCATCCGCCGCGGCGCCGATGTGATAGTCGTAGCCTGCAATACAGCCACAGCCGCGGCCATTGCCACACTCAGGGCCGAATACGGTCTCCCCTTCATAGGGATGGAACCGGCGGTCAAACCGGCAGCACTCAAGACGCATAGCGGAGTCATTGGGGTGCTGGCTACGGCTGGCACGCTGAAAGCCTCCAAGTATCTGGATACCAAGGACAAATATACCGATGGAGTAAAGGTCATAGAGCACGTCGGGAAGGGCTTTGTCGAATTGGTCGAGAGCGGAAATCTTGACGGTCCCTATGCCGAGCAGGTCGTACGCGAAAGCGTTGAGCCGCTGATTCTGGCCGGTGCCGACGTCATTGTCCTGGGCTGCACCCACTACCCCTTCCTGCGCGGTACCATCAGCCGCATCGCCGGGACTGGAGTCAGCATCATTGATCCGGCGCCAGCCGCTGCCCGCCATCTTGTCGATGTTATGAGCGAAAGGAAGCTCTTCCGCAATGATTCCCGGACCGGGGGCAATAATAACGGCGACCCGAAGGCCGCCGATGTGGAATTGTCCTCAAGCGGTGACAGAAGCGCTCTCGAACATATTTTCAACCTGCTTTAGTCAGAGTAATAGTAGTTGTAGCGGTGAGCCATCGAACCGTACATCTGACCGAGGACTTCGAGGCAAGGAATACCGTCTATGAGCACGAGACGATAAACAGTATCATCCACCTTGTAATACTCCACTCCATTGAGGACTATGATGTCGTAGTCGTCAGGAAGTTCATCAACCAGAGCTCCTGCAGGAGGGACTATCACCTCGAAACGGCCGTTCCTCTTTACCGTGTAGAAGACTCCGTCCTGATAGAAATAATCCTTGTCAATACCTGCAAAGCTCTGAATGAGGCCAAGGGCGCGAGCTATCTCATATGATGAGAGGGCTCTTGAAGAGTTCAGTGCCAGCGCCTGGTTCTGACGGGCCAGAATGGCATTGTTTCTGGCGATTTCCCTGTTCTGCTCGAGAATGACGCGATAGTTGCGGTCAACCACGTCGAAAGGACGGTAAACGTCATAGTAGTAAGCGAAATGCACTCTCGAAAAGTGGATGTCGCGGCGTCCCAGGTCTATCACTATTCCGATAGGAGGACGGCATACGACATAGCTGTTGCCATAACGTCTGTAATATACATTGTTGTGGAAATAATAATCCACTCCCCAGTATGTATAGCGCTTGTGTGAAGGAGGCAGGGTGTGGATTCTGTATCCGTACATATGATAATCATCGGCATAGAAAGAAGGGATTCTGTCGTAGCTCGCATAATTTCTGTCGCGTGGAGGGATACGATTGATATTCCTGTTGTCATCCAGACGGATGGCGTCATTGCGGCTGCCGTAGTTAATCTCCTGACGTGTCTCGGTAGAGGCCTTGTTCGAAGAAGTCAGGCCAGCTCTCGAGCTGACGCCTGTCGCGCGGACAGGAGCGGAGGCTGTGGCAGTCTGGGCATTGCTGCCTGAGTTCTGGACAGTAACGACAGATGTGCGGGTTCCGGTGGAGGTATTTCTATTGGCATTGCCCCCGCTTACAGTCCTGTTTGCAGAGCTGGTGCTGCTGGTGGTAGAACTGCCGGTGTTGCTGCCTGTGGCTTTGCCGGTAGAACGGTTGCTGCTTGCACGATTGCTGCCGGTAGTGACGTTTCCTGTCGAATTGCTTCCTGTGCTGTTGCTGCCGGTGGTACGGCGGACCTGACGGTCATCGCTGCTTGTAGTACCTGCCGTTGTCGAGCGCTGGGTAGAGGAAGTCGAGCTGGCGGTCGAACGCTTTGCTGTCGAACGGTTTTCGCTGCTCGAAGTGGTGGAGCTTGAAGTGGTGGTGCCGGTAGTGGTGCGACGGGTCTGGGCATCAGTTGAATATGGTATCAGGGCCATTGCCGAGGTCATCAAGCCGACCAATGCGATTCTGTAGACGTTTTTCATAACACCGGGATTTTTGGGTTAGTATAAAAAGTATTTCTTGGAAAGATTCTTGAAGGATTCAGCGTCCTTCTGCCAATAATCGTATATGTCCGATACCTTGAATCTCTTCTGAAAGTTCTGCCTAACATAATCCGTACCACAAACGTTATCAAAGCTTGAAGCCTTCACCTTCGCAAAGGGGTCCATTTCGGGATATATGGCCTTCAGGGCCTCCAGAACGTAGAATTGTGTAAGTGTAAGATTTGCGCAGAAATAATCTTCAAAATAGTATTGGACACCGTGGAGCAGCTTTCCCGCATCAGCGCCGGAACTTGGTTTATAGTGTATGGTCCGGAAGTTCAGTCCGGGTATATCCATTGAATCAAGCTTCTTTTTCAGAGCATCCGCGTCAATCCACGATGCCGCGAAAGTGCCGAAAGGAAGAGTGTAACCCACCCCAATGTTTAGGAAGGACAATTCCCCGACTATGCCCGCACAAGGATAGCCGATGGCGCTTTGGGGATAAGGGATGTTAGGCGATGGGAGGACCCAGGGCAATCCGGTCTCAAGAAAGGTCATAGAACGCTTCCAGCCCTTCATAGGGACAACGCTCAAACGGCACTTGAGCGGCTCTTCATTGCCCTTGAGGCCCCGATTGAGGCCCTCTTCATTCAGGAGCATTGCCAATTCTCCAACGGTAAGCCCATAGACATAGGGGATGCTGAACTCACTGATGAAGCTGAAATGTCCATCCTCGACAACACAGCCCTCGACCTTTTCCCCTCCGAGAGGATTGGGACGGTCCAACACCATAAGTTCGATATCCATTTCTGCGCAGGAACGCATCAGGAGTCCAAGGGAACTGATGAATGTATAGGAACGGGTTCCGACATCCTGAATGTCATACACAACCACATCAACGCCTTCCAGCATCTTCGGAGTGGGTTTCCTGGTACTTCCGTAAACCGAATACACGGGCACTCCCGTTGCCTCGTCCACAGCATCGGACACTTTGCCGCCTGCGTACACGTCGCCCCTCACTCCGTGTTCGGGAGCCAGCAATGCCACCAGTTCAACGCCTGGAGCATTGTAGAGTATATCAATGGTGGAGCGCAATTCCCTGTCAATGCCACTGGGATTCGTCATAAGCGCCACTTTTTTCCCGACAAGCCCTTCAAAGCCTTTCTCGACCAGGACTTCAATGCCAGGCACGACTTCTTCCTGCACAGGCCGGACAGGGGTTTCGCTTTCAGAGCGCGTCACATTGTGGGCGCAAGCCGGTAACGCGAGCAGGATCAATGAAAGCAGCGATACCGCCAAATGACTTGATTTCAACATATTGCAATATTATTTCTTACCATAATCCGGGTCCACCTTGACCAGAAGAGTGGCACCCACAGTAACGAGACAGCATACGAGAACCATCACGAAGAAACCGACATAGCCAAGGGACATCTGGAGTTTGCCAGCCACAAGACCGGGAAGCAGCATACTGAATGTCATCAGTACGGTGCAGAAGGCGTAGTGAGAAGTCTGATAGGCTCCACGGGAGAAATAGAGCATATACAGGGTATATGCAGTGAATCCGAGCCCGTATCCGAACTGGTCAAGCGTGATGCACAGGTATGTCGGAACAAGGCTGGAAGGCTGGGCGACAGCCAGATAGAGATAGACTGCGCAAGGCAGAGCCAGACTCAGGGCCATTGGCCAAAGGCATTTCTTCAATCCGTAGCGGCTCGCCAGGATGCCTCCCAGAATACCGCCCACTGTCAGGGCAATTGTTCCTACGGTACCGTAAATCCAGCCTACCTGCTCGGTACTGAGTCCAAGTCCGCCCATCTCAACAGGGTCTTTCATAAAAGGCACGAGCATCTTGACTGAAAAAGCCTCAGGAAGACGGTAGAGAAGGAGGAAAAGCACGGTAACGACTATTCCCTTTTTTGTGAAGAAAGACTTGAAGGATTCAGCCAGATTGCCGAAAACCTCATTAGGAGAAACTGCATTCTTGCTCGCATCCGCCCCTGGACGGGGAAGGAAAAACAGGTCCCAGAGGGCCATTAGGGCGAGAATCACCGCTACCAGAATCAGTGTGATGCTCCACGCGGAATCGATTGCCATAGTTTTTTCGAGGTTTCCGGCAAGCACTACTATCAGCCCCTGTCCGCAGACGGTGGCAATACGGAAGAAGGTGCTGCGTATACCGACGAAGAGGGATTGTTGATGGTCATCCAGCGCGAGCATATAATAACCGTCAGCGGCAATGTCGTGGGTCGCTGAGGCGAATGCGGTGATACTGAACAGGATGAGCAGGAGACTCAGGCTGCATTTAGGGAGCAGGAGGCCGAGGGCGAGGGTGCAGACCACCATAAGGACCTGCATCAAGGTGGCCCATTGCCTTTTGCTCGCAACGGAATCGACGAAGGGGCTGATTACAATCTTGAGCACCCACGGGATGGATAACAGTGAGGTATATATGGACAGCCTGTCATTGGGCAAGCCCATATCCTTGAACATCACCAGCGAAATATTGTTTACAACAGCATATGGTATACCCTCGAAAAGGTAGAGGGTCGGCACCCAAAGCCAGGGGTTATTGCCCTTCAGTTTCATTTTTCAGTCAGTTCTGCGCCCGGATAATAGTGGGCAAGTATCTGTTTATAATCATATCCTCTGCAAGCCATTACCGCCGCCCCGATCTGGCATAGGCCGACACCGTGCCCCCATCCCTTGCCTCGCAGGATGAAGCCCTCCCCGGAGCTTTCAATCTCGAAGGCAGAGCTCTTCAGATGGCTTTCGGACAGCGTTCTGCGTATCATCAGTTCCTTTCCTATGACCATTGAGCCCTTGTCACCGACGAGTTTGAGGCGGCTTATGCGTCCCGAGCCTCCCCTCTCCAAAGGAATGAGTTCACGCAAGCTGCCCAGTCCCAGGCCGCTGCGCCTCTCAACGAGTTCGGACAGCTCATCATGGGTATAGCGACACTCCCAACGGAAGAAGTCGGAGGACTCCAAATCGTAATCGTTCAGGACCTGTGACAATATCGCCTTATCATCCGTATCGCAGAAGCAACGAGAGTCCGGTGTTCCGTCAGAGGTGTCATTGATGACTCCGAGATATGGCAAGTCGCGGTCCTCCCAGCAGGTGCTGAAGCGTTCGGTCACACCTCCGCAGCACTTCGAGAAGCGTGCGTCGCAGATGCTGCCTTTGAAGCGGAGGACCTGACCCCAGGTCGCATCTATTGCCTTACGCACATTTTCTCCCACTGCCATCGTAAGCCCCTGATAGCGTTGGCAATGGTCATCCGCGCACACGTCGAAAAGGCTGTGGTCGTCGTGATCCCACCATTTGACAATCTCGCCCGAAGCGACGCTGACGCATTCCGAAGAGCGGGCCGCGAGACCCTTGGGCCTCTCGAGCTGAGACATAAGCCACGAACGGGAGATGACCGCGTGAGCCTTGAGCAATTCGAGTCCTGCGCTGGCCTTCATCTCCGAAGAAATGACGCTGAGCAAATAATCCTCAACGCCTATCGTATTGATTGCCAAAACCTTATTATCTGCCGCAATGAATTTCAGCGAGCCTGCGAAGGTCTGGTCGAGCTTCCTCTCCCAATGGAAATCCACCCCAATGGTCACAGCATGGAGCACGAATGACGGTTCTGCGAAGAAGGTGGAACGGGTGACGGCATCGAAATAAAGCTCGTCATAGAGGACACCGTTATAGTCAATACGGCCGTCGCGGATGCTGACCTTCTGCGGACCGGCACCGTCCGAAATAATCTCGAACACAATTTCCTCTGCGGACATAATGCCCACATCTACAGTCCTTTGCCTACGTGTAAGCCGCCATATGATATCGTGCTCAGACGCCGCGGAGAGAGACACCTCGTCCACCATCCCTGCAAGCATCTCCTCAGTAAGCTTCGCAAAGTCCTCCGGCACAGGGACTATGAAAAAGCCCGCCATATCCGCGCAGCCCAGACCCATAGTCAGATGGTCGGGACCGTCGCTGAAATAGTGATGTGACCAATGGCGCTCACGAAAGACGACGATTGCCCTGTACTCCCCTTCAGCCGCATTGGCTCCAGCCCCACCAGCGTAATAGGAGAAGAGATTGAACTTCGGTTCCTTGTCATCTTCCGAAAGCGGAGCACATTCCAGCAGACGGTAGAAAAGCTTGCCCATTGATTTGGCCGTACGGGCGCGCAAAACGAAAATTCCACGCGTAAACTGCTTGTAATGATACAGATGCGCATCCAGAAGCGAGCAGATATGCTCAAGTTTACCCGGCAGGTCCGAAGGCTTGCCCTCCTCATCCTCGGCAGGGAAGGAAGAAAGGCAGGAATCGATAGAACGCTCAAGAGGCATCAAATGCCTCGGAGCTCCCTGGAAGTGCATATGGTCCGGAGCAGAAGCCCCGCACTTGGGACCATTGTAAAAGAAAATATAATCGCTGAAAGACTTGGAGAGGTCGAGCATATCCACGAAATGATGCCATATGGACTGCTCGCAGTGTCGCACCCTCGGAATGACCAGATGGCGAGGGAAAATCGGGAAGGGATTGATCTGGATATTGTACTTCCTGCCCTTGCGACCGACGAAACGCATCCGGATCTGCTCAGCACATTGATTATCCGGGCACAGGAAGCATTCGCGGGCCTTCAGGGATTCCTCGTCAATGCGGGCCGTGGCCGATGACAGACGCGCCGGATTGTGCTGGAGAGTCACCTCAAGTCCACCTATGTTCATAGTTCTGGTGGATACATTTCTGAGGTCGCGGAACCTGTTGGAGACTTCACCCCAAATCGAAAGCTGGTCTTTTATGAATTTTTCAAGATTCTGGGCCATATTCACAAGAGAGCCTCAAGGGGTTTCCTGATCATTTGGAACTCCTTCTCAAAGTTAGGAGTAAATATCGATTTCGACAAATTGGCGTCAATCTCCTCGAAAGACCAGAAGCGCCCCTCATCCACCTCGTCCAAATCCGGATGGAGTTCGAAATTGCCAACTGCCGCAAAGGAATTGATTAGTTCCCTCTCGGTATCAGATTCGAAAACGTATGAGAAAAGCCCGACCGGATTGAAATCATAGAAGCCAAGTTCCTCCGATGCCTCGCGATACAAGGCCTCAAGCACACTTTCCCCGTAGCCAATGTGACCTCCGACCGCCGTATCCCAACGTCCTGGAAGCAGGTCCTTCTTCATCGAGCGCTTCTGGATATACAACTTCCCTTCCCTGTTCAGAATATGAAGGTGCACCACAGGATGAAGGGGTTTTGCTCCCGAATGGCAATATTTACGGGAGGCCTGGCCTATAACGATACCGCTCGGATCGACCACAGGCAGCATTTCTACACCTGGCCGGAGAACTTCCAAGGGCTCAGCCCCATCGCCCAAAGCCTGCCGCAATGCCGCAGTGATCTTTGGCCTCGGCTCTAAGTCAGGTGCAGTAGCACCGATAGGATATACGAGTTCTATCATTGGAAATGTCGAATCAAATCAAGTTCCTCTGCCGAATAAAGCAAGCTGTCGATAAAATCAGGGGCAATCCTCGACAACAGAAGGAAAGTGCCAAAGAAAAGTATCAAGGCCCCCACGACGGAAATAAGCAGAATCCAGGCCCAATGAAGTTTCTTAGCTTTCTTCTCAAGAAGAGGCTGGACCGGAGTTGTCGCCTCTGTTACTGTTGTTATTGTTACCGATACTGCTTCCGCCTCCTCTTTCGCTTTTGTTTCCGTTTGTGTGTCTGTTTTCGGAGCTACAGGCTCTTGAACTTCTTCTCGAACAGTCAGGTCCTGAGGTGCAGTTTCCAATGAAATATCCTGGTTCAGAATTAGTTGTATTGAAGATGCAGCAGCATCAAAGTCATCCTCCGTTTCAACGTGAGTCTTCAAAGAAATAGGTTCAAGCCCGAAACCGTCAGGATATATATTCAAATCCTCGTCCGGAACAAAAAAGAAATTGTTCTCCTTTGTTGCTCTCAGACGGCCAAGACCTGGAAACACTATAGTCTTTTTTTGCATCAGGCTGGCTTTCAAATCAGCCAGAAAATGCACGATAATGGAGGTGGCAGCATCCCTATCCACACCGTTTGACTTGGCATAGAAATCAACCAAACGGGAATCAGCAGCCTCGTGCTGCCGGAAAGACAGTCTTCTGTATGGCGGATTAATCGTATAGCCCTTGTCCGAAAAGCTTGAAGGGATGAGCTCAGCAATGAAGGTGCCTACACCAGGCAAAGTAAGCTCATCATTGTCCAGCATAATTTCCTTAACGATTTTCGAGAGTAAAGCTATATCCATTTCGAAATAGGGGCTTTTCAATTAAACGCATCACAAACCTTAGATTTGCAGCGTAGTTTTCTGCATCAAGGTTTGTATGACAAAAGTAGTAAATTTATGCCGATAATGAAAGTTTAACCAAGGACAATGGAGCCGGGCGGTTCTCAAAGTTCACAAATGGGAAAGACCCGTC
>JAQXOE010000057.1 GCA_029098505.1 Bacteroidales bacterium
TTCGCAATACTCATTATGAATATGGCAGTGCCTATCATCAATAAGTACTGTCATCAGAAAAAGTTCGGGAGGGCTTAGACTATGGCAGCGAAATCAACACTTTTGAATATGGCTCTCTGCCTTACCGCAGTATGCCTCATCTGTTCCGCCGTTCTTGGCGGCGTGTATGGTCTCACCAAGGCTCCTATCGATGCTGCAGCCCAGAAGGCTCTTACAGAATCCATATCGGCTGTGCTTCCTGAGGGCGGCGAGCTTTCGCAGAGCAATGCCTCAGAACTCGAGGGCGTGGATGAGTATTACGTTCTTTCTGAAAACGGCAGCCCTAAGGCTTATGCCGTAAAGTCTTCAACCAACGGTTTCGGCGGCACCCTCACCATTATGGTAGGAGTACTCGCTGACGGCACAGTTTACAATACTTCGGTTCTTGCCCATAGTGAGACTCCTGGCCTCGGTGCCAAGTGCGCTGAAACGGATTCTGGCTTCCGTACCCAGTTCCAGGGCTTCAACGGCCGTCTGGCAGTGAAGAAGGACGGTGGAGACATTGATGCGATTACCGCATCGACCATCACTTCCCGCGCTTTCACCAAGGCTGTCGAGCAGGCAGTGAAACTCGTGAAATCTATGCCTACAACTAATGCAGAGGAGGAAACAAGCAATGAGTAAACTTTCACTTATCACCAGGGGTATCATCAAGGATAACCCTACCTTCGTGCTCGTCCTCGGTATGTGTCCGACTCTGGCGACCACCACATCAGCAATCAACGGTATGGAGATGGGACTTGCGACTATGTTCGTCCTTATCCTTTCCAATATTGTGATTTCACTTATAGCTCCGGTAGTGCCTGACAAGGTGCACATTCCTGTTTACATCGTGGTTATTGCTACCTTTGTGACTGTGCTTCAGCTGATTATGCAGGCTTATCTGCCGTCTGTCTATGCGACTCTCGGTCTGTTCATCCCTCTTATTGTGGTGAACTGTATCGTCCTCGGCCGTGCTGAGGCCTTTGCAAACAAGAACGGGGTGCTGGATTCTGCCCTCGATGGTATAGGCATAGGCCTTGGTTTCACCATTTCATTGACAGTCATAGGTCTCGTGCGTGAAATCCTTGGCTCCGGAGCCATCTTCGGATGGAAGTTCATCCAGGGTGATGCCATCCTCGCCTTTGTCCTCGCTCCGGGTGCATTCATCGTTCTCGGCTACCTTATGGCTCTCTTCAACAAGTACATCAAAAAGTAAGGAGGAATCTATATGGAATATTTAGTAATCATCATTTCTGCGATATTCGTAAACAATATCCTTCTTTCACAGTTCCTTGGAATCTGTCCTTTCCTCGGTGTTTCCAACAAACTCTCTACCGCTACCGGTATGTCCGGAGCCGTATGCTTCGTCATCACCCTGGCTACTGTCGTGACCTTCCTTCTGAACAAGTATGTGCTTGTACCATTGGAACTTACCTACCTTCAGACCATAGCGTTCATCCTTGTGATTGCCGCCCTCGTGCAGATGGTTGAGATTGTGCTCAAGAAGATCAGTCCGTCGCTTTATCAGGCTCTTGGAATCTTCCTCCCTCTCATCACCACCAACTGTGCAGTTCTCGGTGTTGCTCTCTCTGTAGTGCAGAAGGATATGAATCTCGGACAGGCTACCGTTTACGCCTTTGCTACCGCACTCGGCTACGGCCTCGCTATGATACTCTTTGCAGGTATACGTGAGCATCTTGCCCTCAACGACGTGCCTAAGTCCTTCAAGGGACTTCCTATTGCACTCGTTACAGCCGGCATTATGGCCCTCGCATTCCTCGGTTTCTCAGGTATCGTTTAGTTCCGGATTCTGAATTTTTGATTGATAATTAACTCATTAAGGATTATATGGCTCATATTTCAAAGAAAGCCGAGTCAATGCCGGCTTCAGCTATCAGAAAGCTAGTTCCTTTTGCTGACGAGGCGAAGGCAAACGGAATCAAGGTTTATCATCTGAATGTAGGAGCTCCGGATATCAAAAGCCCGGAGTGTGCTCTTCAGGCTGTAGTGGATGCCTGCAAGAAGAACGACCACATTTCATATACCAATTCTCTCGGTTTCGCCGAGCTCAGGCAGGGAATGATTGACAAGTACTACAAGAAGATAGGCATTGATATCGAGCTCCCTGAGATTATGATTGACGTGGCGGGAAGCGAGGCTTTCTCCGTGGCTATGCAGATTGTGGCCGATGAAGGTGACGAGATTATTGTCATAGAGCCTTACTATACAAATTACAATACCTTCGCGCGTCTTTACGGCATCACCTTGAAAGCGGTTCATACCGATATCCGTGACGGCTTCAAGGTTCCGGGTATGGAGGAGTTCGAGAAGCTCGTGACTCCGCGCACCAAGGCCATACTCATCTCCAACCCTTCAAACCCTACGGGCAAGCTCTTCTCCAAGGAGGAGATGTTTCAGATAGGTGAGTTCTGTCTCAAGCACGACCTCTTCCTCATTTCCGATGAGGTTTACCGTGAGTTCTGCTATACTGACGAGGCTCACTTCTCGGCGATGAATATCCCGGGTATGGAGCAGAATGTGATACTTGTAGATTCAGTATCAAAGAGATACAATCTTTGCGGCGCTCGCGTTGGCTGTACCGTCAGCCACAATAAGGAAGTGATGGCAGCTGCCCTTAAATTCGGTCAGAGCCGTCTCTGTCCTCCTGTTTTCGGACAATATGCGGCCATCGGTGCCCTCGACACTCCTCAGGAGTATTTTGATGCAGTGAAGGCCGAGTACATTGCCCGTCGCGACTGCGCAATCGAGATGCTGAATGCTATGCCGGGAGTCTTCGCTCCTAAGCCTATGGGTGCTTTCTATACCATAGCCGAGCTGCCTGTTGACAGCGCAGAGGATTTCTGCAAGTGGATGCTTACCGACTTCCGTTATGAGGGTCAGACCACTATGACCACTCCTGTAGCTTCGTTCTACAAGACTCCGGGAGAGGGAACCCGCCAGGTGAGAATAGCCTATGTACTCGAGGTTCCTGAGCTAAGAAAGGCATTGAATGTCCTTGCAGAAGGTCTCAAGGCTTATCCTGGCAGAATTGAGAAGTAATGGCTCAGGAAATCTACGATATTTTTGAAGAGAAGCTCCGGAAGGAGCTTCTCAAACTTTGTTCCCAGTTGGGGATGCTCTCTGAGCCGATACTGCTTCAGTCCGAGGACATTGACGGAAAATGGAACGAGTTCGGCCGCGACTATATGATTGACGCAGTGCACGAGTTCAATTCTTATCCTGAAGTGACTATGGCCTGGGCTGCATATTTGGGTATGGGAGTGGCCTGCTATTGGGATTCGAACTGGGGAGCCTATCATAAGTACAGGTACAGTGATTATTATGGAACCCGTGCTTATGACGATATGGATGAACATATAGTGCGCGACATACTTGGCTATGCTTTGGATTCGAGAGAAGCAGTGGAGATAGCAGCTACTCTCAGCAGCTGTGCCCAGGCTACACTTAATCTGATACGCCACGAGGGCTTCGAATCCGGAAGCGTTGAGGCATACTATGTGCTGATAAGATGTGTGAAGGTGATGTACCAGATAGGCGCCTGCCTTGAGCTTCATCGTCTTGGATATAAGATGGAAGCATTGAAAATCAAATAATTACTGAATACTATGTACTCTAACAACATCAAATATATCGGCTGTGATGATGCCGGACTCGATCTTTTTGAAAGCCAGTATGCGCTGCCGGAGGGAATGTGTTACAACTCCTTTGTCATTCTTGACAGAAAGGTGGCTGTTATGGACAGCTCAGATCCAAGAACGAGCGACCAGTGGCTTTCCAATCTTAATGCTGCGCTTGATGGACGCAGGCCGGACTATATCATAGTCCAGCATATGGAACCTGACCATTCCGGCTCCTTGGCTGCATTCAGGAAGCTCTATCCTGAGGCTGTGATTGTGGCTTCTGCCAAGGCTATTGCCTTTATGCAGCAGTTTGATGAGGATATGCAGGTCGAGCCCGTCCTTACGGTGAAGGAGGGTGATATCCTTGACCTTGGCGAGAGGAAACTGCAGTTCATCGCAGCACCTATGGTCCATTGGCCTGAGGTGATGATGGCTTATTGCCCTGAGGAAAAGCTGCTCTTTTCCGCTGACGGCTTCGGCAAATTCGGTGTGAAGGATGCAGATCCTGATGATTGGGCCTGCGAGGCGAGACGCTATTATTTCAATATCTGCGGCAAGTACGGCATTTCCGTGGCTACGGTCCTGAGAAAGGTCTCTGCTCTCGATGTCCAGACCATCTGCCCTCTGCACGGGCCGGTACTCGATGGCGAGCAGCTTGCGGAGGCATTGCGACTCTATACGATTTGGAGCGCCTATGATGTTGAAACAGAGGGAGTTCTGGTTGCACATGCGTCCATCCACGGACATACCGCCGCTGCAGCTGAGAAGCTTGCGGATATCCTTCGCACGAAGGGTGCGAAAAAGGTTGTGGTGGCAGACCTCTGCCGCGATGATATGGCCGAGGTTATCGAGGATGCCTTCCGTATGGGCAGGATGGTTGTTTGCGCCGCATCATATGACGGAGATGTGTTCCCTCCTATGCATATGTTCCTTTGGAAACTTGGAATGAAGGCTTATCAGAACCGCAAAGTCGGCATAATAGAGAACGGAAGCTGGGCTCCTTCTGCCGGACGTGCTATGAGGGCCCTGTTGGAGCCTCTCAAGAACGTCAGCATAGTGGAGCCTCAGATTACCATCAAGTCTTCATTGAAGCGTGCCGATCTGGCAGGTTTGGAAGCTTTGGCTGACGCTCTGCTTATTTAAATAGCATCTGTGCCATTTCGCTCAGATAGATGCGCCAAGGGCCCCAGGTATGGCCTCCGCCTGTTTCCCTGTAGTAATATTTGAAACCGATATCATCGAGCTGCTTGTTGTAGGCCTGAACGCTTCTGTAAAGGAAGTCTTCAGTGCCGCAGCCGATGTAATACAGTTTGTAACCGTTTTTCTTCATAGTCAGGAGTTTCTCCTTCTCCTCGTCTCTGCTGATATTGCTTCCTGCAGCTGAAAACAGTCCCACATAATCGAAGGTGTTAGGCATTTCCTTCGAGATAGTGAAACTGTGGCCTCCTCCCATTGAAAAACCTGCTATCGCTCTTGCTTCCTTTTTGTTAATTGTCCTGTAATTGCTTTCTACAAAGGCAATTACCTCAGAAAAGGTTTCTGGGAATGTCGCGATACCCGGCATCGTGTTAGCATTGGTATATGTATCTCCGAAATAGGCCGGAGCGGCTTGCTGGGCCGGATTGCCATTGGTCATCACCACTATCATCGGTTCAGCCTTGCCCTGGGCAATCAGATTGTCCAGTATCTGTGCGGCTCTTCCGAGGTCGAGCCAGGAGTTCTCGTCACAAGCATTGCCGTGCAGCAGATAGAGAACGGGATATTTCTTCTTGCTGTTCTCGTATCCGGCCGGGGTATAGACGTTCATCCTGCGGCGCATCTGGAGTTTCTGGCTGTCATACCAGCGCGAGCTGACGCTTCCGTGCGGTACGTCCTGAACGCTGTAAATATCTCCTATTTCGCCACTGATAATGAAATAGTTCATCCATCTCGGTATGTCCTTGGTCATTGAATAGTTCATATCGACTATAGGAGTACCGTCAACGCTGAGGCTGTAGAAATACATCTCTGAAGGGAGTGGGGCGGTGGTGTAGGTCCAGATTCCATCCTTCTCGACAAGCTGGGCCGAGCCCTCCATAAACTCGCCCGAAACCTCCACCTTGACAGCTTTGGGATTCTTGTAGCGGAAAGTGACACTGTTGTCCGGGTTGATGACTACACCTGTGAATACCTCAGGCTTCTGGGGACTGGTCTGAGCATTTGCTTGCGCAAATGCGCTCACGCTCATAATTGTCAGC
>JAQXOE010000058.1 GCA_029098505.1 Bacteroidales bacterium
AAAAATCGCGAAAATCCAATTTCAGATGAGGGGCATAACCAGCGTGCGGTACCTATATCTGAAGCTACGGGAATCCACCTGCAGGAGCTTTCACGAAGCGCTGGCTCCCGTGGGGTGGTCATAAAAACTGACGGAGTGCCCTCAAGTTATCCCCAATCAATAACCCAATCAAACACCCAATACCCCACCCCCCTACACCACCCGATACCCCCCCAATACACCACCCAATACACCACCCAATACCCCCCCCAATACACCACCCAATCAACCACCCCCACTCAACCACCCAATACCCCCACTCAATATCCTCCCCAATCTCTTCTTTGCTGTAAAAGCAAACGTCGGCGATGGGAGCGACTTGTTCTTTCATGTCGTTTGCGCTCCAAGCATCTGTGGCCACCAGTCCGTAATTCAAGGTAGTACGACGATGCTCTTTAACAGGGAGGCAACTTACAGAATACACCTTATGCGAAAGCCAACTCTCCACATTTTTGATATAGCGGAAAAATATCCAGAAGTTTTTCTGTAAGGCCTGCAACAGCAAATCGTCTGAGACCGCTCCTGTAGAATCGCAGTAAGGGGCGATTCCGGTTAATTCATCACACTTTGTTACAATAAATGCAATTTTCTTACTCTCGACTCCCGCTTTATGAAATCCCTCCACCATCAACTGTAAACCTGCCAAGCATCGCTGAATACGTTTTGTTGTATCATAATTTTGAATGGTTGTTCCGTCGATAAAGATAAGGAGGCAAGTAGCATTCTGAATGCTGTCTCTGAACTGCTTCTTCATTTCCTCCGAGCAGTCCCGATAGGCTTCAAAATCATCCAGAGCTTCGAACATCTCCCCCATCCAGTCGGTTACGGTGACAGCATTGCCATCTACCTTGAATTCAAGCTTATTATTGGAGCGGGTTTTGTCCGGCCAAGCACCACTTTGCATGATGTCCTCCGTGTCGTTCATCATGTTCAGAAAGTCTCTATTGGCGTCTTGTAATTGCCATTTGTCATCATAGCGGACCAAGTAGGACATGGCGCATGATAAGTAGGCTGTCTTCCCGGATTCCGGGAGACCCAATGTTACGGCGCGGTATGTTTTCATGCTTGTGGAAATTGATTATCTGGTGTGAGAAATTACCGGGTAAATTTTCACATCGTATGGAGAAATCTCTATGATCCATCGTCCTTTTCCCGGGTGAAAATCGGTTGGCCTTGGTGGGCGGGGCTGAGTACCCGACGGAATGGTATCGGAGTGGGAAACTCTGTCTTTTTTGTCGTACCGAGACAGAACATGAAATGCGAGACCTCCTAAAAGAATCCCCAAGAAAAGTCCTAAGAGAAACCCCAAACAACGTTGCTGCGGTTTCGGGGGAGTCGGAAATGGAATCGGATCCATTGAGGGGGGGGAGACATGGAATTTCCTTCTCGGCAGTTGAAGCAGAGCGCGCCAGTCATTTTCATAGGGCATCGATTCCGTTAATCCCTGTGCAGAAGATACAGGGAAGTCTCGTGCAAAAATGCCATCCGGCAGCCAGTTTTCTATCTCGACCTTCTTGTTCGCCGGGCAGTCCGGTAAAGACAGGTATGATTGATCTTCGCGGAGAGTAAGGGCTAGGTCATTCCATTCCCGGGCGGACAATGCGAGAGCACATTGCAAATCATCTTTGCTCCAATCCTTTACGGAATAGGAAAAGCACAGGACGTTCCAAAAGGATCTACCGGTCGATACGCAGAAGTATACGCAAAAGCAGCGCATGAAATCGCCGGTTATCGGTATATCAACAATCGAGGTGTCGGTTCCCTTCAGAGGATTGCACCCTTCCGGGAAAATAGAGGGATAGCCCCCGACCAGTTCCCGTGCGCACTCTGAGAAGGCCGCAGACGGTTCTTTGCTTCTTCTATCGATTCTGGTACTTCCACCCAAAAAAATGAAATCGTGAATGTTCCTTCTCATTTTTTCTACCTATAATCCGTTGTTATTTCCTTGCAAAAGGAGTGCCGGCTTAAGAATTGAGTAACTGCTTGATGTGCTCAAGAATGATTTCTTTTTTTCCGTGGTCATCCCAGTCGACACCATGTTTCAGCACGTAATCTGCGGTATCGAGGATACGCCTCCCCAGTCCTGCGGGGTTCAGGAACACCTGCATTTCGTCACAGAGCTCCTGCAATCCGATATTAACAAAGCGCTCGCCTCCCGGTCGGTTGAGGATTCCGGTGCAGACGATAGGATTGGGACAATCGCTGCTCGGAAACACATCGAATACCTCGCGGAACCTTTCTGCCTTTGCGGTAACAGAGGGGGCTCCCAAATCTGTTGAAACGGCATCAATATGGGTAATGACATGCAGACAGCATTTGCTCCGGAAGTGAGCAGTGTAGAAGTCCATATCCTGTTGCTGCCCGATGGTTCTGGCACTTACGCAGAACAGCGGCACGCAGGGCTCCTTCAAACTGGCAAGAGTTTTCTCTGAATCCTCACGTAATCTGTCATCAACCACCCGAGTCTCCGTGTCCAGCAGAGCCTCTGCACCCGGGGTATCGCGAAGCGAACAGCGATGTGAGATGAAAGAAGCAGCCTTGGGAAACGGCCCCGTTACAATCACCTTCTCGCAAGGTGTTTTTTGGGTGGCGTATTTCTTCAGAAAATCACATACACCCCGAGTATCCGGGAAATAGTTACGGTGAGAAATGCCACCGTTTCTCCGGCAGTCTACCTCATAATCGCTGCGTTTGGTGTCCTTCCGCAGGTCGATGATAGACCCTGTCGTCGGGATGGGGCAGGCGGGCAGTACAGCCTCCCCCATCAGAGAGTTGAATAGGGTGGATTTTCCCGTTTTAGGCGAACCGTACACCGCGAACACACAGCCGTCTTTACTCCGGTTGCATGTGATGTCAAACAACCGGAGTAAGTCGTAGTAGCGGTTCAGCGTCCCGGAAGGGGAGGCATCCCGCCTGCCGACAGCGACCAGCTTTGCTAATTCATCCCTGACCGCACAGTATTTTGAGAGATCCGTATTCATGTGTTCGGGCACTCATCGAAGACTGTAGGCACTATTCTCGGTCTCGTTACCCAGCTCAAGAAGATCTGCTATTTTCTTGTTTTCGTTGATGGCCTTCTCCTTGGATTCAGGATCACGACGACGGGCGTCCAGTTCCTTGATCTTTGCCTTCATGTCCTCCTGAAGAGTATCAAGCTGTTCTCGCAGACTGCTGACAATATGCTGCTTATATTTTTCCGAGGAGGTGTTTATGTCGTCCTTAATCTTGTTGACGATGGTGTCAACCTTTCCGGGAATAGCAAACTTGGTGAAATATTTTGCCAGAGGACCGGTGAGTTTAAGAGCGATGATGGCAATAACAATCGGCACAACTGCCGCACCGATTGAAGCGACCAAAGTTGCCTGAGCAGCCCCGGCAGCTGAGGTGGCGGCTCCGGTTGCTGTTCCACCTGAACCGACCAGCCACGTCCAAAATGCGGCCAAAGCGCCCTGCTGGGCAACGGCTGCCCCTGCTGTGGTAGAAGCTGTCGCCCATGCCGTCGCGGCGGTCATGACAGCGGAGCCTGCGGTAAAGGCATTGGCACAACTGTATGTAGCGAGAGATGCAACGGCTAGACCGGCACCGCCGGAAGTGTAACTCGAGGAAGAAACAACCTTGGTAAACATCCGGATCTCCTCTTGGGCCGCGGAATCCAGCTCTTCGATTAAATC
>JAQXOE010000059.1 GCA_029098505.1 Bacteroidales bacterium
ACTTGCCTTCGTTCATAATCAGTGGGTTGGGGCCACAAAATTACGAACTCATTTCAAATCGCGGTTGTCAAAGAACTGTTATAAAATATTATAGTTTAACAATTTACAAACTTGGATGCGACTTTTAACGCATCACTAGAATTTTACGATTTCGATACAAAGCTGGAGAGACGGGGCAGCAACTCCGTCAAATGGGATTTGCTGAAAGAAGAAGGAGTCATCCCGATGTGGGTCGCAGATATGGATTTCAAGACTGCACCCTTCATAATTGAAGCTCTTCGTAAGCGTACCGAGCACGGCATCTTCGGTTATACCCACGTCCCCGACGCATATCATGAGAAGGTCATCAACTGGTTCGCAATAACGGCCGCCAGGTGCTCGAGAGCCGCCTGCTGCGTGAAGGAGACAGCTACGTCATTGACTTTGATGACTTTGAACTGAAGTGTTCAGACCCGCAGACCAAGCTTTTCATACTTTGCAATCCTCACAATCCCACCGGAAGGGTCTGGACGTGTGAAGAATTGCTCCGGATAGGCGAAATATGCCGCAGGCACGAAGTGACCGTGGGGAGAACCTGAACAGCTGCGTAAGCTTCAACTCCCCTTCAAAGAGCTTCAACCTCGCAGGAATCCAGGTATCAAACATCGTCACCAGCGATCCCGTCTTGAGGGAGAAGATTGCGACTGTAATGCAACGATTCGAGCACGGACACCTCAACTCCTTCGCAGTCGATGCCCTCATCGCTGCATATTCGGAAGAGGGAGAGGAATGGCTGCGCCAGCTCAATGCCTATCTCCACGATAATTTCAGGGCAATGGAAGCAAGGCTTTCACAGGAATTGCCGGAGATGAAACTCTGCAGGCTTGAAGGCACCTACCTTGTCTGGGCAGACTGCCGCTTCCTTACGGACGAAGGATTGACTACCAGCGACATACAGGAGAGTCTCATTAAGAACGAAAAGGTCTGGATTAATTCCGGAGCGATGTACGGAGACGGCGATTATATGCGCATCAATATCGCCTGCCCGAGGGAAACCCTGCTGGAAGGCACAGACAGAATGATAGCCGGAATCAAAAGGATTCAGCGAAAAAGCGGAAAAGCAGAGTAATATGATTATATTTGCAGAAACCAATATCTAATTATTATGAAGAAAATCATTACAATTCTCGCAGCTGCATCGCTGATGCTCATTTCCACACAGGCTTTCGCACAGTTGAGCGTAGGTGTAGGTTACATCAATTCAACCGCCAAAACAAAAGCAGGCAGCAGTGTGAGCACCCTTCCTTCAAACGGTGTCTATGCCGGAGCTGAGTACAATATTACAGATGGCAAGGGTTTCGGAATCAGCGCAGGAGCATATTATTCATACCTTGTGGCAGCCAAGAGCGGAAGCGGTTCCATCGCAGGAATTCAGCTCGGCGGCACTGCCAAGGTGGAGGAGATGTATCTTGACATTCCTGTCAATTTCAATCTCTCAGCCAAAGTGAACAATTCGCTCCGCGCCTTCATTTTCGCTGGACCGACCTTCAGCGTGGGTCTTTCTTCAACCACCAAGGGAGAAGGAAGCATCGGAGGCATCAACCTTGAGACAGGAAAACACGACAACTACTCAGAGGAGGGATACAACAGATTCGACATTCTCCTCGGTGGCGGTCTCGGAGTTGACTACGGCTCACTCAGATTCAAGCTGGGATACAATGCCGGTATGCTCAACAGGTTAGATTCGGATAATATGAGCCAGAAGAGGAATGTCCTTACAGCAGGCATTGCCTTTCTTTTCTAAACCATTGAAAAAATGAAGCTTGACGGGAGAAGGGTCAGCACGAACGTAGATGACCGCAGAGGTCGCGGCGGTGCAGTCAAGGCTACCGGTCTTGGGCTGGGAGGTATCGTCATTGTGGGCCTGATTACACTCCTTCTGGGTGGCGATCCGGTGGAAGTGATTACAGGCATCCAGCAGATGGGAGGCCTCGATACCGAACTTGCAGAAGGATATCAGCCGACTGCGGAAGAAGAGGAACTGGCAGTATTCGCGAAGCAGATACTGGCAGGAACTGAAGATGTCTGGTCCGCAATATTCGAGCAGAACGGCCTCAACTACCAGCCACCGAAGCTCGTCCTCTTCAGCGGAAGCGTGCAATCGGCTTGCGGAGGCGCCACATCACAGTCAGGGCCCTTCTATTGCAGCGGAGACCATTGCGTATATCTCGACCTTTCTTTCTTCTCGACAATGAAAAAGCAGTACGGAGCGGGCGGTGACTTTGCATACGCCTATGTCATCGCCCACGAAGTAGGCCATCACGTGCAATACCTGCTCGGAACCCTCCAGCAGGCACATTCTGAGATGAACCGTGTCGGCAAGACGGAAAGCAACAGAATCAGCGTACGTCTTGAGCTCCAAGCGGACTATTATGCCGGAGTCTGGGCTCACCACGACAATGAAATGTTCGGTTCACTGGAGGATGGAGATATAGAGGAAGGACTGGCCATTGCCGCCAAAATCGGAGACGACTACCTGCAGAAACAGGCTTACGGATACACCGTACCGGATTCATTCAACCACGGTACTTCAGCACAGCGCAGCAGATGGCTGAAGAAGGGCATCAGCTCGGGAGACCCATCGAAGGGCGATACATTCTCGCTTGCATACAACCAGCTTTGATCTGCACGGAGTCTGCCTCTACTGAGCATCGGCTGATGTTTGATTGTTGAGCGTCAAGCGATATTTGGCACTGCCAAAATTCTTATACCAACGAAAACAGGGATTGGACACTGCTACTTCCGGGTTTCGGACCGGAGTGCGTGACCAGTCCCTTGTATCTATTCTGAAAAGCACTGCATCCTTGTCCCCTTCCCTCTTGAAACCAAGAGCAGAATATGCTGATCCGTCAGACCATTCGAGATCCGCATAGCTCATAATATCGTCAGGTCCGACCTCCCTGATGAAATGCTTTAGGAATTTGCCCATACCACCCTCCACCCTGACTCCCGGAAGGGAAGCATAACGCACCCACTCATAGGAAGATACGAGCCTTCCATCCTTGTTCCAGCGCCGCGGTGAAGAAAACTCTGAAACTGCAACGAGAGTGCCCGGCTGCAACAAAGCTCCGCCAGCCCCAGGTTGCTGCGCTTTCTCTCCTGTCAATCTCTTGAGAAACAAGCCGTAACGGTATCTGCAGGAAGCGTCGCCATAGCTGTGATTGTCCTTGAGGAAAGCTGCGGCGAGGGGCTTGTCTATCCTTCTCAATTCGCAGTTGCGGGCATAGACCTGGCAGAAAATGTGTCTGTGTGCCAACAATCTTGCTTCCATCATCGTCCTCTGAGAACGCCATCTGTCCTCGGTGACGAAGATTGTTTCTCCGGCCATTGTCCTCAAGGTCTCATTCTGTCTTACCGCCTCTTCGGGAGTTTCCGCAACAATCGGAACGGGAATTACCCGGGAGTCCGCTTCAAGCCCGTGGGATAGGAAGAAATCATTTATCTCGTCCGAAAAAAACATAAATACAGAAAAGGATAATTGAACTTCACGAAAATAGCCAAGAATAATGAAATGACAAATGAAGATGCCAACATTTTCTTGAAGATTCTTTATATTTGTATGATATAACAGAAACAAATCTCTCAATATGTATGACGTCGAAAAAGGGCTCTATGTAGCTCACGGATCCAATGGTCCCATCTCAATTTGCGGAAAAATGGCCAATAGGCACGGACTTATCTCAGGTGCCACCGGTACAGGTAAAACCGTAACGCTTCAGGTATTGGCTGAAACCTTCTGCCAGGCAGGCGTTCCTTGCTTTATGGCGGATATGAAGGGTGACCTTAGCGGCATCAGCCAGTCAGGAAAAATGACTTCCTTCATCGAGAAGAGATGCACCGAGTTCGGCATTGAGAATCCGGCTTTCGGAAGTTGCCCCGTAAGATTCTTCGACGTATACGGCGAGCAAGGTCACCCTATGCGCACCACCGTGTCCAATATGGGTCCACAGCTCCTTTCACGTCTCCTCGGCCTCAACGAAACCCAGGAAGGTGTGCTGAACATTGTCTTCAGGGTTGCCGATGACCGCGGACTGCTTCTGCTCGATATGAAGGACCTGCGCTCAATGCTGGCCTATGTATCTGAACACGCATCCGAGTACAGCGCGATGTATGGCAATGTCTCAGCCGCCAGCGTCGGAGCCATCCAAAGAGCCCTTCTGACTCTTGACAATCAAGGAGCGGACAAATTCTTTGGAGAGCCGTCTTTCGACATATACGACCTGCTCCAATGCGAGCAGGGCAAGGGTGTGATGAGCGTCCTCGCCGCAGACAAACTTATGCTCAACCCGAAACTCTATTCCACCTTCCTCCTATGGCTGCTTAGCGACCTTTATGCCCAGCTTCCTGAGGTCGGGGATATGGAACTCCCTAAGCTCGTTTTCTTCTTCGATGAGGCCCATATGCTCTTCGACGGCACCTCAAAGGCACTCGTCGACAAGATTGAGCAGGTTGTACGACTCATCCGAAGCAAGGGCGTCGGCGTTTACTTCGTCACCCAGAATCCTTGCGACATTCCTGACAGCATTGCCAATCAGCTTGGAAACAGGGTGCAGCATGCACTGAGGGCATTCAGCCCGAAGGAGCAGAAGGCAGTGAGGGCCGCAGCCGAGACCTTCCGTGCAAATCCCGAATTCGACACCGAGGCAGCCATAATGGAGCTCGGCACGGGAGAAGCCCTGGTTTCATTCCTTGACGCGAAGGGAGCGCCTTCAATAGTACAGAAAGCGAAGATACTCTTCCCTCTCAGCCAGATTGGTGCCATTACCGAGCAGCAGAGGGATATGGCCATCAAGCAGTCCCGCATTTACGGCCGCTATGACAATATGATTGACCGTGAGAGCGCATTCGAGGTACTTCTCGCCGAAAGTGAGGAGGCTGCGAAACAGGCCCAGGAACAGGCAGAAGCTGAAGAGAGGGAGAAGGAGGAGATGAAGGCAGCCAAGAGCAAGTCCGGAGGCAAGCAGGGCAAGAGCCTTGGCAAAGCCATTCTGGGAGCAGCAGTAGGAGCGGCCATCACCAGCGTTACCAACAGCATTGGTACAAGTGTTGCAAATGCTGCTACCGGAAAAAAGACAAAAACCAAGACAGATGCCAAGACCGTAGCCAACAAAGCCATCAAGTCCGCCACCACCAGCGTGACCAGGCAGCTCACCCGCTCCATCCTTGGCAATCTTCTGAAATAAAGCGACCATACAGAAATGAATTCTACCGGCAACTACAACTTCACCATCATAGTCCCTATTTACAATGAAGAGGACAATATGGATGCCTTGGAGCAGCGTCTGGGAGCATATCTGCCCGAATGCAGCGAAAAGGCTTGCGTATTGTTCGTCAATGACGGCTCCAATGATTCCAGCGGCGAAAAATTAAAAGAGATCTGCGGAAGGAATCCTGATATGTACTACCTGTCCTTCGAAAAGAACGCAGGCCTGAGCGCAGCACTGAAGGCAGGAATAGACTATTGCTATTCGAGGTACTGCGGCTATATGGATGCTGATCTGCAGACAGCGCCGGAGGATTTCAATCTTCTGCTCGAGGACATTGCCTCGTACTCAATGGTGATCGGCATACGTGCCAACAGGAAGGACTCCTTCTTCAAGAACCTTCAATCGAAGATTGCCAATGGATTCAGGAGGATGATGACGGGCGACGGTGCGCTTGACACCGGTTGTCCTTTAAAAGTGCTTCATACCGACGTCGCCAAAAGGCTTCCGTTGTTCAAGGGTATGCATCGCTTCCTTCCCGCGCTGGTGCTTCTTCAGGACGGCGGCAGCTACAAGCAGGTACCGGTGAGGCATTTCCCAAGAGTGGCAGGAAAGTCGAAATATCACCTCTGGAACAGGCTCTGGGGGCCTTTCGCTGATTGCTTCGCATACAGATGGATGAAGCCACGCTATATCAATTATAAAATCGGCTCAAGCAATCTGTAATGGACAGCCCTCTCTGGATATATTGCATAGGATTATCGGCCCAGGTATTCTACACCGGCAGGGTCTTTATCCAGTGGTATCTTTCAGAGAAGCACGGACGGGTCGAATCCCCCGCTCTCTACTGGATATTCAGCATCATCGGTTCGATGATTCTCTTCTTCTACGGATGGCTCCGTAAGGATTTCTCCATCATTTTCGGAGAGTACCTTTCGTACTACATCTATATGTGGAACATCAAGGCGAAAGGGCTATATGCCAAAACACCTAAACTTGTCCCGATCATACAGGCCCTGATTCCCGTCATCGTATCCATTCCCCTGTTCAAAGACATTCCCCAGTTCACCGAGAGTTTCCTCAAGAATGACGATGTACCTCTCAGACTGCTTATCCTCGGCACGGCAGGCCAGTTCATCTACAAGATGAGATTCGTATACCAATGGTTCTACAGCGTGAAGAAGGGCCAGTCCCTGTTGCCGCTTTCATTCTGGGCAATAGCCATCATCGGCTCCCTTCTGATCATCATATACGGAATAATAAGACACGACTGGGTTCTCATTTTAGGCCAGTTCGGAATAATAGCCTCAGTCCGCAACATAATGATAGGACTGTCCAACAAGAAAAAGAATGTTCAAAAAAGCAATTGAAAAGCACCCGGTGCTCACAGTGCTGTTATTTATGGCAGCCACTCTCGCTCCGATGATGGCTTTAAGGGACTTCTCCCCTTCGAATGAATTGAGATATCTCAGCATTGCCGACGAAGCCTTGAGCGATGGCAATATCTTCGCATTCACCAATCAAGGCGAGCATTACGCAGACAAACCGCCTCTCTATTTCTGGCTGATTATGCTGTGCAAGCTGATCTTCGGGAAGCACAGTATGTTCGTGCTGTCGCTCTTCTCATTCATTCCTGCCTGTGTCATCATTGCCATAATGGACAAATGGGTGACGTCTGCCTTACCAGGGCACTTCAACGCCGAAGAAAGGGCGGGAGCTGCTCTGCTGGCCTCGACTTGCGGACTATTCCTGGGAATGTCGGTGTTCCTTCGAATGGATATGCTGATGTGTATGTGGATAGTCCTCGCCCTGTGGACATTCTGGAAGATGGACAATGGTATTGGCAATATCAAAGTTCAACGATGGCTTCTTCCTCTTTATATTTTCCTTGCCCTTTTCACCAAAGGCCCGGTCGGGCTGCTCGCTCCACCTTTGGCAATCAGCGTTTATCTCATATGCGACAGGAGGCCTAAGGACATATTCAAATACCTGGGATTAAAGACCTGGGGACTTATTGCCGGACTCTGCTTGCTCTGGTTCGTCGGCGTATGGTTTGACGGAGGTAAGGAATACCTAAACAATCTTCTCTTCCATCAGACAGTAGGCAGGGCAGTAAATTCCTTCCATCACAAAGCTCCATTCTGGCAATATTGCATCCTTATATGGGAGGTTATGGCTCCCTGGTGTCTTCTGGCAGTTCCTTGCGCTGTCCTTGCTCTCTGCGGCAAAGCTGAAAAGAGTCCTTCCGGTATTGAAAAATTCTATGCACTGACAGTAATAGCTATCTTCCTGATGCTCAGCTGCTTCAGCTCCAAACTTGCCATATATCTCGCTCCAATCTTCCCCTTCCTCGCATATTGTTTTCCTATGGTTGTCAAGCGCAGGGGCTGGAACGGCTTGTTCGGAGCCGCATTGGCCATTCCTGCAATACTGTTCATAATCATTGGCGCGATCGCGCTCATCGTATCGCTCGTCTGCATTATTTTCAAATCGGTGCCGGAACTGATCAACTACCCGTTCCTGCGCTCTCCAATGATTCTGCTTGCCGGACTCATAGGCATAGCAGGCGGCGCAATTGCCCTTCACAGCCTTGCCAAGTACAAGGGGCAATGGGAAAAGCCTGTCAAGTCAATGGCAATGTCATTGCTGCTCTTCATCTTTGCAGTAAGCTTCGAGATGCCGCGCATCAACGACTTTGTGGGCTATGGAAATCTGTGCAAACTGATTCCTGAAGGCAATGAAGTATATACGTTGTCCGTGCACAGACCTGAGAATATGGATGTCTATCTGGGCCGTGACATATACGACTTCGGTAAGGATGCTGAATCCTTCCTGATGATTGCTCCTAAGAAAGGGTCGCTGGTCGTATCTAGTTCTTTCCTCAGCAAGAATCAAGAGGTTATGGAATACCTTGAAGGTCTGGATTTTGAATTCTGCGGCAATTATGCCATATACAATTTGGACCTGGAAGAAACTTCCAAGTCCAAAATCAAAATCAATAAAGTATCCAAAAAATCAAGGAAGAATTCCTGACTTTATCGACTACTTCACAGCGAACTGAACGCTCGTTCTGATGTCATCTGATGCAGAACCGATGAGAGCGATGAAAGCACCCTTCTCGAGTTTCCAATCAGCAATCGAATCGTCATAGAATTTGAGGGCATCAGCAGATATCTCAAACTCGACTGTAGCTGACTGTCCTGGCTCAAGGTAAAGCTTTTCAAAGCCCTTAAGCTCCTTAACAGGGCGTGGGAGAGAAGATTCAACATCACGAATATATAGCTGAACGACCTCAGCACCTGCTACTGAGCCAACATTCTTGACTGGAACAGTAAGCTTGACAGAGCCATTTTCACCTATTGAAGTCTTGCTTGCCTTGACATCACCATACTCGAAAGTGGTGTAGCTGAGACCGTGGCCAAAGGCGAAGAGAGGCTCAATTTCCTTATTCTCAAACCATCTGTATCCTACGAAGATACCTTCATTGTAGTAATTCTTACCTCTGACAGGGAATCTGAGACCATCCTGATGTGCAGGCGAATCAGAAAGCTGCTTAGGGAAGGTGAACGGAAGCTTGCCGCTAGGATTGACATCGCCAAAGAGTACGTCTGCGAGAGAGTGGCCGGCTTCTGAGCCGCCATACCAAGCCTGGACTATAGATGGAACTGAATCAACCCAAGGCATTGCAACAGCATTTCCACTGACAAGAGCGACAATGACATTCGGATTTACAGCCACAAGCGCCTCAATGACAGCATCCTGATCATATGGGAGACTGAGAGAGCGTCTGTCTGTACCCTCGCAGTCCTGATTGTTGCTCTTGTTGAGACCACCGACGAATATTACATAGTCAGCATCCTTAGCCTTGGCTGTAGCGTCAGCGATGAGTTCCTCTGCAGAACGAGGATCTGAAAGATCATAAGGCGACGTTACTCCATTGTATGAACCGGTAATGTCACCTACATATCCTCTTTCATACTCCACTTCAATATTGTCCTGAGCAGCGCGCTCCTTGATGGCATCAAAGGCGAAGATTTCGTGCATTGCCTTAAGAGACGAAGATCCGCCGCCGATGGTCATCATCTTGATGGCATTCTCGCCGACAACGAGTATCTTCTTTGAGTCTGACTTGATAGGAAGGAGATTACCGTCGTTCTTGAGGAGAACTGTTCCGTCTGCTCCAATCTTGCGGGCAGCAGCATAATGAGCTTCTGAACCAATATTGCCAAAAGGCTTGTCAGGATTCATAGCTGTACGGAAAATCAGACGGAGTACTCTGCGCACCTTGGCATCAAGCTGCTCCATAGTATACTTACCTGATTTGACTCCCTCGCGGAAAGGCGCTGCAAGATGATACGCATCATATCCGTTGGTAGCTCCCATAGTAAGACCGTCTGTCCAGGTGCCGAACTCAAGGTCAACTCCATACTTCACTGTGGCATCTGTCTCATGAACACCGCCCCAATCGGAGATAACTGCTCCGTCGAAGCCCCACTCCCCCCTAAGGATATCATCCAGGAGACGTTCGTTTGAACAAAGGTACTGGCCGCGGTAAAGATTATATGCTGCCATTACAGACCAGGCGCCTCCCTCTTGAACAGCAGCCTTGAATGCAGGAAGATAAATTTCATAAAGAGCCCTGTCGTCAAGGTCAACATCCGTCTGGTGACGGAAGGTCTCCTCATTGTTCAAAGCAAAATGCTTGACGCAAACAGCCACACCGTTATTCTGAACTTCCTGAACATAAGGGACAACCATCTGGGAAGCGAGATATGGGTCCTCTCCCATATACTCGAAATTACGGCCATTGAGAGGGGTTCTGTATATATTGACACCAGGTCCAAGGAGCACATCCTTCTCACGGTAGCGAGCCTCCTCGCCTATTGACTTGCCATAAAGGGCTGACAAATCGCGGTCCCAGGTAGCTGCAAGACAGGTGAGTGCAGGGAAGGCAACGATAGAGTCATTTGTCCAGCCGGCCTGCTCCCACTCATCCCAGAACACTTCTGTGCGGATACCGTGAGGGCCGTCAGTTGTCCAAAGTTCCGGAATACCGAGTCTCTTCACACCAGGAGAGGAGAACTTGGACTGGGCGTGAACCATATCTATCTTCTCCTCAAGTGTCATTCTTGAAAGAGCATCCTCTATCCTGTCCTCGATGTCAGCATTGTTATCAAGATAGATAGGACCTGAAGAACTTGGCGTTGTCGTTGTACAGGCAACGACGGCAGCTGACGCCAAGACAGCAATACAATTCTTAATCAATTTCATATATAGTAGGGTTTATTATTATCAATTCAGCTATATCTTAAGTTATTTGGTTCCGAATATACGGTCTCCGGCATCACCCAAACCCGGAAGTATGTAGCAGTTCTCGTTAAGTCTATCATCAACAGATGCTACATATATATCGACATCCGGATGCTTTTCCTGAACAGCCTTGACACCCTCAGGAGCCGCTACAAGACACATCAACCTGATGCTGGTAACACCCTTTTCCTTAAGGAGGTCAATCGCGTCACAGGCACTTCCACCCGTAGCAAGCATAGGGTCCGTAACGATTACGGTACGCTGCTCAATGTCGAAAGGAAGTTTGCAGTAATAAAAGACAGGCTTATGTGTATCCTCATCCCTGTAAAGTCCGATATGACCCACTTTAGCAACAGGGATGAGAGTAAGAAGCCCGTCCACCATTCCGAGGCCTGCCCGTAGGATAGGAACAATAGCCACTTTCTTACCGGAAATCTTCTTTCCTATCATCTTCTGTAGCGGAGTTTCTATTTCGACGTCCTCGAGAGGGAAATCGCGTGTCACCTCGTAACCCATAAGCAGGGCAATCTCGCTGAGTAATTCCTTGAAATCCTTTGTTCCTGTGGAAGAATCACGCATAATAGTCAACTTATGCTGAATCATAGGATGGTCAATGATATGAAGTGTGCTCATTACTGTGATTATTGTTTTTTATTATTAAATCATTGATTCGCAACTAATTATGCATAACAAGAGCCGAAAGGGCAGGAACGCTTGTCCGGCTGCCCCTGACTGTGCCCATTCCCTCAGGATTAACTTTGGTATCACTGCAAACAACAGTATATACCCCGTCAGGAATCTCAAGCTTCGCAGGCTCGCGAGAAGAATTGAAAGCAACAATGATATCGCCCCAATCATCGCCAGCAGCAGCTCCATTGAGCCTGAAGGCAATAAGACAGGACTGATCCACCGGCAGGAACTCCATATTAGCGCGAATCAAGTCAGCGTCGCCCATATGGAAGGCCGGATGGGCTTTGCGGAGGGCAATAAGCTCGCGAAGATATACGAAGAAATCGTGATATGTGGTCTTCTGGCTCCATCTTATCATATTCACATCATCAGGGCTGTCAAACGAGTTGTGAACGAACTTCTTGTGGCGGAGGACTTCTTCGCCCGCATAGATGAAAGGAGTTCCCTGGGAAAGCAGGACGATTGATTGCCCGAGTGCTGCAGCTTTAAGAATGGTATTGATATCTTCTCCGCTCATATTGGTTTTCAGACGGTCTCCGAGGCACATATCGTCGTGGCAACTGATGTAGCTGATGTGCTGCCACGGTTGGATTGCCCAAGGCTCATCACTATAATTGACAAGGCTGTAATCAATCTGAGGATGATTGATAGCACCTACGAGGCCGAACTTGATGCTCTCTTCATTGCCAGAAATTCCAACAAGGAATGCGCCCTTGCTATTGTCATTGAAGGGACCTCTGACAGCATCACGCATCTCATCGCCGAAGGCGGCAATGCGCGGCATCGAAGGGATATTGGCCTTAAGCGCCTGAGTCTCCGAAGGAAGCTCGCAAGTTCCTGCAGCCCAACCTTCTCCGTAAATGTATATTGACGGGTCAATGGCATCAACTGCAGCGCGAATCGCGTTCATTGTCTCAATATCGTGAACACCCATAAGGTCGAAGCGGAAACCGTCAACGTGATACTCATTGATCCAATAGCACACAGACTCTATCATAAATCTGCGCATCATCTCGCGATCCGAAGCCGTTTCATTGCCGCAACCGCTGCCGTCGGAATAGCTTCCATCCTCTCTGAGACGGTAGAAATATCCTGGGGCTGTAAGATTGAACGGATTCCTGTCAGTGTTGAAAGTATGGTTATAAACCACATCCATAACGACCCTGATTCCGTGTTTGTGAAGCGACTGCACCATCTGCTTGAACTCCCTTATTCGACAACCCGGATCAAAAGGATCAGTACTGAAAGAGCCCTCCGGGACGTTGTAGTTCTGAGGATCGTAACCCCAGCCATATTTGTTCAGTTCAAGATGTTCTTCATCAATGGAACCGAAATCATAGGATGGCATAATATGAATATGATTAACTCCAAGCTCGACAAGATGATCAATTCCAGTGCTCTCTCCGTATGCGCTGAGTGAATTCTCTTCTGTCAATGCCATAAACTTGCCACGATTGACAATGCCGCTCAAGCTATCGATGGAAAAATCCCTGTGCTGAAGTTCGTAGAGCACCACATCTGAAAAGGACTTGAGCTCAGGACGGACATCCTCATCCCAATTATCGGGATCTGTCTTTGAAAGGTCTATGATGGCGCCCCTCCAGCCGTTGACACCCACTGCCTTGGCCATAATCCCGGGAGACTCTGCAAGAAACTCTCCATTCTCCTTGATTTTGAAAGTATAAAACTTGCCTTCAAGATTGCCCTTGACTTTTGCCGTCCAGGAGCCGTCACGATGATGTCTCATATTCAATGTCTTGAAAGGAGCAGCATCGCCATTGCCTTCATAATACAAAGAAAGTACGACCTCTTCGGCTGTAGGAGCCCACAGTGAAAAAGCAGTGGCCTTGGGAGACCATACCATTTCATCAAGAGAGCCCTTCTTCATAGGGTAATCTTCATAGCTCTTGAAGCTTTTCGAGTTATGCTGACAGGCAATTAGAGAAAGTGCCATAAGCAAAAGTATTATTTTTTTCATAATAATTGGTATTAGTTCAATAGCAGCAAGCTTTATTTATACAAAGATAAGTAATTCAAAGTATTTTTTTAAATTCGCAACAATTGAAATGACTAATTATCAGACAAACACCAATTATTAGATTTATGAAAAAGTATTTTGCTGAAATGATTGGAACCATGGTATTGGTTCTTATGGGCTGCGGTACTGCAGTCAGCCTCGGTTGTACAACCGCTATCACAGCTACCGTAGTCGGAACAGCAATGGCATTCGGTCTTGCAGTAATCGCTATGGCCTACACCATCGGCAACATCTCAGGCTGTCACATCAATCCGGCTATCACACTTGCAGTATGGCTTTCAGGCAAGATGAGCGGCAAGGACGCTGCAATGTATGTATTGTTCCAAGTAATCGGAGCTATTCTCGGCTCAGCCATTCTCGCTCTCCTAACTGCGAATGTTGACTTCTCTGGCACAGGTGCCAATAGCCTTCAGGCAGGTGTAGGCGTTGTAGGCGGTCTCCTTGCAGAAGTATTCTTCACCTTTGTATTTGTCCTCGTAGTCCTCGGCGCAACCGATGAAAAGAAGGGAGCCGGCAATCTTGCAGGACTTGCTATAGGTCTTACTCTGATCCTCGTTCACCTTATCTGCATCCGTTACACCGGAACCTCAGTCAATCCAGCCCGTTCTATCGGACCTGCTATCTTCCAGGGTGGCGATGCACTTAAACAACTCTGGATCTTCATCCTCGGGCCTCTCGCCGGAGGTGCGTTCGCAGCTGGAGTCTGGAAGCTTATCTCTTGCGAGAAGTAAGATAGCTTCAAAGTACTTGCAATTTTGGCGGCAAATTCCATTTTGGAACTTGCCGCTATTTTGTATGCTCTCATACGAATAAACTGTAATAGTGCAGCGCTTAAGGTGATGGCTGTTTGTGGGGCAGGATTCTCTGCTGCTGGCTGACTCCGGCCCTCGTGATTTCTTCCTCATCGTGCTTCCTTCTCTATCGCGCTTGCTTCTCTATTGTGCTTGCTTCCTCATCGCGCTTGCTTCTCTCTCGCACCGTGGGGCTTAACCCTTTGTATATCAATAACTTAAGCATTTATCTATGGTTATTTTTGCCCATAGATAAGTGCTTATCTTGTTGTGTATCAGGAAGTTAGCCCCCACAGTTATTTGAGCAGGTATGCTTCCAGAGCTGTCCAGCTCGAGATGCCTTCACACTGCACCTTTTCACCAAAGTTGCATTTCATACTCATCTTCCTTCAGCATACAATAAGATTTGCCATAGGTGAAAGCGCTCGATAGCCCCAACTGGGTTCACTGCCAGAATTCCCGTGGGACAGCTGTTGGCCGTGATCAGGAGCTGTAATAAGGTCATCAAAACCAAATCAAGGAGCTAAGTGAGCAATATCTTCTATGTTGAAGCAGGTACTCGCAGGAGCGAAGCTTGTCATAAATTTTCGCAGAGCGACTGCGAGTACCTGCTTCACGTTATCAATCAATAAAGGAGATAATCTCTTCTGTAATAGTGAACAGAGGAAACAACGCAGGCTCGATATACCCGACTCGCTTGCTACTGTTCATGCCTGCGGGGAACTGCCCCAAAGGGCTCTCCTAGACGTGACCGTTGCTTTCAATATTCGGGAGCATGGGGGTTTAACTATCTGTATGTCAACAACTTAAGCATTTGTCTATGGTTATTTTTGACCATAGACAAAGCTTTAATTCATTGTGTATCAGGAAGTTAGCTCCCACGGAGAAAGGGAAGGAGAAAGGGAAGAAGGGTGAAGAGCAATGAACTCCCACGAAGAGGTGGGATAAGGGTGAGCCGCGAAGAGCCCCCAGGCAGGAAGGATGGAATAAATAGAGATGTAAGCGACGGAAGGACCATACGCACAGGCACAGACACACAAAAAAAAGCTCCGGGTCAACACTGACTCGGAGCCTTCGAAGAACCGCGGCTGCCTACTCTCCCACCTGGTGGGGCAGTACCATCGGCGATGGCGGGCTTAACTTCTCTGTTCGGAATGGGAAGAGGTGGTTCCCCGCCGCTATAGCCACGGCAATATGTTACTTGAGAGAGACGACTCGATTAACGATGGTCGAGATCTTTTTTCAATTCTTTTGGCTTATCTTTCTCTCAGGAAAGATTTCGGGCTATTAGTACAGGTCGACTGAAGACATTGCTGCCCTTACATCTCCTGCCTATCAACGTGGTAGTCTCCCACGACCCTATAAGGAAGTCTCATCTTGAAGACGGCTTCGCGCTTAGATGCTTTCAGCGCTTATCCTGACCGAACGTGGATACCCGGCGGTGCAGCTGGCGCCACAACCGGTATACCAGAGGTTCGTCCAACCCGGTCCTCTCGTACTAAGGTC
>JAQXOE010000060.1 GCA_029098505.1 Bacteroidales bacterium
CTCGTTGCTGCGCGGATGCCTGTGGACCGGCACCACCGTCCCCGGCAGCATCGCATTCAGCATCCTCTGGCTCCCGTCCCCCTCCGAGGAACGCAGGTCATAGTTCTGCCTCAGCCGCGGATTCTCCGCAGCCTGGGCCAATAGATTGGTAATAAGGGTTTTGTCGATAGGGGTCATAGCGATTATTTCTTTAGCGAGGCAAGATACTCCTCGTGAAGGTGGTAATACTTTTTCTTGAACAGGACATAAGCCACGACCAGCAGCACAAAAGCCACGGCGAGGTAAATCCAATGCCAGGCGACAAGCGGCAAGCCGCAAGAGGTCGCAAGAAGAGGGCAAATGAATATGAAGCCGAGCGACACGGCCAGCTGCAGGGCCATGTAAATCACGCTCACAAGCGGATGAGACATCTTCAGCTCATTCGCCATCAGCTGGTACACATGCTTGCGGTGCGCCTCGCCGAGATTCTCGTGAAGCAGGATGCGATGCACAATCGTGCAGCAGCCGTCAACACCGTAGACCAGCAGGAAGATCAGCCAGGTGATGTCCCCGGTCCTGACAATCAGCATCCCGATGGCAAAGAGAAGGACGAATGCGATTCCGACGCTGCCCACATCTCCTGCGAAGCATTTTGCCTTTCCCCGAGGACGGAAATTGAAGAACGAGAAGACAAGCACGCTCAGCAGAACGACAACGAGAAACGAATCCTCAACAAAAGACTCACGGCGGTTCATCAGGATAAGAGGTAGAAGAACCGCTATCGAATAGCCGGCCGTGATGCCATTGATGCCGTCCATAAAGTTGTAGATGTTCGTTGCTCCCACACAAACTACCAGAGCAATGATGACCATCATCGTATTCACCAGCAGATTACTGTCAGCATACATCACTGTTCCTCTGGCCGTAAGGAACAATTGGACGATCAGCAGTCCCATCGCCAGAAACTGCACCACCAGCCGCACCGAGTCCGGCAGTGACCGTATATCGTCCACAAACGAAATCCCCGCAGCCAGCAGCACAGCCAGCAGGAACCACGGATAGACAGTCTGCCCCACGCCAAAACCACCGCACAGCGAGACCAGAGCCCAGACCAGCACCCCGATCAGAAAGATGATGCCGCCTCCACGGAGCACAATGCTCGAGTGCGACGACCGCTCGTTGGGTTTGTCAATGATGTTGAACTTGTCCGCGAAGCGGAAGTAAACCAATTCCAAAACGAAAAGGACCACGGCAATGATTCCGTAAGTCAGGTATGCATTCATATTCATTTGATTATTCTTCAAAACTCCTTATAGTGTCCAGCAGCCCGTCGCGAGCCCGAACTGGCATATGCTCAATGCCGAGGGCGGCCTTGATCTTGGCGTTGCTAACCACGTAGTTCTCCGTAAGTTTCTGCATACGGAGCGGGTTGAGCGGAAGATGGAGCCAGCCGCCAAGCTTGGCCATGCCGTTCATCAAGCCCTTTGGCAGCCTCCAGATGTGCGCTTTCTTTCCCATCGCCTCGCAGATGACTGCAATCAGTTCATTGGTAGAAAGAGCTTCGTCGTCACCCATGTGATAGATTCCGGATGGAACCGGTTTATTCAGAATGCCATCAATAACATAGCAGAGATTGCCGACAGAAGTAAATGAACGGCGGTTCTCGAATGCTCCCAACGGCCATGGAATTCCCTTCTTCACAACTCCATAGAGCAGATTGAGATTGCCCTTGTTACCGGGACCGTGGATCATACAAGGTCTCATGACGTAGACCTGCTTGCCGGGAACGACGCTATCGCTGTCATCAAAATTGTGGAATGGACGCGACAGAGCAGCCGGAGCGAACTTTTCAATGATATAGTTCTCCGCCTTGATCTTGCTCTCACCGTATGGGCCAACAGGAGTAGGGACACATTCCTCTGTCAGGAAATCGCCCTCGACCCTGTCCGCCGCACTTTTCACCGTGGAGAAGAAAATGAACTTCGATGCCTTCGGCTGTGTTAGATACCAGTCGAAAATACGCTGGGTGAGCCCTGTATTCACCTTGAAATAAACATCCGCAGCACTCTTGTTGCGAGTGTCGTGAGCCTTGCCGGCAAGATGGATGACAGCATCGATTTCAGGGAAATCCGGCGAATCCAGATCATCCCAGGAATATGTCCTGACAACCCCCTCCTTTTCAGGAGCAACTATGTCAAGCCCGTAAATCTTATTGTCCTGAGACAAATACTTAACAAGATTGGAGCCCACGAATCCGTGAACTCCGGTGATTAAAATATTCATATTTCAAATGATTATATTCAGACTGTTTTTCTCCAGCACCAATGCCAGGCCTTCCAGACAGGAGCCCAGAGCACCTCGGACGGAGAGAGTGAAAAGAATGTGGCAAGCCGGCTCAGGTTTTCAACTACCCTTCCGACATATCCTTTCCTCCGATGAAGCCGCTTATCCCACTTCCCAAAATTACCAGCAAGCTCAATCTCACTCAAAAGAAAGCGCCCGGACTTCTCATCAGGGCTGCATAGCAGGAAATCGCCGTCATCTGTCAGGGACTGCGATGAAGTCAAGAAGACCTCTCTTATTACCCACATAACAGCAGCGGTGAATTTCCCGAGTCCCATCTTACGCAGAGTTGACATAGCCCAAAGATGGTCAGGAGCACTGAGCTTACGCAAGAGATAGTAGTAATCAAGCAATTGCCTCAGACCTATCCCCTCATTATAGATGTGCCGGAAAATGTGCATCATCAGATACACGGAATTGAAGCGCAAAGACGGAGAACAATACCCATCCCCATTTCGAACAAAACACTCTGCCCTGCAGGAGTCAAAGAAAGAACTATACCTCAGCCACCTGAAAGGGTTATACGTATAACTCGGCCAGAAATGGATTTCCGTTTCCACATCTGGAAATATCTCCACATCGGCATGATGAACAACTACACTGCCGACCTTATACTTAGACCTCAGATAAGATATCAGCTCCCCTCTTGGCGCATCCACCCACAAATCGATATCACCGCCCTGACGAAGAGACGGATCCGGGTAATATTTAGACACTCCCACTCCCTTCAGCACAGTCGAGCGGTAACCATCCTCGGCGAAACTCCTGCTCAATTCCCTCGC
>JAQXOE010000061.1 GCA_029098505.1 Bacteroidales bacterium
AACAAACCTTCCGGGAACATCAGTCTCGCCAGGGACTGATAAATTGACAATGTATCAGACATATGTATATACCTTTAAATCCTCCTTCAAAGGTACATACTTTTTCATTTACTCAAACACAGGGTTTTGCACGTGAGCCGAAAAACTATGGTATATTACTCGATGATGATTCCATGTCTGTGTGTCAAATATACATTAAATATTTGAATTACAAAATAAGACTTAATTCAATATTTCGACGAAGACTTTCTCAATAGAAAAGACAATAACAAAATTAAGTTGACTAAAGCGAGATTCCGAAAACTAGACTCAATCTGATCCATCCAAGACTGGCTAAAACGATTAATCTAAGCTAAATTCCAGAATGATGCCCAAGAAGGCTTTTGTGAGATCAAATTGTAAACCATCTTTACTGTCAGGAGAACACGAGACGGCCGCGTGGTTCCTTTTGCCGTAGTTAGCGTTGTTCCTTATGCCGCGGTTAGCGTGGGGGATAACCCATTGTGTATCAATGTTTTAACCAATTGTCTATGGGCAAAATTTACCATAGGCAAATGCTTAATTCACTGACTACCAGGCACTTATCCCCCACAGCCAGAGTCGACCGAGGAAGCCCTACGACCAGAGTCGACCGAGGAAGCCCTACGAGAAGCAACCCGTCTTCACGGAGACCGAAGAGGGAAAACAAAAAAAAGACTCCCCAAAATGAGGAGCCTTCTTGAATTCTGCTATAGGTATCACCATTCACCATCATCGTCAAAATTGGGATGTTCAAAGCCGTCCGTCTCAACATCACCGGTTGAAACATCGTCCCAATCTACCCAGTTGCCGCTTTTGCGATTGCGGAATCTATCAGTATCGAAAACACTTCTGTCCCAATCCTGTGATTTATTTGACTTTTTGCTGGGATTTTCGAAAAGGGAATCAAAAAAGCCCATAACATTGAATTTTTTGGATGAATTGCGATGCTGGCGATTAACCTTAAGTCAATCAGAGTATTACTCTCCTATGAGTTCGGCGAGTTTCTCGATGAGACCCTCTCCGCGGAGATTTGATGCCACGAACTTTCCGTCAGGACCAACGAGCCAGTTTGAAGGGATGGAATTAACGCCATACTCCTGAGCTGCCTCACACTGCCAATACTTGATGTCACTAACATGAATCCAGCTCATATTGTTATCATCGATGGCCTTGGTCCAAGCATCCTTGGTTGAATCAAGTGAAACACCGTAGATTTCGAAACCCTTGTCCTTATATGCAGAATATGCCTCGAGGAGATAAGGGAGCTCCCTCATACAAGGGCCGCACCAAGATGCCCAGAAATCAACGAGAACATACTTGCCCTCACCTACTACGCTTGAGAGCGCGATAGGATTGCCATCCCTATCAGGGAGATTGATTTCAATATAGTCATTGCCAATAGCGGTCTTTCTGAGAAGTTCAACTCTCTCGGCGAGAGTCTTTGCATCTTCGTACTCGGCTGTTTCATTGTCGAGTTTCGCGAGAGCAGCCTCCAGCTCATCAGCGTCCATTCCGTACTGGAGAGAGCTTCTAAGCATATAGAGTCCAAGGTAGTTTGATGCGTTTTCCTCGTAGAAAGACTTCTCAATCTGGTCAGCCTGCTCATAGAGAGAATCGATAAGTTCCTGGTCCTCAGACTCATAAGCCTTCATATACTGATCGGTGAGGTCCTTTTGGGCAGCGCGGTACTTCATATAGTTGTCGTTGAGTTTTGCGCCTGATACTGTTGCGAAACCCTCTGACATTTCATACTTGATCTTACCCTTCTCACAAACGATAGCAGACCTTGACTTGTCGCCTTCAACGAGATAAACAAGCTTGTTCTGGTCAACAGGAACGGTGAGGGTGAAAGCGCCTGCCTGCACTGGAGCTGAGGCAAGAGTATCCCTTCCTGACATTACATATGCCATATCGACCTCCTGGTCGGTCTTTCCATTGATTACCAGCTCAGATTTTCCTGAACAGGAAGCAAGCAGCAAAGCTGCTGATAGTACAAAAATAAACTTACGCATAATACTGAATGAATTATATTATCTGTATCTTTTTGATAGTAAATCACTTTGATAGCGGCTTGGCATAATGGGTCTCCACCTGCTTTTTCGGGGCTTCGGGCTGCAATGCGGATGCCGGCATCTTCTTTTTGTAGGCATAAACCAGCATACATATTCCGGCTATAACAAATGGAACGGAGAGTAGCTGTCCCATATTGAGAGCCATTCCCTCCTCGAAACCTACCTGAGGTTCCTTTATGAATTCGATGAGGAAACGCATACCGAAACAGCCGATGAGGAAAGCTCCGAAGAAGAAGCCTCTCGGAAGCTTGTCAAGTTTCTTCCAGTAAAGTCCCAAAAGCGAGAGTCCCAGGATGAGATAAGACAGAGCCTCATACAACTGAGTAGGATGCTTAGGCTCGGTTTCTCCGCGAAGTTCGAAGATAAAGCCCCAAGGGAGTGAGGTAACATCACCGTAAATCTCTGAGTTAAAGAGGTTTCCAAGTCTGATAAAACAGCCTGCAAAGGCCACGGCTATACAGAGATGATCCATTATCCAGAGATAGTCGAAATGATTTTTCCTGCCGTAATGCCGAGCATACCACCACATCGCCAGAAGCAGGGCAATGGCGCCGCCGTGACTCGCGAGCCCGCCCTTCCAAGGCATGAAAATCTCCAGGAATCCCTGCCAGCTGCCGAGGTAGTAGTCCGGCTGATAGAAGAGGCAATGACCTAGCCTCGCGCCAACTATAGTCGCGATGAGCAGGGTATACAGCAGCGAGTCGAGAAGATTCTCAGATATGCCCTCCCTCTTGAAGAACCACTTGAAAATGAACCATCCGAGTATGAATCCGGATACAAAGAGGAGAGAGTACCATCTGATTCCTATACTGCCCAATTGAAGCAGCACAGGATTGACGTGCCAATGTATAAAAAGCAAATCCATTATGTCTTCTATTTCAATTACAAAATGCAAATATAGATATAATTTGCAAATAGCTGTACCAAAAATAAAACGGAGACTTCACCAAAAGAGGCAAAATCTCCGACATTATTTACTCTTCGCATCAACAGCTTATGACACGAAAATAAGTTCAGAAGCGATTATGCAAGAGCAGCAGCTACGCCAGGAAGTTCCTTACCCTCGATAGCCTCGAGAAGGGCACCACCACCTGTAGAGATGTATGATACCTTGTCGGTAAGTCCGAACTTGGTGCAGCAAGCCACTGAGTCTCCACCACCGATGAGTGAGAATGCACCTTCAGCAGTAGCATCTGCGATAGCATTGCCAATAGCCCTTGAACCTGCGCAGAAGTCATCGCACTCGAATACGCCGGCAGGACCGTTCCAAAGGATGGTCTTGCAGCCCTTGATGGCATTGGCGAAAAGCTCCTGTGCCTTTGGGCCAGCATCAACTCCCTCGAGACCTGCAGGGATGTTTCTTGCGTCGTGAACCTCGATTCTTGAACCAGGCTTTACAGTCATAGTAGCAAAGTCAAGACCGTCCGTGGTGACAGCGTCAGGTGCGAGGATGAGCTCCACACCGTTCTCCTTGGCAAGCTTCTCAACATTGAGAGCAACGTCAAGTTTGTCCATCTCCACGATTGAGGTACCGATCTCACCGCCGTGAGCCTTGGCGAAGGTATAGGTCATACCGCCGCAGAGGATGAGCTTGTCCACCTTTCCGAGCAGATTCTCGATGATACCGATTTTCGAAGAAACCTTCGAGCCGCCCATAATGGCAACAAAAGGACGCTGGATATTGTTAAGGACATTGTCAACAGCCTTTACCTCCTTCTCCATAAGAAGACCTACCATACGGTTCTCAGGAGCGAAGTAGTCAGCGATAACAGCGGTTGAAGCGTGCTTGCGGTGTGCGGTGCCGAATGCATCCATTACCCAGCAGTCAGCATAAGAAGCGAGTTTCTTGGCGAAGTCCTTCTGTCTGGCCTTCATTTCCTTCTTTGCAGCCTCGTATGCAGGATCATCCTTTTCGATTCCTACAGGCTTGCCTTCCTCCTCCGGATAGTAACGGAGGTTCTCAAGAAGAAGCACCTCACCCGGCTTGAGAGCTGCAGCCTGCTCGTCAGCAGCCTGGCAATCAGGAGCGAACTGTACAGGAACACCGAGCTTCTCGCTCACTGCGTCAACTATCTGAGAGAGTGAGAGTTCAGGTTTAACCTTGCCCTTCGGCTTTCCCATATGGGACATAATGATGAGTGAACCACCCTTCTCGAGTATGAGCTTGAGTGTAGGGAGGGCGCCGCGGATACGGGTGTCGTCAGTAATCTTTCCCTCTTTAAGAGGAACGTTGAAGTCGACTCTGACAATAGCCTTCTTACCTGTGAAATCGTAAGAGTTGATGTTTGATGCCATAATACGTATAGTTTTAAACAATTGATTCCTAAATGAAGGATTGATTTTCCCAATAATACAGGATGACAAAATTAACTAAAAAAACGGACATCTTAACCAATCATAGGCCTATTTTTGATTATCTTTGCAGTTCAATCGATTTATTTATGGCAATAGAATACCCGGCAGCATCCTGGAAGGACTATGAACTCATTGATTCAGGCAATGGCGAGAAACTCGAACGCTACGGCAGCTTCATAATGGCCCGCCCCGAGCCCAAGGCCCTTTGGGACAAGAGCTTGAGCGATTCAGAATGGAACAGGATGACACACACCCGCTTCACCCCCGGCGCAGGCTTCGGCAAGGCTGGCAAGGAGGACAGCGGCACCTGGACCAGAATGAAGGCAATGAAGGACCAATGGCTCATCAGCTACAACGGTCTCCAGCCCGGCCTCAACTTTCGTCTGCGTCTCGGCCTGACCTCCTTCAAGCACGTCGGAGTATTCCCCGAGCAAGCCTCCAATTGGGAATACATCTATGCCAATACCAAGGAACTCGTAGAGAAGGCAAAGGTCGAGGGCAAGCCCGCCCCGAAGATACTCAATCTCTTCGCCTACACTGGAGGCGCATCACTGGCAGCAAAAGCGGCCGGAGCCGACGTCACCCACCTCGATTCAGTGCGCCAGGTAGTCACCTGGGCCAGGGAGAATATGGAAAACAGCAGCCTGGACAATATCCGCTGGATAGTCGAGGACGCGATGAAATTCGCCAGAAGGGAGGCCAAAAGGGGCAAAATATATCAGGGCATAATACTCGACCCTCCTGCCTACGGACACGGTCCTGACGGTGAGAAGTGGAAACTCGACGAACTGCTCTTCGAAATGATGAAGTGCGTCGCGTCCATACTTGCCCCGACAGACAGTTTTATGGTGCTGAACCTGTATTCGAACGGCTTCTCCGCCCTTCTCGGCGAGACTGTCGTACAGCAAGCCTTCTCTAAGGTCAATAAGGCAGGACAGGCGAAGCCAAAAGCCGAAAGCGGAGAGCTCCAAATGGAAAGCGGAGAGCTCGCCCTGCGTGACCGCTATGGCAAAGCCCTCCCGCTTTCAATTTATGTTCGCCTGAGAAGGCGCTCACATTAATCTGTAAAAGCCCTCAGAATTCACTCCCGCCAGCTGCAGCAGCTCCGCCCGTTGCAATGTCAATCAGGGCTTCAAAGCTGTTGCCAATCTTCTTGGCGAGCTCCTCATCACCTCCGCTGCGGACTTCGTCCTGGAGGAAGTAAATGTACTGTCCGCAGAGTTCAAACTCATCCTGGGCGAATTCATAGAATTCCAGATAGAAGCGGGCAGACTCCAGCAGGCTGTTGAAGAAGTTTACAGCAAGATTTCTGGCCTTTTCCGGCTGTCCGAGCCTGTAGTACATAGAAACCATCTCCACAACGATATAGTCATTGCTTGAAAATCCGAGGCAAACAGTCTCGAGAGGATAGTTCTTCATCACCTCCTGGCACTTGTCTAGCATCTCAACAGCACGGTCCATCTCGCCCACTTTCTCGAAGGCAAGCGCCATACTGGTGAACAGACCTCTCTGGGACATTACTCCAAGGAAGGTATAAAGATTCTGATAGTCAATGAAATAGTCATCCCTGGCAAGAGCATCCCAACTGAACTTTTCGGTCATAAGTTCATACAGTCTGTCCGTATCGGCAATTCCTACATCAAGGCTGGATACACTGTTCTTGAATGGGACGAACTTGGAAGACACTCCCTCCGACATAAGGTATTCCTTAATGCCTATATCCAGGTCACCACCCATATTGAGCATATTCAAAGGTCTATCCCACTGATAATTGGACAGAAGATCGAGCATAAAGAGCTCAGGCTTGGTAATATGGTCTTTGTCCTCAGGAATCTGAAGAACTATATACTCAGGCACGGCGTCGGCGAACTTAGGGCTGACGATACCGCTCTTTATAGCGTTTTCCTTATTTACCGGAACGACGAGCTGACGTGACATAATATAATCCGTCTTGAGGCCATTCTGATAGGTAAGCTTAGCATCCGGATGCTTGAATACGGTCATTACATCTGAAAGCAGCACTGGCTGGTTCCTCGTATCATTGATAGGTATCCACTCATTTGTACCATAGAGGTATTGGGACTGGCCGACTGTAAGAGGAAGCGGAGCCGACTCATTTACGGCATACTTCATCTGGTCTATATGCCAATCAGTTCCAAGCAGTGAGGTATTCACGATTCTTACATCGGTACGGAAACCCTCCACCTCCTGTGCGTACCACAGAGGGAAGGTATCATTGTCACCGTGAGTTATGAGGATACCATTCTCCCCTACCGAATTAAGATAGTTCCTAGCCATCTCGACCGCTGTAGAACGGTTCGAGCGATCGTGGTCATCCCAGTTCTCCGCGGCCATAAGCGCAGGAACAGCGAGACAGGCGGCAGTCGAAACAGCCGCAATTGCTGCAGTCCTCTTGCCCTTGGCAATATCGATCAAGGTCGAATGGATGGCCATCACTGCGAAGCCTATCCAGATGCAGAAAGCGTAGAAAGAGCCCGCATAGGCGTAATCACGCTCGCGTACCTGGAACGGTGTCTGATTGAGATACATCACGATGGCAATACCCGTCATAAAGAAGAGGAGGCTAACGAGCCAGAAGCCGCGCTTGTCCTTGGCGGCCTGGTAGAAGAGGCCCAGCAGGCCGAGGAGCAGAGGCAGGAAATAGTAGTGGTTCTTGCCCTTGTTCTCGGAAAGTACGGCAGGAGCATCACTCTGGTCTCCGAGCCGGAGACGGTCGATGAAGCCGATTCCGCTCTCCCAATTGCCATAGAAAAGCTCGCCTGGAGTCGGGGAATGTATCTCGTTCTGGCGACCGACGAAATTCCACATAAAGTAGCGCCAGTACATCCAATTCATCTGATAATCAAAGAAATAGGCGAGATTTGCGCCCATAGTCGGCTTCTTGTACCTCGAACCCTGAACAGCCTTGCCCTTGCCTCCTGTATAAGTTTCATAAAACTGTATATGGCGCGGGTCGCTGCTATACATACGCGGGAAGAGCATTTTTCCTGAGCTGCTGTACTTCACATCCATCGGACCGTCGACGTGTACGTATTTGCCGTTCAGAGGCGCCCAGTACTTTGGCACGAAGACGTCATATGGCGCACCGTAATACTGGCCGTACACGAGCGGAGTGGTGCCGTATTGCTCGCGGGAGAGATACCTCACGAGCGTAAAGGCATTGTCCGGCTGATACTCGTTGGTCGGAGTCTTGGCGCAAGAGCGGATTATGTCTATGCTGAAGATGCTGAAGCCTATAATAATGGTCGTGAGGCAGAGCATAAGCGTATTCAGGAATACCTTGCCCCTCTTCAGGCTCGCGAAAAGCCCCCAGAAGCAGAGGACGAAGACGGCCAGCAGGAAGAAGGCCGCGCCCGAATTGTACGGCAGACCGAAGACATTGACAAAAAGGAGGTCGGTATATGCCGCGAGTTTCGGGAGATAAGGTATTATGACAAAGAGTATCAGAGCGAGGATGACTACTGAAATCAAGAATACCTTTATGAGGTCAAAAGCGGAAAAATGGCTGTTCTCCTTCTGTTTGTAATAGAACATGAACACCAGGGCCGGGATGGTTAGGAGGTTCAGCAGATGCACTCCTATCGAGAGGCCCATCAGGAAGGAAATGAGTACTATCCAGCGGTTTGCATATGGACCATCCGCCTGCTCGTACCATTTTGTCATCGCCCAGAAGACCATTGCCGTGAACAACGAGGACATCGCATAGACCTCACCCTCGACGGCCGAGAACCAGAAAGTGTCGGAGAAGCAATATGCCAGCGCACCCACCAGACCGCTGCCGATTATGGCAATGGACGAGCCCAGGCCATAGCTTCCGTTCTCATCCTTTGTGGCAAGCCTCTTGGCGAAGAAGACTATGGTCAAGTAGAGGAACATTATGGTCAGGGCGGAGCAGACGGCGCTCATTGCATTCACCAGAACCGCCGCATGCATATTGTCCCCGAAAAGGGTGAATATCCTCGCAAAGAGCTGGAACACAGGGTTTCCTGGTGGATGTCCCACTTCCAGCTTGTATGATGACGCAATAAACTCGCCGCAGTCCCAAAATGAGGCTGAAGGCTCTATAGTGGAAAGGTAGGTGAAAGCGGATATCAGAAAAGCCGCAAGGGCTGCAATCCGGTTCCACAGATTGAATTTCTTTTTGTCCATAATTCTACAAAGATACAAACGATTTCGCTATCTTTGCAATAACAATGCGCAAAATGATGGCCGACAACGATTGGAAGAAAAGACTTGGGGTAGTCTATTCCACAGACCCCTCATTCAAGTTTTCAGAAGAACCCGCTATTGAAGAGGAGGAGACCCTCGAAGCGGGCAAACAGAAGCTCATTGTCACCATTTACAGGAGCGGCAGAGCAGGAAAGCAGGTGACCCTGGTTAAGGGTTTCATCGGCAGGGAAGAGGATTTGGCAGCCCTCGGTAAGACCCTGAAAGTGAAATGCGGAGTCGGCGGAAGCGTCAAGAATGGAGAAATCGCCATTCAGGGAGACCTGAGGGACAAGGTGACCAAACTCCTCATTGACCTGGGGTACAAAGCTAAACGGGGCAATTGATGCCGATCATTGATTCAACACGCACGGTCCTCCCCCTCGAGGAGGCTTTCACTTCCGACACCCTGCACCTGTCGGAAAAGGCTGCGCGCGTGCTGAGCGAACCGGCCCTCTCCTGGAGCGACTATCCCGCCAACTACATACTGCTGACAGTTTTCACTTTCATTGCCATCATCAGCCTCAGGCGTATGCTCAATATCCTGCCGCGGCTGCTCAATAGCCTGACGCGATGGAAGGTCTGCCTGAGCATAGACGCGAGCCTGCAAGAGAAAACTGACAGGAATATGCTCGGCCTGCTGTACACCATTCCCATTGCGCTGACGCTCGACAGATATGCAATACTTGAAATCGGGGCAATGGAAGCGATTCCACCAGCCTACCACGGACTGGCCGTCACCGCTCTCATCTTCCTCGTTCTCTTACTCCGCTGTCTCATCTTCCTGCTGTTGAGCACAAGGGTCAGGAAGCTTGAACTCTTCCGGACTGCCCACAGTTCCTTCTTCAACTATTGGATACTTACAGGGCTCCTGACTGTGTTCACCGCGAGCCTTGCGACCGTGTTCAGAATCGAACCTGAACTTACCCGACAGATAGTAAAGTGGGAAATAATAAGCCTTTACGCACTTGCAGTTTTACGTAAATCACAAATTTTGAGGTCTTTTTGCAATCCTTTTCGCACTTTTTTGTATCTTTGTGCCCTCGAATTAGTACCTACCGGCGCTTTGATTGCCGGAGTAATACTTCTATAGCGCCGTTGGGCATTAAGTAGTGATACAAAAATGAGCATTAATAAGATACTTGTTTCGCAGCAGACCCCGGTCAACCCTGCACCCTATACCACGCTCCAGGAAAAGTACAATGTAGCAATTGAATTCAGGCAGTTCTTCAAGGTGGAGCCACTCTCATCAAAAGAATTCAGGGCACAGAGAGTCAACGTTCTCGACTACACCGCTGTCGTTTTTTCTTCAAAACACGCCATTGACGCATACTTCCATATCTGCGAAGAGCTCCGCATCAAGGTTCCGGAAACTATGAAATATTTCTGCACGACTGAAGCCGTGGCAAACTACCTCCAGAAGCACATAGTGTACAGAAAGAGAAAAATCTTCTTCGGAAACGGCACCCCACAGTCTGTGATTGACGCAATAGGCAGCAAGCACAAGGGCGAAAAATTTCTTATAACCACCTCTGATTCAGGCAATGCCGAAGCATACACCAGCCTTTTCGAAGAAAGCGGCCTGGAGTATAAAGCAGCAGCCTTCATCAAATCGGTGTCACAGGACGTAAAAGATATGGACATAAAGGCCTACGATTTGGTCGTAGTGTTCAACCCATATGACATAAAGTCACTTTATGAAAACTATCCGGACTTCCAGCAGGGCAATACCAAATTCATTACCTATGGAAAGACCGTGGTAAAATCAATGGAGGAGGCAGGCCTGGAGATGGTGATCAAAGCACCGAATCCTGACTGCTCATCTGTCGCCAGCGCTATTGAGTGTTATCTTAAGGACAACGCATAGCCGCAGGCAGTTCAGCTAAAATTCACAGAGTTCCGGATACCCGGGACTCCCCAAAGGGATACAATGGACAACGGTCTTTCGAAAAGCGAAATCATTTCTGGCAAAAATGCCGTGAATGTCCTTATGAACCAAGGGCACTGGGGAGTGTGTGAAAACCTGAAATACTGCTGGCTGCTCCGCAAGGACGGAGAAGGCAACAGGATAATGGTATCCGTGCCCAAGCGCAATTTCAAACGCGCCGTAAAACGGAACCTGCTGAAAAGACGTCTGCGCGAGAGCTACCGCACCCAGAAAAAGCTCCTCCCGGCCAGCGCCGATGCGGACATCCTCTTCTTCTACAACACCAAGGAAATCCTCGACTCAGAAACCATACGTGGCAATGTCGCCAAGGTTCTGGAAGCCGTTGCCGCAAAAGCAAAACAGCAAGAGTTTCAAGCTCAGCCGCTTAAGCACTAAAGAAGAGCAAGAGGTATGAATATCAAATCAAGCCTGAAGGCAATAATCAACGCCCCATTCGTTCTGCTGATAAAGTTCTACCAGCTGTGCATCTCCCCGCTCAAGCCTTCCTGCTGTCGTTTCACGCCTACCTGTTCGCAATACGCCCTTGAGGCTTTCCGCAAATATGGCCCCATCAAAGGCTTCTGGCTCTCACTGAAACGCATCCTGCGCTGTCACCCCTGGGGCGGCTCAGGCTACGACCCCGTACCTTAATCAAGCAGTTGAATCGTATCTTCGGCTGCCCTATCGACAGAATATGTAACAAAGAGCGCTTCCCATTACTCGTACGAGAAATCGCGAGGAGCAGGAACTCCAGGGAGAGGCTTGCGGGTTTTAAGCTTTTCCAGGAGGACCTCAATAGCTTTGTCAAGCTGCTGGTCTATGCCGGCCTGCTGCTTGATAGGGTCATTGTCCACCCAGATATCAGGATCAACGCCGTGGTTTTCAATTATCCATTCTCCGCTCTTGGCATCATAGTTTGTAAAGAATGGCACACGGATGTCGGTTCCGTCCATAAATGGAAGGGAGCCGCTGATACCCACTATGCCACCCCAAGTGCGTGTTCCTATCAGTTCTCCCAGGCCTGTTGCCCTGAAGCTCCAAGGGAAGAGGTCTCCGTCGGATGCAGAATACTTGTCGATAAGGCATACTTTCGGTCCTACGAATGTACCTTCCGGAATGGTTCCGATAAGGTCTGATCCCCTGCGCATTGTGAGTCTGTATGGCTCTCTGAGCAGACGTTCGATAACCATAGGTGAGATGTTTCCGCCTCCGTTGGCTCTGTCATCAATAATCAAGGCCTCCTTGTCCAGCTGAGGATAATAGTAGCGGGCAAACTCATTGAGACCGTCGGCACTCATATCAGGTATGTAGATATAACCGATTTTGCCACCAGACTTCTTGTTGACATACTCAATATTGTTCATTACCCACTCATAGTGGTAAAGGCCGTATTCGTCGGCAATAGGCTCAACGACGATCTTATGAGCGCCATTCTCAGAAGCTTTGCTATTGATACTCAGCTCAGTAAGGACCCCGGCCTTGCCAACAAGCATAGAGTAGATATTGTCCGCAGTCGTGGTAGGAATGCCGTTTATGGCTACGATATAATCGCCCTCCTTTACATCCAGGCCAGGCATATTGAGAGGAGACCTGAGCGATTCTGAATATTGCGCACCCTTGAAGATATGGTCTATCCTGTAGTATCCGCTCTTGTCACGGCTGATTCTGGCTCCGAGCAAGCCCATATCGATTCTTTCAGCCTTGGCATAGTTGCCCGGGCTGACATAAGCGTGACCGACGGTTAGTTCGCCTATCATTTCACCTATTACATAATTCAGGTCAAGGCGGCACTTTACATATGGAAGAAGAACCTCGTACTTGGCCCTCATTGCCTTCCAGTCTATGCCATGCATATTTTCAAGATAGAAACCGTCCCTGAATGCCCTCCAGGCCTCATCGAAAATCTGCGCCCACTCCTGAGGGTAGTCAATATCGGCAATAAGGCCGCTGATGGCAGTACCTCCGTCGAGGCCTACACGTCCGCGAGGAGCATCGGTAATGAAGTACTGTCCGCCCTTCGAGAAGAGTGCCTTCTTTCCGACTATTGCGCTGAGATTGCCATCGGAAACGTTCTTGACCTCACCGCTCTCGAAGTCGAAGCTGCTGGTGCCGCCGCGGCCGCCGAAGAAGATGCTCTTTCCGTCGCAATAAATCGCCCTCGAAGCACCAGCTGCAGGAATTTTGACGATACGGTCGAAGATGCCTTCAGGGTCAATGCGAACGCTCACGCCCTCTTCCTTCGAGCCGGAAGCCGCCTTGCCGTCCTTGCCGGAAGGAGCGCTCTTGCTGTCATTGGCAATTGAGGAAGCGCTCTTGCCATCCTTAGGGAGCAGCGGCGATGGAGTGTCGGCAGCGAGGATGGCCATATACATAGCGTTCATATTCGTATAGGCATAATTCCACTCGATATTGCTATAGATTGGATTCAATTCACGCGATGAACTGAAAATCAAATACTTACCATCCGAACTGAAGATAGGGCCGTTAGAGCTGTACCATTTCTCGGTCACAGCGAACTCCTTCTTCGTTTCGAGATTGCACACATAGATGACGCTCATCTCATTGGTCTCGGTCCTGGTATAGCTGATCCACTTGCTGTCCGGCGAGAAGACAGGACGGCTGAACTCACCGCTGGCGCTTGTGAGGACAAGCTTTCTGCCTCCGTCAGGTATGCTGAGCTGGACGAGACGGTTCTTTCTGTCAGTGTAAATCAAAGACTTGCTGTCCGGAGCCCAAGCCAGGCTGCGGATATATGTGTCGCTGTCCCTGGTAAGCTGCTTTGCTTCTATGGCGTCGGCATCCTGGAGATAGATTTCAGTCTCGCCGCTGCGGTCAGAAATATACGCAATGTACTGACCATCAGGGGAAAGCATAGCTCCACGCTCATTGGCTCCCGGGGTACGGCTGAGGTTCTTGACCACGCCCTTGCCCACAGGTGCACTGAAAACTTCGCCACGAGCAGTCACCACAAAGCGGTCACCCTTCTCAGAGATGCTCACCGAACTGAGATTCCTGCTGACATCCATCTTCTCGCCACGGGCATAAATACCCTCGGCATTCAGTTCAATGTCAATGCGTTTATACTGTTTGCTCACAGGGTCGAGGCTGTAGAGATAGCCTGCATTTTCGAAGACAATAAGCCTGCCGTTTGTACTTGGGAACTTGACATCATACTCCTTGAAGTCGGTAACCTTTGTGGTGGCACCGCTCTTGGTGTTATAGACGAAGATGTTCATCCAATGGTCACGGTCGGAGATGAAATAGATTTCATCGCCTATCCACATAGGCATAATATCCTGGGCCTCGTTCTCCGTGATGTTCTTCACGCTCTTGCCGTCGTAAATCCAGATATCGTCAGCCTGACCGCCGCGGTAGTACTTCCAGGTACGGAACTCGCGCATAGTACGGTTATATGCAAGTTTCTTTCCATCAGGAGAATAGCAGCAGAAACCGCCTTCAGGAAGAGGCAGTTCCTCACTCATTCCTCCCTTAGAGGATATGGTCCAGAGCTTGCCGATAAAGCCGTCGCCGATACGGTTTCTGTAGATGATGTTCCTGCCGTCAGGAGACCAGCCCATCACGATATTGTTCGGGCCCATACGGTCGCCGAGGTCGTCCCTGCTGTTGGTGGAGGTATAGGTCAAGCGCTGAGGCTCTCCTCCCCTTGCAGGAATGGAGTACACTTCAGTATTGCCATCATACTGGGCAGTAAAGGCAATGGTATTGCCGTCAGGAGAATACCTGGCGAACATTTCGTAACCGACGTGGGAGGTGAGGCGCACGGCCTGGCCTCCGCTGAGAGGCGCCTTGTAAAGGTCACCTGCGTAGGAGAAGACTACATCCTGTCCGTTGGTGGTAGGGAAACGGAGCAAACGTCCTTCTTCAGCGTTCAAAACACTAATCGCTGCCGACATAAGCAGCATACTTACCAACAATCTTTTCATTGCTTTATTGTCAATTATTTACCGTATTTCTCAGCTCTGGCTTTCTGTCTTTCCGCCCTCTCCCTGTTGTCAGGATGGTCCGCGAAGCGCTGTGCAAGCACTGAAGAGCCATTGCCCTCAGAAAGGCTGGCAAGCTTGATGAGAGCATTGTACATTGAATAGCTGCTGCGGCCGACGCTGACAGCGAAGTCGGTGCCGTAATCATCAGCAGCATATTCCTGCTTCTGTGAATATTGCGCATTAAGATATGCAGTGGCAATATTGCCGAGTGTGGCGGAGGTGATGGCTCCGAGAGTGCCTGCAGCTCCGACCAGATCCTGCGCTGCCGAAGCCATATAGGCCTTCTTCATTGCGTTTTTGGAGTCCTTGTGAACCACGTGGCCGATTTCGTGGCCGAGAACGGCAACAATTTCGTCGTCCGTCATCAGGTCCATAAGGCCTGTGTAAACTCTCACTGAGCCGTCTCCACTCGCGAAAGCATTGACTTCCTTATTGTTATAAACCTTGAAATTCAAAGCCAAGCCCTCTACCTTGAAGTTCTTGGTTAGATTCTTCAAGCGTGTCGCATAGGCTCCTGTCTCAATCTTGTTCTGGCTGTCCATATATTGCACGGACTGGCTGCACAGCTCGACTATCTGCTCATCCGTGAGAGTAGTCGCAGTCATAAACTTGCCCGCCGCGGACGAGAGCCGCTCCTGGTCCCAGCTGGTGTTGGCAATAAGACCACAGCCGGAGAGCATCGAAGCCGCAAAAAGGATAATGAAGATCTTTCTCATAAAACAACAGGGCTTTATTTCTTGAGCATACCGCCAAGGATGCTGGTGGCTGCGCCGAGCAAGCCGCTTCCTGCCTTCTTTGAAGAACCTCCCTGCAAAGTGAGGAGTATATCATTGAGGTCAACAGGGATTTCCACTTTACCTGCTGCTGCCACTACCTGTTGAGCGATAATTTCAGTAATGTTGGCCATAATTCTATAGTGTTTGTTGTTTCTTGATTCCGAAAAATAGGCATTTTTTCGGAATCTTCAAAGAAAGCTTGTGACAGAAGTCCGGAGCGTCTATGGATATCTAAAAATTCTGAAGAAAAATTTTGTATTTTAAGAAAAGTGTCGTACATTTGCAATCCCAAAACGAAAGGGGAATTGACATAACACTGAGATATGGTGTAATGGTAGCACTACAGATTCTGGCTCTGTCAGTGAGGGTTCGAATCCTTCTATCTCAACCAATAATTTGATAATTTGGCAGTTACGGAATTACACACAGTTTTTCGCACGCTTCACGGATTATCAGAGTTTTGAGGAACGAGGTTCCGAAGGCCGGGGATGACAAGTTTTGCTACTCCGGCGTTTTAAAAAAAATGGCGGGGTAGCTCAGCTGGCTAGAGCGTCGGATTCATAATCCGGAGGTCGTGGGATCATGCCCCACTCCCGCTACAAATTACCAACATATCAGACTTGCCGAGTATGAAGGCGATGCTCTGGAAATCCAAATATAGCTGTCATCCGATATAACGGGTGGCTTTTTTCGTTTATGGCCCTTCGGTTCCGGGGCTCAATAGAAGACCAGTTCCGAACAGCCAATGAGGCTTTCGTGACTGATACGCCAGATATCCTTGAGACTCAAGTGCTTGCTTTTTCCATCCTCGAAAATCAATTTGACAGAGCTGACCCTGCCTTCGTGAAAGCCGGGAACCACCTCGAAATTTTCACCCTGTCTCGGATTGAAAGGCTCGAGGAAAGTACCGTCAGCATTAAGAGGGCGAGACCAGAGAAGAAATCGCCAGGGAAATGGACCTGAGCGTCAAATTAGAAAGCCATTTCTGCGCCTCGATAGAAATCCAGCAAACGGGTCTGGTAAAGGTATTGGTAACGGGCTTGGGCGAGGTCCGAAGCTGCTGATACATAACGCCCCTTAGATTCATTGTATTCCGTGATGGAGGCCTTGCCGTTCTCAAATTTGGCTGTCACCTGTTCGAAGGCATCCCTTGCACTCTGCTCAGCCTGTTCGCTGCTTCTGTATTTTTCTTCGGAAGCGAGGGCATTGTAATATGCCTGCTGGATCTCCTTGAAAAGATTCTTCTTGGTCAGGTCAAGCTGAAGAGCCTGGCTGTCGTAGCTCAATCTTGAACTGCGGATCTGGTTTCTGGTCTGATAACGCGAAAAAACAGGTATGCTCAGATTCATTCCCAAATACTGGCTGAAATTGTTCTTCATCTGGCTCAAAAAAGGATTGGACTCGAAGCCTGAGGATGTGTAATAATTGGTTCCGAGACCGCCGTTGAGCGAGAGGGTCGGCAGATAAGCACCCTTGGCCTGCTCTATGCCCAGACGCGCGTTCTCCAATTTCAGCTCCTCCGCCTTAACTGAAGCCTTGATGCCCAGAGCCTCTTCGTATATCAGCTCAGGACTGGGCAGAAGCTGGGTCTGAAGCCTGTCAATTGCGGGACGCTGCACATTAAAGCCCTCAGGGGAAGGGAGTTCGAGCAATTGTGTCAGTTCGAGCAAGGACAATGAGAGATTGTTCGAAGCCTGAACCTGGGAGAGGCGGCTCTGGGCCAAAGTGGCCTTTTGCGCTGAGAGTTCCACCTGCGAAGCTTTTCCATTCGCCAGAAGGGCCTCGATTCTGTTCACCTGCATTTCGTCAATCGACACCTGATTGGCCGCTACGTCCAATATCTCCATATTGTAGAGTATCTGCACATAGGCCTGGGCGACTGCCACCCTTATATCATCCTTCGCCTTTTCGAGCTCGGATGTGGCCGTTTCGAGGTCCAGACGGCCTCTGGCAATCTCGTACTTGGTTCTGAATCCGTTGAATACGGTCATATCGGCACCTATACTGAAAGAAGTGCTGGTGGTATTGGTATTGGCGTAGGTATTGTCAGCGGTCAAACCTCGGCCGAATGAGAAGTTCTGTCCGGCTCCGGCACTGACACCCGGCAAGCGGCCGTTCATACTGTTGTTCAGGGCGATTTCCTTCTGTTCGACGGAGATTTCGCTCTGTTTTATGCTGATATTGTTCTCGATGGCGTGTTCAATGCACTGCTGCAGGGTCCATTCGCGCTCCTGGGCTTTTGCAGCCAGGGAGAGCAGCAGCATTGCAGCGAATATTGTGTATCGTCTCATTGTCTGTCGCAATTGAAAATTAAACGCTAATCAGGAAGGAAAGGCTTATTCGGAAACAATCTTCGGGCCACGGACCACGTCACCGGAGCTGAGACCTTCCTTTATCTCAATGTTGACGCCGTCGCTGAGGCCGGTCTTGACCGCAACGCGCTTGTATGAACCGTCCTCCTGCTTGAGATGCACGAAAACATCCTCGCCCTCGAACTGCAATGCGCTTTCTGGCACTGAAAGGACCTGCCTCGCGGTATTCAGGACTATCTCGGCATTGGCGCTGTAGCCCGAGCGTATCATCCTGTCGGTATTGACATTGACAGCAGCCTTGATTTCGAACTGGTTGGCACCGTTGTTCTCGGTAGCCTTCGGGGAAATGTACTCAAGGGTCGCATCGAAGGAATAGTCCTGAAGGGCTCCGATGGTGATGACGACAGGAGTGCCTTCCCTGAGCGAGCCCACTTCGGTCTCGTCGATATTGCCATCAAAAATCAGGTCGCTCATATTGGCAACGGTCGCGATGGTGGTTCCGTCATTCATTGTATTGGCCTGGATGACCGAATTGCCCTCCTTGACAGGGATATCGAGTATGAGGCCGGAAATGGTGGAGCGCACGAGGGTCGAGCTGGACTTGGCATTCGAAGAAGAGACTCCGTCGCGAATGATTTCCAACGCATCCTGAGCTGCAGCCCTTTCCTCCTCTGCCTGGGTCAGAGCCTGAGACACCTGGTCGTACTCTTCGGCACTGACCAGCTTTTTGTCGAAGAGGGCCTGCTCGCGCTCAAAGTTGACCTTGGCCTGCTTCAGATTGATTTCGGCAAGGCGCAGACGGCTCTGGGCTGAGCTGAGGGTGTTCATATCAGGAATGACCTTCAGCTTGGCGATTACTTCATTCTCCTGGACGGTCTCGCCGGCCTCTTTGTACAGTTCGGCAATAATGCCGTTGATTTGCGGTTTCACCGCCACTTCATTGCGCGGGATGATTTTTCCTGTCACTACCGTCGTCTTGTCAATATCCATTACAGTAGCTGTAAGTTCCTGATACACTTCCTTTTCCGGTTTGGAATTCTTGTAAAGGAAAGCGAAAGTGCCGATGAAGACCAGCGCTATGAGCGCAAAAGCCAAAAACCTTAATGTCTTTTTCATATAGTCGTTTCTTTATTTTTTGTCAATTTTATTCATCCCTCATTGCATCCACAGGCTTTATTTCCATTGCCCTCATAGCCGGGGCAAGGCCGGAAAGCAGACCCATCACAGTGATTATAAGCAGAGACAGCATTGCCATCCTGAAACTGATCTGGAGGCTGACAGGCTCGGCGACCTGGGAGGCAATCATTCCGGCTATGGCCAGGAAGAACACCGAGAACACTATGCTTATCATTCCCGAAACCAGGGTCAGAAGCATACTCTCCGAAAGAATCTGGGTCAATATATCCCGCGGAGTGGCTCCGATGGCCCTTCGTATACCTATTTCGGTAGTCCTCTCCCTCACCGTGACCATCATAATATTGCTTACGCCAATGGCGCCAGCCAACAGAGTGCCCAAACCAATGAGCCAAATCAGGAAGTTCACACCCTTGAAGATATTCTCCACAAGCATAAAGAGCTGCTGGGTGTTGATAATCATTAGCGCATCCTTGTCACTCTCGTCGAAATCGTGTGCGCGGGCCATGATATTTCGTATGCTGGCCTCAACATCGCTTATCCTCACACTGGCTTTGGCCGTCATACAGAGCAGGTCGATGACATCTCCCCTGTTGTAGAGCTGCTGGGCGAGGGTGAGAGGAATGGTGATGGTCCTGTCAGCCCGTCCGTTGATGCTCACATTGCCCTGATTGAAGTCAACTCCCACTATCCTGTAGTACACGGGACCGACTTTGATGAACTGTCCGCAAGGGTCGCCTCCGTCCGGGAAGAGCTCACGGTAGATTTTCTTGCCAATGACGCAGACCTTACGCTTGTAGTCGATGTCCACCCTGTTGATGTAGCGACCGTATTTCAGTTTCGGAGTCTCGATTCTGCTGTACTCGGGAAGCACACCCTTCACGCTGCCCTGGGCCGAGTATTCACCCTTGTAGGCCTTGGAGTCGTACACGCTCACCACCGGAGTCACGACATCCAGTTCAGGCATCATCAGCGCAAGCCTTTCCACATCCTTCATCTCCATCGACCAGTAACGGCCCTCCTTCATTCCCTTGTATGGGAGGCTGGTGTAGTTGGACACGGCAATGGCCGTATTGGTAGCGAAACCGTCAAGCTGCTTGTACAGCAAGCCCCTGACTCCGTCCCCTACTCCCATCATAAAGAGAAGCATAAAGAGGCCCCAGAAAATACCAAAGCCCGTAAGGAAGCTCCTGACCTTGTTCCTGGTAATAGTCTCCAGAATCTCTGAATATGAATCTATATCGAATCTCATCTTATCTCTGTATTTTGAATGGCATCAATCGGCTTTCAGCGCCTCTATCGGCCTTACTTTCGCAGCCTTGAGGGCCGGTACAAGACCGGCAAGAGTTCCGGCTACGATGAGCAGCAAGGTCGCTTCCAGGGCTACATCCAGACCTACGGTAGGGTCAACGAAGATAGCGAATTTCATTCCCAGCACCTCAGTCTCACTGTTACCCATCTTCCAATCGAGTATGCGGCAGGCCAGCATACCCAGAACCATTCCCACATATCCGAAGAAGGCCGTAATGGCCACGCTTTCAGAGATTATGAGCTTGGTGACATCCCAAGGCCGCGCGCCTATGGCCTTGCGTATTCCGAATTCGCGCGTTCTCTCCTTCACCGTGATAAGCATAATGTTGGAGACGCCGACTATACCGCTGAGAAGGGTGAAGAAACCCACAACCCACAGGAAGAGAGTGATATAGCGCGTCGCCTTCTCCATCTGTCCGTTCTGGGACAGATTGTTGGAAATATAGATGGCTCCCTTGTCAGTAGGATCTGCCCTGTGACTTACGTTCAGGACAGACCTGACGCTGTTCTCGAACTCTTCGCTTTCCTCTTCCTCCAGACCGTGGAAGGAAAAGGTGATATATTCCACAAACTTGCCCTTGTTGAAAAGGCCCCTGATGGTCGAATATGGCGCATATGCCTCGAAAGACATTGACATACCATCTGACTGGTAAACTCCCACAACGAGGAAGGAGGCAATGTCGCTCTTCACCCTCAGTCCTATCGCCTTCTCGAAATTTTCCTCAATCCCGAAAAGCCTCTCTGCCAGACCGGAAGGGATGACAATGACCTTGCGGCTCTCCTTCAAGTCCGTCTCGTTGATGAAACGGCCGGCGCAGAGCTTAATCTTGTACATATCCTGTATGTCAATGTAGCAGCCGCAAAGACTGACGGAAGCGTGCTTCTTTCCGTAAGAGACGTTCAGGCTCTGATTTACTACAGGAGTAACACCGTCAATTACAGTGGAAAAAAGCTCGCTTTCAAGCAAATCCACATCCCTTTCCTCCAGGACTATTGCCCTTCCCGACTTGAGACCGTCATAAGGCTTGGACGTATAGGAACCCATTACATCCATAGTATTCAGGTTGATATCGCCCATACTCCTGCTCATCGAGTTCATCAGGCCGTTTCCGGAGCCCAACAGCACAATTAGCATAAAGATGCCCCAGGCCACCGCGAAGCCGGTCAGCGCAGTGCGGAGGCGGTTCCTTTTGACAGACCCTATGATTTCTATGAAAATATCCTTCATTTCCTACTTCATAATGGTTTTGGTTCCGAATGCAGAAGCATTGTGCATCTTGTTGAACTCGATCTGGCCTATGATTCCATCCTTTATGTGTATGATTTTATCGGTGCAATTGGCCACTCCGCTCTCGTGGGTGACGACAATGATGGTCACACCCTCGCTGCGGTTCAGCGAGGTCAGGAGTTCCATTACTTCAACAGAAGTCTTTGAATCAAGGGCTCCCGTAGGCTCGTCGGCGAGTATCAGCTTGGGCTGGGTAATCAAGGCGCGCGCAATCGCCACCCTCTGCTTCTGTCCTCCTGACATCTCATTAGGGTAATGGTGGGCCCAGTCCTTGAGGCCCAGCTTGTCCAGATACTCCATAGCCAGTTCGTGGCGCTTCTTGCGCGGAATACCCTTGTAGAAGAGTGGGAGCTCCACGTTCTCGACCGCTGTCTTGAAGCCTATCAGATTGAAAGACTGGAAGATGAAGCCTATCTGCTTGTTCCTGTACTCGGCGGCCTGCTTTTCTGAGAGGTTCTTCATAAGCTTTCCGTCCAGCCAGTACTCGCCCGAATCATAGTCGTCCAGAATGCCGAGAATATTGAGCAACGTGGACTTCCCCGAACCGGAAGCGCCCATAATGGAGACGAACTCGCCCTTATCAATGACCAGGTCTATTCCCTTCAGTACGTGGAGGGGCTGGCCGTTGTTGTATGTCTTGTTTACATCTTTGAGTTCAAGAAGCATAGTGTATTAGTTTATTAGTACGCCACAAAGATATTACACATCTTTTGAATGTGCAACAAAAAAATAAATATTTTTCCGGAAAGCGTTTATTGGTCCAGGACCATTTCGGCTGCGGCGCAGAGCTGCTCATACCATTCGGCACCAAAACGTCTTGTAAGTGGCTCTTTCAGAAACTGATACACCCTCACATTCTCACGACTGCCCTTCTCGAAAGCATCCTTGCAGATATCCCAATGATGCACGTTCAAGGCCAGGGTACCGTTGCTGAGCTTGGAGATACGTATAGGATAGAGCGAGCAGGAAATGGGCTTGCGGAAGGCACACTTGCCCTGCAGGAAACTCATTTCGATAGAGCAGAGGCAATTGCCCTCGGCATCGAAGGAACAGTATGCGCATTCTTCAGTGCCGGGCACGAGAGGGGTGACAATATCCCCTTCTATGTCAATCTCGAAGAAGCCCTTGTCCTCAGCCGCCTTCCTGCCCGCCTCGCTCATCAGATGCTTGTATGATGGATAGTCGCGTTCACACAGTTCCGGTTCGTCCTCCTCCATCGGAGCGCCGCAGTCGCCGACTATGCAGCACTTGCCTTTGCAACGGGCATAATCACAGCAGAAGAACTCTGCAAAAACATCTTCGGAAATGAGGCAGTCCCCAATCTGGACTATAGTACCGAAACCATTGTGTGCCATATATGATTGAATATTAATAATATACAAGTTCGACTTTAATACCTTCAGTGATGACAGAAAGGAGTTCCTGGACATCGGAAGCTTTTACAGCCTCAATTTTCGACTTATAGTCACTTACCAAGTCCTTGCCGGCAGAATATCTCATCAAAGCGGCATTTATCAGTTCATCAGGCTTTGCAAGCTCAGACTTGAACTCGGAAATGAGGGCAAGTTTCGCTGCGGATATCAGCTCCTCCTTCGCAGGGGCTGAAGAAAGGTCCGAGAGGGCCAGACGGACTGCCGTCATTGCATAGAGGGAGTCATCCGGATCAAGGCCAGACGGCAAACCCCTGCTCTCAGCCGGACGGCAGAAAATCTTGACACTCAGGCGTTCCGTAGGATACAGTTCGTAGGAATCCTGCACTTCCGCATACATTCCCAGTTCGTCAAGCGACTCTGTAACCCTTCTTCTGAGTTCTGTGACAGCCACTCTGAAAGCCATATATTTCTGTGCCGAGAAAGGCATTTCCACCGACATTGCCAGATAAAGTCCGGGATAACCGTCTCCCGTCCCCGACTCAGCGGCATCGAAGAGATAAGTGATGCCACCGCCGCCCCTCAATGGCTGAGGCTGAGGACGGAGAGCATAGCTCTGAGCAGTACGGAAATGACCTATGTAATTCTGGAATTCACTCCTGAGGACATAAGGGTCAATGTCCCCAATGATTACAAAAACTCCATCGTTGCAGTGCGAGAATCTATCATTGAAATACCTGTCGGCGCGTAGCTGCAAATCATCGGGAACAGGGTCTCCGCTGCGGTGCAATGAGAACTTGTTCCCCGGGCACATCAAACTGTCCAGCAAGGCATCCACTCCTTCCTGGCTTTTGCGCTCGAGAGAACTGGTCAAGCGGTCGCACTGCCTGTACCAGTCGAAGGCGTCCACATCAGTTGTTCTTTCATTGGCCAGGGCAATGAGGGACTTGAGCAACAGGCGGTAATTGTTCGAAGGGGCTGAGCCGGAGATGACGAAATTGCCCGGACCGACCTTGGCGCTCATTGTGATGCCGTTCGCGGCCAGCATATCGTTGAAATTCCTGCTGCTGATGCCCGCAACGTGATTAAGCTTCAGCATATCGCTCACATAGGCGGCTTCTCCGTATTTCAGATCCGGGAACTCTGAGAGGCCTCCGTTCAGCATAAAGGCATAGTGGAAGCGGCGGTCATTGCCCGTTTTCTTGAATATCACCTTCATACCGTTGGCGAAAGTCCAGGTCTCGCCTCCGGTGATGGCATCGGGAGCACTGCTCTTAAGCTTGGACTTGGATTTCTGAAGGTGGAGGCTCAGGGTATCGCTCCGGTTTACTGAATAGACCTCTTTACCTCCGCTGGCGCCTTCCTGCCAAGCCTCGTTGAAGATTGGAAGCAGGACATCGGAAGCGATTTCAAAATGCGGGAGCAGGGGACTGTAATGCGTGAAAATCAGGGTCTTCTGTCCTCCGAGGAAAGCTTTCTTGAACTCGTTGAAGAACTGGAGTTCAAGTTTCGGGTCCATTCTCCTGTCGAGGAAGAATGACTTGCGGGCAAGCGGCGAGGCAAGGTCGGAGCCGTAGAGATAAGAAGAAGTGCAGACACGCACCCAATCTGCATTGGAATAGCTGTCAGGAGAAAGCGCATTGTTCAGGAGCTGCCTGTCCCTGGCGTTCCGGTATTCGGCGAGGCTTACGTCCTCATTGCCCAAAGTCGAGAAGACACGGGCAAGCAGGGCTACGGCCCTCTGGGCATCGTTTATTGACACAGTGATGCCGAAGGAGCATTCCTCCGGTCCAGGTCCGTCCGCACTGCCCTTGAAATCGAAGGATGCATCGGTATATGGAATTTCCGCACGCTTGAAGGACCTCTCGAGCCTGTTGACGCCCAAAACACCGAGCTGGCGGGCATAATTTTCACTCACCAGAGGCTGTACGCTGCCCATAGCCTTGGCAGGCGTCCTGTCGGAATGGAAGATCACACCCACTCTGGCCTCGGTCGAGGAGTGAATATTGCCCAAGGAATACTGGGTTTCCTTCGAAGCTGTCCACCCATCCCCCGAAAACGGCTGCGCTGCATTTCTTGGTGTGACCATCATAGAGAACACATCCATTCTCTGCTTTACTGCCTCTATGTCAATGTCACCTGCCACGATGATGGCCTGGCTCTCGGGGCTGAGCTCGCAAAGGTCAAAGAGCATCAGGAGCACCGTATCCCTCGGACCGACTTTGGAAACCGGTACATCACTGAATTTGAACACGGTAGCATCGCCTTCATTGCGCACATAGCCGTCTTTCTCGTAGCCGACGCCAAGTTTGGCAAGATATTGGTATGGCTTGGATTTCTGAAAATGCTGAAGATTCGTGAGAGCATTCCGGGAGGAAGCCTCACTAACCCGTCCCTTTTGAACGAGAGCGAAATCTGCAAAGCCGCTGGAGGCAGTATTCTTTACCAGATAATATTGAATTCCGTTCGGGAGGGAGCTGGTGACCACTTCGGGAGCTTTCGGCAATGACGGAAGTTCCTGCCCTCTGAGGAAGAAGGTAGATACAGAGACCAGAAAGGCCAATGATAAAACTGCTATCCGTCCGAAATGTCTCATATTTGTCATTTATCTTTGACCGAATACAAAAGTAAAAAGAAAATTTACTACTTTTGTACTTTGCCGGTACTGAAATACAACTTAAAAAAACTTATAAGCATTATGAAAAAAGTAATTCTCTCTTTGATCGCGCTCGTTCTCACAGCAGGCTTCGTATCTGCACAGGATTTGGAAAAGGCTACCGAGATCGCACAGAGCGCAAGCGAAGCACTTGACAACAAAGATTATGCTACTGCTCTCACAGGCTTCAAGGAAGCTCTCGTCGAGGCTCAGGCTTGCGGTGAGGAAGGCGCAGAACTCATAGCTACCTGCAAGGGTGTCATTCCTGCAATTGTTCTCAATATCGCCAAAGGAGAAATCAGGGACGCTAAGTACGATGAGGGTATCGCTACTCTCGCAGAGGCCATCAAGGTCGCAGTGGAGTATGAGGCCCTTGACGTTGAGGATGAAGCAAAGACCCTCGTTTCACAGGCCAAGAAAGCCAAGGCAGGCGCTCTTTACAAGGCTAAGGATTTCGCTGGTGCAGTAGCTGCCTTCAAGGACGTGCTCGCAGAAAACCCTGAGGACGGTACCTCAGCTCTCCAGCTCGCAATGTCACTCAACCAGACCGGCGACAAGGAAGGCGCTATCGCAGCTTTCGAGCAGGCAAGAGCCAACGGTCAGGAGGCCAATGCAGTAAAGCAGCTCGCAAACATTTTCCTGAAGGACGCTCAGGCTCTCCTCAAGGAGAAGAAATTCAAGGACGCTATCGCAGCTTGCCAGAAGTCAAACGAGTATGTTGAGAGCGCAAACGCTTACAAGCTTGCAGCTTCAGCAGCTTCTCAGCTCAAGGACAACAAGTCAGCTATCGAGTTCTACGAGAAGTACCTCGGCATCTCTCCTGACGCAAAGGATGCAGCAGCCATCAACTTCACTCTCGGTGCTCTCTACCAGCAGCTTGGCAACAAGGAAAAGGCTAAGGAGTTCTACACCAAGGTTGAAAACGACGCTGCTTACGGCGCACAGGCCAAGCAGCAGCTCAACGTCCTCAAGTAATGGAATATCTTGAACTTCTCGCCCCGGCGAGAAACGCTAACATCGGCATCGCGGCCATTGACTGCGGTGCCGATGCCGTATATATGGCTGGAGAGGAGTTCGGTGCCAGAAAGGACGCCGGCAATACTATGGCGGACATCGCCAGGGTATGCGAGCACGCCCACCGCTTCGGCGCCAGAGTATTCCTTACCGTCAATACCATCATTTATGACAATGAGCTTGACCGCGTCCACCGTCTGATGCTCGATGCCCAGGAAGCGGGTGTGGATGCCTTCATAGTCCAGGACCTCGCGCTCACCGGCTGGGATGACATCAAAGTCCCTCTACACGCCTCCACCCAGTGCGCCATCAGGGACAGCGCCAAGGCACTTTTCTACAAGAGCCTGGGATTCAGCAGATTGGTGCTCGAGAGAGAGAGCAGCCTGGAGGACGTGAGAAAGATCAAGGAGGCCAGCGGCTGCGAATTGGAGTATTTCGTACACGGGGCCCTCTGTGTCTGCTATAGCGGGCAATGTTATCTCTCCGAAAGAATCACGGGGCGCAGCGCCAACAGAGGAGCCTGCATCCAGGCCTGCCGCTCATTATACGACCTCGTGGACGGTGACGGGAAAACACTGCAGCGTAACAAGGCCCTCCTCTCCCTGAAGGACTACCGCCTGATTTCGAGACTCGGTGACCTCGCTGAAGCGGGAGTCGTGAGCTTCAAGATTGAAGGACGCCTGAAGAATGCATCCTATGTCAAGAATGTCGTTCGCGAGTATTCGGAAGCATTGGACGAACTGATACGCCTCCACCCCGACAAATACGCGAGAGCCTCTTTCGGTCGAAGCAGCGGAGGTTTCATTCCTGCCAGCGACAAGACCTTCAACCGGGGCTATACCGAGCTCTGGCTCGATGGCAAGCGGGGGCAATGGTCGTCGATGGACGCCCCGAAGTCAATGGGAGAGTACATAGGAACAGTCGCCAATGTGAGAAAGCTCGACCGTTCCACCATTGAAATACGCGTAAAGGCAGCCTCGCAGAATCTGGTGCTCAACAATGGTGACGGCTTCGCGTTTTCGGGCAAGAAGGGTGTAATCGGCTTCAGGGGTGATGTCTGCGAAGGCCTCAACATCAGGTGCAAGGCTGCAGCCGAAGGCATTGCCCCGGGCACAAGGCTTTTCAGGAACATCAATGCCGCTTTCGAGAAGGAGCTCGAGCGCAATATGCCGAAGCGTGAGATAGGAGTCGAGCTCGAAGTAAACATCTCCGGGAACTTCAAGATTGACATAAAGGCGAGATCGGAGGACGGCCGCGAGATTCTGAGCAGCTTCAATTGCGATTCCGACAGCGCCGAAAACAGGGAAAGGCAGGAGGCTCTCATACGCGAACAGCTCTCCAAACGCGCCGGACACTACATATTCAGGCTCAGCTCACTCAATGTCAGCAGCGCAGGCGGGAAACTGCCTCTGCTGAGCGTTTCAATACTCAACAGTATGCGCCGTCTGGTCGCGTCCGACATCGATGCATTGCCGTGCAGAAGCATAGCTCTCGCCCGTGGTGAGAAGGACGCAGGAGTGATGCTTCCCGAGCGCGAACTCAGCTACAAATATAATATTGCCAATGAAAAAGCCCGCGCAATCTGTCTATCGAGAGGGGCTGAGAAGGTCTCGCCGGCATATGAACTGAGTCACGAAAGGGATGCTGAGTTGATGCGTACCAAGTATTGCATACGCTACGAGCTGGGAATGTGCCCCGTCCATCAGGCAGCCGGGCCTTGCAAGGAGCTGTTCCTGGTGAACAACGGACGCAGGCTGGCTCTGCACTTCGATTGCAAAGCCTGCGAAATGACAGTGGTCGAGGATAATTAGAAAACTGAAAACCAAAGATTTATGAAAAAGATAATAGCAGTATTGGGAGATGCAGCCGCTGCTCCTGATTCATACAAGTACCGCCTCGCCTTCGAAACAGGCAAGATGCTGGTAGACAACGGTTTCCGTGTTCAGTGCGGAGGTATGGGAGGAATAATGGAAGCAGTCTGCGCCGGTGCCCACGCCTCAGAGAAGCATCAGGACAGGGACACTATTGGCTTGACCCCATCCTTCGACAGGACCAAGGTCAATGACTATGTGGACATTGTGATTCCTACGGGTATGGACATCATCAGGAACGGACTGACCGGCAGCGCGGACGCCGTCATTGCCATAGGAGGAGGAGCAGGAACGCTGATGGAAATGGCTGCCGCCTGGACAACCTACAGGCTGATTATAGCCTACAATACCGTTCCGGGCTGGTCTTCGAAACTTGCTGACCAGCGCATCGACGAGCGTATCAGATACAAGGATATTCCTGAAGACAGGGTATATGGAGCAGCGAGTCCCGAAGAAGCTGCCGAATTGCTGAAGAAGTATCTGGGACTTTATACCCGCCAGTTCGGAGGCATCTCCAGATTTGATCCAAAAAAGAACGAGACCCTTTGAGGTCCCGTTCTATCTTACTTTACAACTCCCTGGGAGATAAGGTATTCGGCGATTTGAACAGCATTGAGTGCTGCGCCCTTCTTTATCTGGTCGCTGACGAGCCAGAAGGTGATGCCCTTAGGGTCCGAAAGATCCTTTCTGACACGGCCGACGAAGACATCGTCACAACCCTCGTGGAAGAGAGGCATAGGATAGGTCTTTGAAGCCGGGTCATCCTCAAGCTGCAGGCCCTTGCCGTTGCGCACGGCTTCCTGGAACTGCTCTACGCTGACAGGCTCCTCGGTTTCAGCCCAAACGGCCTCGCTATGGCAACGGAGGCTCGGTACGCGTACGCAAGTAGCGCTTACCTCGCAGTCAGTGTGCATAATCTTCTTGGTCTCATTGTACATCTTCATCTCCTCCTTGGTGTATCCGTTCTCGGTGAACTGGTCGATCTGAGGGATGAGGTTGAAGGCGAGCTGATAGGCGAACTTATTGACAGTGACCTCCTCTCCGGCAAGTACCTGACGATACTGCTCGTAAAGTTCGGCCATTGCCGCTGCACCCGCACCGCTCGCGGCCTGGTAGCTGCTGACACGCACGCGCTTGATGTGGCTGATATTCTCGAGGGCCTGGAGGGCCACTACCATCATAATGGTGGTGCAGTTAGGATTGGCAATGATGCCTTTCGGGCGCACGAGGGCGTCGGCGGCATTGCACTCAGGTACTACCAGAGGCACATCCTTGTCCATACGGAAGGCGCTGGAATTGTCAATCATTATCGCTCCGTGCTTAGTGATAGTCTCTGCGAACTCGCGGCTGGTATCGCCGCCGGCACTGGTAAATGCGATGTCAACTCCCTTGAAATCATCATTATGCTGGAGCAGTTTCACCTCGATTTCCTTCCCGTTGAACATATATTTGCTTCCCGCACTGCGCTGGCTTCCGAACAGAAGCAGTTCATCGATAGGGAATTGTCTCTCTGAAAGGACGCGGAGGAACTCCTGACCTACGGCTCCACTGGCGCCGACGATAGCTACTTTCATACTTTTTACCTATTAATAAAATAAGACACTTGTCCCGCCCGGTGTGAATTCATACACGGTCGTGGCGCCAAATATAAGGCTTTTTATGGAATAATCCTTACATTGGAAGAAAATATGAATATTCACACAATTTTTCATACTATGAAGAAAAGAATCCTACTCAGCATTGTGCTCCTCCTCCCTCTGTTTCAGGTACTTGCAGGAGCACAGCAACGCGAGGCAAATCGCCAGAACACAGCTAAAGTATTGACCCCGAACACGGAGCGCGGCATTTATGAAGGGCACAAAAACTATGGCAAGAGCATAGGCGTCTTCGGCGGCTCATTATCAGTGCTGAAGGAATCCGATGCTGCGAAGCAGATTTGGGCGGACCAGCTGCACTCCACAGTGACCACCTACGGCGTTGGCGGCGCGGGCTTCTCGAAGCTTCAGGGCTATTCCCTCCAGCAACAGGTGCGTGAGGCCGGGGTACACGACATCTACGTGCTCTGGGCATCGACCAACGATTTCACCAACAACCGAGAAATCGGCAGCTGGAGCGACTATACGGCCCAGGACAATTTCAACGAAGAGCGCCTCGACACCCAGTGCGGCGGCATCAATTACTGCATCAGGACCCTGCTCGAGAAGAACCCCGCTGCGGAAATCTATTTCTTCACTTCGTTCAGATTCTTTGTGCGCGAAGCGGGCTACAATCCTTTCTCCAGCGAGGGCAATGCAACCGGCCACAATTTTTCCGAATATGTGCAGGCGCAGAAGGAATGCTGCAGCCATTTCAGCATCCCTATCCTTGACCAGTTCGAGCTTCTCGGAGCCAATGTTTACAATTTCGAACAGTATTATGTAAAGGACAAACTGCATCTTAAAGAAGAGGGATACAGGAAAATCGGACCAGTTCAAGCAGCTTTTCTCGCTGATGGTAAATAAGTTAGCGAAAACATACCAAGGCTGGACAAGAGAGTTTTAGCCTTTTGACGGTAAATATTGCCAGAAAAAAAGCGAAAAAAAATTTTAAAAAATTTATTTAACTTACAATTTGTAAGCAGAGTTTTCCATTTTTAGGGGAATTTCTTACGAGATATAACCATTCACTGAAAAAAGTGCTTGAATTTGAAGCATTAAGCCACAATTCATACACTTTTTTCATTTGTTTTTTTAGGTTTTAATCCGTTACTTTAGCCCCGTACAAAACAGTTCAATTCAATAATAATCAGATTAAGCTCAGTTTTCTTATGTTAAAGAGAATCGCATTGGCGCTGATTCCACTTCTTGGATTTGCCGTAATGGCCACAGCGCAGAACAAGCAGATTTCCGGTAAGGTTACTGACGCGAACGGAGATCCTATTCCGGGAGCTTCCGTTCTCATCAAAGGCACTACAACCGGTGTAGCAACAAATCTGGACGGTACTTATGTTATTAACGCCAGCGCAGCTGATGTGCTTGAGTTCTCATTCTTCGGTATGAAGAACCAGTTCATCGAAATCGGCGAAAGAAAGGTGATCAACGTCACACTCCAGGACGATCTCCTTCTTCTCGACGAAGTCGTTGTCACTGCACTCGGTATTACCCGTTCCGAGAAGACTCTCGGATATTCGGCGACTACCGTGAAGAGCGATGACATCGTATCAGCCCGCACAACTAACCTTGCAAACTCCATTGCCGGAAAGGTTGCCGGCGTGCAGGTTCAGTCAACATCCACCGACCCTGGTGCTGCCAGCAGCATCATCATCCGAGGCTTCAGTTCCATCAACGGTTCAAACCAGCCTCTCTATGTAGTGGACGGTGTGCCTGTTGTCAATGTCAATATGAACGCCCAGTCGAAGAGTACCGGTATTTCCGGTATCAGCAACATCTCATCTGAGGATATCGAGAGTATGACAGTGCTCAAGGGTGCAGCCGCTACCGCACTCTACGGAAGCCGTGCTGCCAACGGTGTCGTAATCGTCACCACCCGTTCAGGTAAGAAGGGCAATGACCGCGATTTCACAATTGAGTACAGCGGCGGTGTCCAGCTCAGCCAGGTGGCAATGTTCCCACTGATGCAAAACGCATTCGGACAGGGATGGAACGGTACCCAAACCTATATTGAGAACGGTTCCTGGGGTCCTGCCCTCGACGGTTCAACCCAGGTTTACGGACCTATCTGGAACAATCAGCAACGTATCCACGAATTCAGTGCGAAGCCTACCAACGTTAAGGACTTCTTTGAACTCGGAGTGTCACACAACCATAACCTCGCCATCAGCGGAGCTTCCACCGACAACAAAATGACCTATTATCTCTCATATGGTTATACTTCGGACAACGGTGCAATGCCAGGCGACCACGACACCTACAACAGAAACACCATCACTTACAACAGCACCTTCGATGCTGCAAAGTGGCTCAAGGTTTCTTCAAACATCAGCTTCGCAAGAAACAAGTCCGACGTTGTCGGCTCTTACCAGGGTACTTCAGTGATTGACGGTCTTTACGAGTTCCCTCGTGACATTTCAATCGTTGACCTCAAGGACCTCTCTTGTGCATTCAACACTCCTGAGGCTTATCTTACCCCTTACGGCATTACCAACCCTTATTGGGCTATTGCCAACAACTACAATCACAACGACGCGAAGGAAATCCGCGGAAAGATCCAGCTGGATCTGAAGCCTCTCAAAGACCTCACCCTCACCTACCGTTACGGTTTCGACTACCGTGATATGGACAACAAGATGGGTTATCCTGAAATCAACCTTGACGACTCCCTCATCAACGACGACAAGGGATACGCTCCTTCAAACATGAACCAGAGCGGTTGGGTATATGCTTACTATACAAGAGGATACGAAACCAACCACGACTTCCTCGCTACCTACGACAGAGCTCTCTTCAATGACAAGTTCAACCTCACAGCCATCGCAGGTATGAACATCAACGAGCGTTACTCTACCGGTATGACCGGAGAGACCGACCAGCTCACTTTCGAAACAGGTTTCTGGGATCTCAGCAACGGTGCCACAAAGACAACCATCGCAGAAAGCCAGAGCCTCCGCCGCTCTGTCGGCGTATTCGCTGACGTGACCCTCGGTTACAATGAGGAAGTGTTCCTCGATGTCACCGCACGCAACGACTGGTCTTCTACTCTTCCTATCAATGCAAACAGCTTCTTCTACCCTGGTGTCACCCTCAGCTGGCTGTTCTCGAACAGACTAAACAGCAATGATGTCCTCACCTTCGGTAAGGTTCGTGCAGCATACGGTATGACCGGTAACGATCCAGGTGTATACCAGACCAGTGTCAATTACACCCAGGCATCAATCAACGGTTACTACTACAGTGGAATTGCAGAATTCCCGATGCACTCTGTCAACGCGTTCATTGCCAGCGCGTCCAAGGGTTCTGCGACACTTCGTCCTGAGCTTACCAGAGAGGCTGAGATCGGTGCAAACCTCCAGTTCTTCAACGGACGTATCGGCTTCGACGGTGCATTCTACAACAGAGTGACTTCAGACCAGATATTCTCGCTTCCTGTGGATCCTGCTACCGGATACACCAGAATGATTACCAACTTCGGTGAGATCAGGAACAGAGGTTATGAGCTCCTCTTCAACTTCATCCCTGTACAAACAAGAGATTTCTCCTGGGAGGTTGACGTAAACTTCTCACAGAACTTCAACAAGGTTCTTTCACTTCCTGAAGGCCTCGACGAAGGCAAGAGCGTCATCAACTCATTCTCTGCAGGAAACGATGCAGTTTACGTATATGCAGAGGAAGGCAAGCCAATGGGAGAATTCTACACCTATCTTCCAAAGTACACTGAGGACGGCAGGCTCATAGTGGACGGCAACGGTATGCCAGTCATCAGCACCACAGTTCAGGATACAGGAAAGAACTTCCAGAACAAGTGGAGCGCAGGTATCAACAGCTCTCTCTCTTGGAAGGGATTCACCCTCAGCGCCGTGCTCGATGCACGCTTCGGAGGTTATATGTTCTCACGTACCAAGAACCTTATGCAGTTCACAGGTAACGGTATCGCTACTATCTATAATATGCGTCGTCCATTCGTGATTCCTAATTCCGTTGTGGAGAAGGATGGACAGTATGTAGAGAATACTACTCCTATCTATCTGTATGACAGCTCGCTTCAGAACTGGTTCAACGACTACGGTGCAAACGAGTGTGGTGAGTACTATCTCATCGACAGAAGCTTCGCAAAGCTCCGCAACGTAAGCCTCAGCTACAGTTTCCCTAAGAAGTGGCTCAGAAAGATGTCATTCTCCGGTCTTTCACTCACTGCATTCTGCAACAACGTATACACCTGGACAGCAGCAAGCAATACCTTCATTGACCCGGAGACTACTTCTTACGCAAGCAACGGAGACCTCGCATCACAGTTCGGAGAGCTTTATTCAAACCCTTCAAACCGCATCTACGGTCTCAATGTAAGTATCAAATTCTAATTTAGGAGAACACAGATTATGAAAAAGTATTTATCAGTTTTTTCAGCAGTAGCTCTCCTGATGAGCACTACAGCCTGCGAATCATTTTTTGATATAAATACGGACCCTAACGCTCCGGCAGTTGAAAACATTACCTCATCAATGATTTTCCCTGCCGCGGAAATGGCAGCAGCAGTAAGCTATGGCGATTATCTCCGCATTGTTGGAGGTTACTACAGCCAGGTGTACGCTCATCAGTTCGGAACATCAAACTACCTCGACTATTCACAGTTCGAGATGTCAGCAACCCGTAGCAGCGGTACATATTCACAGCTCTACCAGAAAGGCCTTACCAACCTCAAGACCGTTCAGGAGAAGTCAGTTGAGGCTGAAGATTGGGGTACGTTCCTCGCAGCCACCACTGTCCGCGCATTCATCTTCCAGGCATTGGTTGACTGCTATGGAGAGGTTCCTTATTCAGAGGCCCTCGACGACTCCAATCTCACACCAAAGTATGATGATGGAAAGGACGTTTACCTAGGCATCCTCGACGAGCTCGATGCAGCTCTCGAGAAAGTGTCTCCAGCCGATCTGGTTTGCACGAGCTTTATCTTCCCGGGAAAGAATGCATCAGAATGGATCAAGTTCGCCAACTCTCTCAAACTCCGCATCCTCGTCCGTATGATGGACAATGTGGACGTGAAGTCAAGACTCGACGCCCTCGTTGCAGAAAACAACTTCATCACTTCGGATGTTGAGGTTGCAGGATGCTGGGAGCAGGCAGCAGGAAAGGAGAGTCCTTTCTACGGTGAGGAGTTCTCCACCCTCGGAGGTTCCACCCAGGTCAATGTGATTGCCAATGCAGCTATAATCAACAGTATGCAGGTTAGAAACAGCGAAGGTGACATCGTATACACCGACCCTCGTCTTGAGGTATACTTCGCAAGGAACAACGAAGGCAAGTATGAAGGTGGCGTTTCCGGAACCAACTTTTCTACCGCAGCATCACCTTACAACTCTACCGGTCACTGGTGCCGTCCTGTAGCAAGCTATGATATGCCTGTTTCATTGCTCTCACTTGCAGAGGTCAAGTTCTTCCTCGCAGAGTACGCTGCGAAGTACAATGCAGGCAATGCAGCCGCATACTACGAAGAGGCTATCGAAGCGTCATTCGCATCAGCAGGCGTTGACGGTGCAGCTGAGTACATTGCCCTGAATCCTTTCAAGGCTTCCAATTACAAGGAGAGCATCGGTATTGCCAAGTGGATTGCCCTTTCAGGTGTGAATCCGTTCGAGGCTTATTGCGAACTCCGCCGCCTCAAGTATCCTCAGTTCGCTACGAACGTCAAGGGTACTGACCTTTACAAGGATGGTGGCAAGGCAGAGACCACCAAGCTTCCTGCTTACAGACTCTACACTCCTATCATGGCCTTCGGTCAGGTCGGTGACAATGCCCTTCTCCAGCGCTTCCCATATGCTGAGAGTTCAGATTCCCGCAACACCAATTGCCCTGAATTCCCTGGATACACAACTCCTATCTTCTGGGCTAAATAATTAAACACGCAATGACAATGAAAAAGATATTCAACTTTTTAGTAGGCGCAGTTGTTGCGATGACCCTTGCATCAAGCTGCACGAAGGAGTCAGAAGGCCTCACCAGAATCACCTATTACCCTGTCCTCGAGCTTGAGGGAGAGACCACAATGTTGGTTGACAAGGGCTCAAACTACACAGAGCCGGGCTACTCCGCCACTCTCAACGGAGAGGATGTGAGCGCTGACGTAGTGGTGGAATCCAATGTCAACACTTCGAAGTCAGGCATCTACTCAGTTGTTTATTCCATCGTGAATGAGGACGGTTTCTCATCAGTAGCAAATCGCACCGTAATAGTATTCGATTTTGAGGACCCTGTTGAGGGTATCTATACAGTTGACCCAAGCAGCTATCGTCTTTACAATGGCGCCCAGACCGCTTTCGGCAGAGCATTCCAGATTTACGTCCTCGCTAACGGAGACGGTACCTACTTTGTTGACGACATCCTCGGAGGCTGGTATTGCCAGAGAGCAGGTTACGGTACAAACTATGCTATGCAGGCACACATCAAGGTCAGCGGTGATGTTGTCGAGCTTGTTGACAGCTACATCCCTGGATGGGGCGACTCTCTTGTAGACTGGGCTGACGGCACAGTTTCAAACGGCACCATCAGCTACACCGCAGTATATGTCTCCGGTATGGAATTCCACATTACAATGTCAAAATAGTGAATCAATATGAAAAGAATAGTATATCTCATATCAATGTTCGCATGCCTTCTCTTCGCTTCCTGCGAGAAGGAGATGCCTGAAATGACCGAGACAGTGGATCTGGCAGGTCAGTGGTATGTCCAGGTGGACTATGTTGACGGTGATGATGTTTATGAGGACTGCTACGGTCTCGGTCGCATCCTTATGCTCACATACAACACTTCAGCAAATAAGGCTGACGAGATGATAATCGACGACCTCGGCAACTTCTGGGAGTTCAAGGTAAAGGTTGGCTGCGATGTTGAGAACCTCAGCTTCTCTGCAGATGCTGCCGGAAATCTCGTGGCAGGTTATGAAGAGCTCGTTTGCAAGGTTAGCAACGGCAAGGTAGTCGTTGACGGCACAGAGACTCCAAGTGGTCAGAAGGCTGACTATATCGAGTTCAACATCGAGTTCAGCGATGACAATCCGGGAACCGTATACAAAATCTCCGGATGGCGTTATACAGGTTTCGAGAATGACGATTAGTCCTTCCCGGACACAATGAAAAAGAGGCTGGCGAAAAGTCAAAGGACTTCAAGCTCAGCCTCTTTTATTTTATGAGAGCAGGAAAAATCAGTTATTGATGCTTTCAAGGAGTTTGATCGCATCGACATACTTAGCAATGCCTTCGGCAACCATCTTCGCATCCCTCATTGCATGCACGACTGTTGCCTGCCGGTTCGCAACATCGCCTCCGGCGAAAACGCCCTTACGCGAAGTCATTCCATAAGGCAGCTCCCTGGTAGGGATGAAGCCCTTCTCGTCAGCCGTCAAGCCTTCAGTTGTATTGGCAATGCGAGTAGAAGGCTTTGCACCCACAGCCATCAGCACTCTATCGGCAGGAAGAGTCTCGCGCACGATTTCATTGCCACCGACACTGGCGGTCTCAACGACGATTTCGCGCAGATGCTTGGCCTCATCAACCCTCATTTCGACGATTTGCGACAGCCATCTGAAGCGTACGCCCTCCTTTATTGCATCTTCGTACTCGGAACGGAGGGCCGGCATACGCTCAATGTCCTTGCGGTACACGATTTCGACCATTTTCGCGCCCAAACGGAGGGCTGAACGGGCCGCATCAATAGCGGTATTGCCACAGCCCACAATATAGACGCTATCACCCTCTCTGACGTCCAATTCGTCCTCCCGTATCAGGCCCATACGGTAGAGCATCACACGGCGCAGGAAATTGGCAGCGTGGCGAACATCAAGCATACCGTTAGCGCTGCTCATAGTCTCATCGGAGCCGTCCACTCTCACGGGCACATCAAGTTCTCCCGGCTTGCCCGCACCGATTCCCAGGAAAACAGCATCGAAGCCGCGGGCGAAAAGGTCATCGACGGTGAAATCGAGACCCGCGTGTATATTGCAATGGATAATCACCCCAAGTTCTTCAATATGACGGATTTCGCGGCGCACCACTTCCTTGGGCAGGCGGTACTCAGGGATGCCGTACATCAGCATTCCTCCCGGTTCAGGCTCCAGTTCGAAAATTTCGACAGCAAAACCGGCACGGGCAAGGTCACCGGCGACAGTAATTCCTGCCGGGCCCGAGCCTATTACGGCAATGCGGCCGCGAGTTTTGGGTGCCATTTCCTCGTGGGTCAGGTGGGCCTCAGCGTCAAAATCCGCAACAAAGCGCTCAAGCTTTCCAATATTGATGTGCTTGCCGCTCTTATTCAGGACGCAGGCGCCCTCACATTGCCTTTCGTGACCGCAAACACGGCCGCAGACCGCAGGCAGATTGCTCTTCGCGCGAATTATATGGATGGCATTGCCAAGATTGCCTTTACGCAATTCGTGAATCCAGTCGGGAATATCGTTGTTGATGGGACAGCCCTGCTTGCACTGCGGTACCTTGCACCTGAGGCAGCGCTGGGCCTCCTGTATGGCTTCTGCGAGGGTGTAGCTTTCGTTTACTTCAGCAAAACTTTTCATTTCTTCTAATGTCTTCAAGGGCCTGTCTCTATATCCTGCCCGGTTACAAACGAAATGCAAAGATAGGCAATACTTCCTTAGCATCAGCCAAATTCAGGCAAGTAAATGTTCGGGGAAAAGCATAGTTATGCTATATTTGTGTGATTTAACAGTTTGTAATATGGAAAGTAAAGACTATGTTTTCGATGCAGCCAAAACGGCTGAAGCGGTCATCGAATGGGTGAAAAACTATTTTGCTCAGGCAGGCGCGGAAAGCAAGGCAATTTTGGGAATGAGCGGTGGCAAGGACTCCACTGTCTCTGCAGCCATACTCGCCAGGGCAATCGGACCGGAGCGTGTAATCGGAGTGTCAATGCCCCAAGGAAGCCAGTCACTGAATGAGGCGGACAGCATATGCTCAACCCTCGGCATCAAGATGTACACGGTCAATATCGGCAAGGCGTGCAGTGAGCTCGTTGCGGCCATTTCCGATGCAGGGGCCGAACTTAGCCACGCCAGCATCACCAACATACCTCCGAGAGTCCGTATGGCAACTCTCTATGCCATAGGCCAGAGCAATAATGCCAGAGTCGTGAACACCTGCAATCTTTCAGAGGACTATATAGGCTATGCCACCAAATTCGGGGACGGTGCAGGAGACTTTTCTATCCTCGCCAATCTGACAGTAACGGAAGTATTGGCAATTGGAGACTATCTGGGTCTTCCATATGAATGGGTTCACAAAACACCTGACGACGGCTTGCCTCACAGCTGTCCTGACGAGGTGAAGATAGGCTTCACCTATGCTGAACTGGACGAGTACATACGCTGCGGGAAAGTTCCGGAGGGTTATGTTCACAACAATCCTGAAGAGGGTTTAAAGGTGGACAAAATCGAACGTATGCATCGTGCCAACCTGCACAAACTTCAGCTGATGCCAAGCTTTAAGCTTTAAGCCAAGGAGTTGCTGCGGCTTTGCTGCTGCGGGCGGGATGTGGTGGCACTTCTCCATTCGAAAAAGCAGCTTGCAGACAAGCCGTAGAGCCTTCGAAACAGATATATAAATGACGAAAGCGGCCAATAATCACTTATCGGTCGCTTTCCTTGGAAGCGTGGTCCCAAAAGAGACTATCAATGTCATTACCCTATATTTTTCTCTATCAAGTGCTTGTCTCTCTTATCAGGGAGAACTATTGACTCTCTACCGACAAATAGGCGACGATTCACAGCGAATATAGCCGATAAAGATCATCCAGACAAGGGTCCCAGAGATTTATCCTGATGGATAGATATGGGGAGTTCAGCCTGGACTCGACGGTCACAACGATCTCATGCAGCTTAAAGCTGTTGGATTGGGCTATAGGAAAATACAGCAAAGGTGCAGTCAAAATGCATACAGTCATCGATCTCCGTGGTAGTATTCCTGTCTTCATTCATATTACAGACGGAAGATGCCAGGACAGCAATGCTCTGGATCTACTAGATGTAGTGCCGAATGCCATCCACACAATGGACAAGGCCTATATTGACTTCGAAGCCCTTGCTCGCATCGATGCAGAAAAAGCATACTTTGTAACAAGATCCAAAGACAATATGAAGTGTGAAATTGTATCAAGTTGTTATAATATAGACACTTCCACTGGACTTCTTGAAGACCATTTAATCCGACTCACGGGCGTCAAATCAAGCAAACTATACTCGAAGGAACTGCGGCTCATCAAGTATTGCGACAAGGAAACAGGAGAAATCCTAACCTTTATCAGCAAGATGACTGATGAACTCGAACTTAACGGTCTGGAGATAGCCAATATTTACCGTCACAGGTGGGACGTGGAGTCGTTCTTCAAACTCATAAAACAGAACCTCACTGTGAAGCACCTGCTTGGATGTTCCGAGAACGCAGTGAAAACTCACCTTTGGATTGCAATCTGTTCGTACCTTCTGCTTGCCAGAATCAAAGCCGCTTACAACAGCCCTTATTCCATATCGGAAATCAGGATGTTAATCAGTGATCCGCCTTGACCAAGAAGGATCCGAAGGGCCTCGTAACAGAGCAACAACCGCTCACTACAAATCAGGATGTCAATGAACTAACTTTATTTTAAAAAATTAACGCATCAGTACTATTGATAATTAGAAAATTTATTCGTTAATTAGGGAAAATCTAAAAGTTATGTACTCGATCACTAAATTAATGAAATTTTTAATTTCAATTTCATCTGTTTTTATGTTATTTGCGTGTTCATCAGACATGTCTGATGAACTAGATGTTCTTGATGACGTAAAGATTAATTCTATTTGTAAAGAACTATTCTCAAATTATGTTACTATTGAGAACAATTCACTTGTTTTATCAGCAGATGATCAATATCTGTTAGATAATGGTTATGACATGGAAATCATAGATTTGTTTAAATCTAATATTTCAAATGTTAATTCCTACATTAATGAATATATAGTAGAAACAAAATCTAGCCTTGATGAGATCAATCTTGAACTTGTTAAAGATTTAGATATTCCAAGCAATTACGATATTGTAATTGAACCTCCTCATGGTATGCTTGATACAACAAATGGAGAGAGTTATGATGTGGATTCTTTTTTCGCTCCATATAATATGGAAGGAGCAAATTGCAACATAATATCTGCGGCTCCAGCCGCAATTCATTTTGTTATAATGCACGCAACAGGAGATTGTGTACAAATGAGGGTAGGTATGGGTGACTTATATGTGCCAATGATGACATCTAACTGTTATGCATCAATTAAATATCAAACCACAGACTCGAATGGTGGTAAATGTGCTTGGATAGGAGTCTTAAGAAATAATGATTAATTACTATAAATTTATATTGTATGAAAACTTTTGTAATTAAATTAATCTTATTATTTTTTGTTATTTCTTCTTTCACTTGCTTTGCTAAAGATAAATATAAGAAAGCAAATGGTGAAAAAAAGATTGAAATGGCAGAGCTAATTTCTGAAATTTCAGGTACTCCAGAGGCGAAGGCGTTCTTAGATATTATGTATTCTTCAGTTGACCTTAGTCCAAAAGGTTTTAAGCTTAACGCAAAGAAAAAGGATTTTGTAAAGAAAGGTCTTGATGTGTATTACTATTATGCGTTAAAAGACTCACTAAAGGAAACATACAAGACTTTATCTAATGGATTTTCTGTGCCAGAACTCCCAAATGTTGATATGGTACAGGCATATATTGAAACATTCAACAAGCAAAAAGAGGACTTTTATTCAAGTTTGAAATAATTCTGAATATTGTTTTTATAGATTTAATCATGAGTGTCCACTAAAAATTTTGGATACGAATAAATTTTAATAATTAAACAAATTTGGTTCACTAGTACTTTGTAACACTTAAAAGTTCAATATAGGATAGAGATGCTTCAGCTTGATTCGTGCATCGGCGGTCGTGAACTGCCAATTGACACCTCTCTGTGCGGTATTACGCTCGGTGTTCCAAGCTGATAACTCCTCATTA
>JAQXOE010000062.1 GCA_029098505.1 Bacteroidales bacterium
TGGCTTGCCGCCTGTGTATTCCTTGTGCCTGCAATCCTCTATGTTTACAAAAGGGTCAGCAAGGAGGTGAGAGCATAGAAAAGCCGCCCCGGAAAGGACGGCTAAGTGCCCGAGGCCGGACTCGAACCGGCACATCTTTAAGGGACAATGGATTTTGAGTCCATCGCGTCTACCATTCCGCCACTCGGGCAAGCAATTGGAAGACAGAGTGCAAATATACTTATTTTCCGTATCTTTTCAAATAATTGTCCTAAGACTTGGAAATTAGCATTATTCAAAAAGAGTCATAATGCAAACAGGCCGAACAGTAAAAACTGTCCGACCTGTTCCTTTATGCTTGAGTAATACTACTCTGCGGGAGTCTCGGCTGCTGCGCTCTCAGCTGCAGGTGCCTCGACGGCAGGAGCCTCAGCGGCTTCGGCCTTCTTTGCGCGGCTGCGGCGGGTAGTCTTCTTGGCTGACTTCTGTGCGCTTGCAAGAGCTGCCTCGTTGAAGTCAACAAGCTCTATAAGAGCCATCTCGGCTGCATCACCCTTACGGAAACCTACGTGAAGCACGCGGGTATATCCGCCGGGACGGTCTGCCACCTTGGGTGCGATGGTACGGAAGAGCTCAGATACAGCCTCCTTGTTCTTGAGGTAGCTGAATACGACGCGGCGGTTGTGGGTCGTATCTTCCTTTGACTTGGTGATAAGCGGCTCTACATAGCTCTTGAGGGCCTTTGCCTTGGCAACGGTGGTGGTGATTCTCTTATGAAGGATAAGAGAAGTAGCCATATTGGAAAGCAGGGCCTTGCGGTGTCCGCTCTTGCGACCAAGATGATTGATTGCTTTATTGTGTCTCATCTTTTAAACTTCTTTTTTTACCACTTTGATGTTATACTTGGAAACATCCATTCCGAATGTGAGGTTCATCTTGTCCACAAGAAGGTCAATCTCATTGAGAGACTTGCGACCGAAGTTGCGGAACTTCATCAACTCCTGACGGGAGTATGAAACGAGGTCGGCGAAGGTGTCGATTTCAGCGGCCTTGAGGCAGTTGAATGCACGTACGGAAAGACCTACGTCAGAAAGCTTGGTCAGAAGAAGATGTCTCATACGCAGTGACTCCTCGTCAAGCTCCTTTGTCTCCGGCTCGACAGGATCCTCGACAGACATTTTCTTGTCGTCGGTGAACAGTCTGAAGTGGTAGATAAGGATGTTGGCTGCTTCGTGAAGAGCTGCACCGGGAGTGATGGAACCGTCTGTAACGACCTCCAGGATGAGCTTCTCGTAGTCGGTCTTCTGCTCCACGCGGTAGTTCTCGACGCTCCAGTTCACCTTGCGGATAGGAGTGTAGATGGCATCCACGGGGATGGTTCCGATAGGAGTATTCTCGTCCCTGAGCTCCTCGGCGGGAACAAATCCGCGGCCCTTGGTGATAGTCAGGGTGAGCTCAAGCTTTACTGAAGGCTCAAGTGAACAGATGTGGAGATCCGGATTCAACACCATAAAGGAAGACAATCCCTTGGAGATATCTTCTGCCGTGAACTCCTGTTTACCGCTGATGATGATGTTTGCTGTCTCAGTGTCGGTGGATTCAACCATACGACGGAAACGTACCTGCTTGAGGTTCAGGATGATATCCTGCATTCCCTCAATGACGCCAGGAATAGTTGCGAACTCCTGGTCGACACCGCTGATACGAATCTGGCTGATAGCAAAACCTTCCAGGGAGGCAAGCAGGATGCGACGAAGAGCGTTACCGATAGTCTGACCGTATCCCGGCTCAAGAGGACGGAATTCGAAACGGCCGACAGTGTCGGTGTTTTCGAGCATGATGACCTTGTCAGGTTTCTGAAATGCTAAGATTGCCATATTTATCGGTGTTAAATGTTACTTGGAGTAGAGGTCGACGATGAGCTGCTCGTTGATGTTCTCAGGAATCTCAACTCTGGTGGGCAGGTTGAGAAGCTTACCTACGAGAGTCTTGGTGTCGAAGTCGAGCCAAGAGTACTTAGTAACGCTTGCTACGCTGTTCTGGATGACCTCAAGGCTCTTTGACCTCTCTCTTACAGCGATGGTGTCGCCGGGCTTCACCTGGGCTGAAGGGATGCTGCATACCTCTCCGTTCAGAGTGATGTGGCGGTGAGATACGAGCTGACGTGCAGCAGCGCGGGTAGGAGCGATTCCAAGACGGTAAACGATGTTGTCAAGACGGCTCTCAAGGAGAATGATGAGGTTCTCACCCTTCTGTCCCTCAAGACGGGAAGCCTTTACGTAGGTGTTGTGGAACTGACGCTCGAGCACACCATACATATACTTAACCTTCTGCTTCTCTTTGAGCTGGATTGAGTAATCCTTGGTCTTCTTCCTCTTGGCGGCCAGTCCGTGCTGTCCCGGAGGGTAGTTTCTCTTCTCGAAATATTTGTCTGAGCCAAAAATGGGCTCGCCGAATTTACGGGCGATTTTGGTGCTGGGACCTGTATATCTTGCCATAGTAATCTAAATCATTAAAAATTAAACTTTACGACGGCCTTTCGGTCTGCATCCGTTGTGGGGCATAGGGGTTACGTCGATAATCTCGGTAACTGCGATGCCTGCGTTGTTGATGGTACGGATTGCTGATTCACGACCAGCGCCAGGACCTTTAACATAGCACTTAACCCTGCGAAGACCTGCATCGAAAGCAGTCTTTGCAGCATCCTCAGCGGCCATCTGGGCTGCATAAGGGGTGTTCTTCTTGGAGCCACGGAAGCCGCACTTACCGGCTGAGCCCCAGCTGATGACCTGTCCCTGAGCGTTGGTAAGGGAAACGATCACATTGTTGAAGGTTGATGAAATATGAGCCTCGCCATAAGCTTCAACCTTGACAACTCTTTTGGATGTTGTAGTTTTCTTTGCCATAATTCATCAATT
>JAQXOE010000063.1 GCA_029098505.1 Bacteroidales bacterium
AACAAACCTTCCGGGAACATCAGTCTCGCCAGGGACTGATAAATTGACAATGTATCAGACATATGTATATACCTTTAAATCCTCCTTCAAAGGTACATACTTTTTCATTTACTCAAACACAGGGTTTTGCACGTGAGCCGAGAGCAGCCGACGCACGAAGGCATAATGACAAAAAAAGAGAGTGACCTCTAAGCCATTTTGGACTTTTAGTCACCCTCTTGATTTTGTGTCGAGAAGAGGCGACTCGAACGCCCGACCCCTACGTCCCGAACGTAGTGCGCTACCAACTGCGCTACTTCTCGAAAAAAATAAGAGTTGCCGCTGCAACTCTTAAGTATCTCAAACTTATGAAAGCTTGTTGATGTAAACCTGAATGCCGCTCTTGAGATTTGAAGCCTTGTTCTTGTGGATGAGACCAATCTTTGCGAGCTTGTCAATCATTGCGTACACCTTAGGGGCATTGGCTTCTGCTGTAGCCTTGTCTTTGGTGTTTCTTATAGCACGAATCGCGTTTCGTGTCGTCTTTGCATAATACTTATTATGCAATCTATGCCTTTCGCTCTGGCGAATGCACTTTTCTGCAGATGCGTTATTTGCCATTATTAATATTTTTTTAACTATTAGTAGTGGGTAGGAGAATCGAACTCCTATTGCGGGAATGAAAATCCCGAGTACTAGCCGTTATACGAACCCACCAAATCGCATCCGTATTTCACGAATGGAACGCAAAGGTACGGATTATTTTCAAAGAAACAAATATTTTTCACTACTTTTTCCACTCAAATGAGTAAAGTAATGATTCAACCTGACGAAGATACTGCCTTTTGTCATATTTAGGAGCATAAACGAAGGCCTCAAGCACAATCATTTCACTTCCATCCTGATTGTAGAAGGTATGCGAAACGAAAGGACCGCCCATATAATCATTGTACACTTCCCAAAAGCCTCGTGTCTGGGCGAACTCACGTCCTTTGTACTTGATATACTCGACTGTGATAGGGAAATAGTCCGATGTGGTCATATAAGTATTCTCGAACATTCCCGGAACATTGGCCTTAAGGAACTCGTTTCTTTTGGCAATGATGGCATCCGCAGTGAAGACATCTCCCTCAGGGACAGGATACTTGTACACAAAAACAGCCTGGATCAAACTGTTCGGCTTTTCATCCGCAATCCATATAAAGTCATCCTTCTTCAGTTTCATACGGTAACCAGAAGGGAAATGGGGCGAGCCACCCATAACGTCACAAACCGTGGTAAAGAGGTCACGCTGCTCATAGAGCATAGTATTGTGTATGACACGGTCACGCTCGGCCTGTTCGATGGAGCTGACTATCACTTCCTCGTTCTCCTTGAATATTTCCAGAGCCTCATCCGAACTGTGTGCACTTATCTGGAGCACAACCTGAGGATTTGCCCAAACATCAGTCTTATAGACCAGCCCAGGCTTGACAATCTGCGGGTCAATATTGAACGCAACGATGTTCCTATGATATTTGAACAGGTCGATAAAGCCTCCTGGCGGGACATTGACAAGGGAATAGAGCGGTTCTGATTGCACCAGCCAATCGCACTCGCAGGCGAGCACATCGCGCACTTCATTGCCGAGAGCACCATCCCAATCGGCTTTTTCAATGACAACGACGACCTCTCCGGCCTTTCCGCTGACTTTCGGGAGAAGGGCCTTGGCCGTATTGCCGTTTCCGCAGGATGCGAGGGCAAACGATGCGAGAAAAACAAGCAGAAGTGATTTTATTCCTTTCATATGCAAAGTGATTGATAATTTTGTTCGTAATATGTCGATTTTCACGAAGATACAGAAAAAAACCGATTATTTCAAAAGACGTCCGATATCATTGCCGAAAGCCAGGAACATCAGAGCGAAGAGCAGGAGCATTCCTATCATCTGCGCCACCATCAGGAACTTGTCACTTGGCTTGCGGCCGGTAAGCATTTCAAACAGGGTGAACAGGATGTGACCGCCGTCGAGACCCGGAATAGGAATGAGGTTCATCACTCCAAGCATAATGCTGAGCAGGGCAATAATCTGGAGGAACTGATACCAGTCCCAGGCACTCGGAAAGACCTGACCTATGGCAATGAAACTGCCCACAGACTTATAGGCCTGGGTTCTCGGGGTGGCGACGAGTTTTAGATCCTGCAGATAGCTGCCGATGGCAGAGAAGGTCATTTTTACTCCCGCCGGAATAGATGAGAAGAAGCCGTATTCCTTCTGGCTGTACGGCGGCATTGCCAAATAAACACCTATACGCCCGATGGAGTCAACCTGTACGGGAACAGTCAGGGTATCAGCGTCGCGCAGAACGCTGGCCTCGGCCATAGTTCCGGCAAGTTCAGCGAGCACCTGGCGCGAATCCTGAACATAAGGTACTGTGATACCGTTCAGGCTGAGCACTTTGTCCCCCTTGCGCAGAAGCTTGTTCGGAGAGGAGATATCAATGCTGTCTACGGTGAAAGGCACGGCAAGATCAAACATCCCCGGGGTATTCAGCACCTCCCCTATCATTGACTGGTCAATATAAAGATCGAGTGTATCGCAGCCTCTGAGGACCGTAGCCTTGTGCACTGAACGTCTCGCCAGATCCGCCTGGAGAGAGTTAAAATTCTCGGGCACATAATCGTCGAAGGAGAGTATGCGGTCTCCGTTGCGGAAGCCCATATCGTAGGCTAAGTCATTGACATAGATGGCATTGTCCTCATTGGGGAAATAGGATTGGCCCCAAATTCCGAGTATGCAGCTATAGGCTATGATGGCGAAGATGAAATTGTACATCACGCCTCCAGCCATCACCAAGAGCCTCTTCCAGGCCTTCTTGGTACGAAACTCCCAAGGCTTGGGTTCTTGTTTGAGCTGGTCCAAATCCAGGGACTCGTCAATCATTCCGCATATCTTGCAATAGCCTCCCAGAGGCAGCCAGCCTATGCCGTATTCGGTGTCGGAAGCGGCAATCTTCGGGAAAAGCCTGGCAAACCATTTGGTATCCTTGGTCGAGAATAGCTTGAAGCCTCCTGCATCGAAGAAAAGGAAGAACTTATCCACCCTAATACCGAAGAACTTGGCAAAGGTGAAATGTCCCAGTTCGTGAATGAATATAAGTAGTGACAAGGCCAGAATGACCTGCAATGTCTTGATGAGTACTATCATTTCTTATCTATCAGTCGCTGCGCCCGCTCAAAAGCATCTGCATTGGTCGCAAAAATATCGTCAATACCCGGCTCAGCGACAAAAAATGTACCGTCCATACATTCCTCGACTATGCGGGAAATATCGTAGAAAGAAATCCTGTCGTGCAGGAAAGCAGCCACAGCAGCCTCGTTGGCAGCATTGAGGGCACAAGGAATGTTGCCACCCCTGCGTATGGCCTCAAAGGCAAGGGATAGTGCAGGGAATCTGTCAGTATCAGGTTCGAAGAAAGAAAGGGAACCCAGCTTCGCAAAATCCAGTTTTCTGTTGTTCAGCGGCAATCTGGCCGGAAAAGACAGGGCAAGCTGAATGGGTTCACGCATATCCGGACAGCCCATTTGGGCAATGACTGCGCCATCCTCGAATTCCACCATAGAGTGGATTATCGATTCGGGGTGAACCACCACATTGATTTTGTCAGGTTCAAGATTGAAAAGCCATTTGGCCTCTATAACCTCGAAGCCCTTGTTCATCATTGTGGCAGAGTCAATCGTAATCTTCGCGCCCATATTCCAATTCGGATGCTTGAGCGCCATATCCTTGGTCGCAGCGGCTATCCTGTCCTTCTCCCAGGTGCGGAAAGGACCTCCGGAGGCAGTCAGATGTATGAGCCTCGGAGCATTGCCCTGAGCCCCGAGCAGACATTGGAAAATGGCCGAATGTTCGGAATCGACAGGCAATATCGGAGCGTTGTGCTTCTCTGCGAGTCCCATCACCAGCGAGCCGGCAGCGACCAGGGTCTCCTTATTGGCAAGGGCAATGATTTTTCTCGCCTTGACGGCGGCAATGGTCGGAGCGAGTCCGCTGAATCCCACCATCGAAGCCACAACTATGTCAATATTGGAACCCGTGACGAGGTCGCAGACTGACTTGATTCCGGCAAAAACCTTGATTCCCTCGGGCTGGAGAGCATCTGCCACTTCGCGGTACTTTGCTTCATTGCAAATCACGACAGAGTTTACATCGAACTCCCTGGCCTGAGAGATGAGCAATTCGCTGGAATTGTTCGCTGTAATCAGTTCAACTTGAAATAAATCAGGATGTTGGCGTACCACATCCAGGGTCTGGGACCCTATGGAACCGGTGGAGCCAAGTATAGCTATTCTGCGTTTCTGTCCCATTAGAAATTGATATATGCTGACGGATCGACTGCAGATCCATTGTACCACAGTTCAAAATGGAGGTGGTCTGAAGGGTCACCTGAATTGCCGACAATGGCAATGGATGTACCGGCTCCGACCTTGTCTCCCCTTTTCTTGAGGAGTTTCTGATTGTTCTTATAGATGGAAACTATATCATCATTGTGCTGAATGGCAATGGTATAGCCTTCAGTGTCGCTCCATCCGTCGTATATGACAGTTCCGGGAAGCACCGCCATCACGACCGTTCCGGATGTCGAGGAGATATCGATGGAAGGGTGGAGTATTTCGTCGTAAGGGGTGATAATGACGCCCTTGAGAGGCAGGAAGAACTGCATACCTTCGATAGGGATGCGGCGTTCCTGATTGTCACTGATACGGAATTGCTCCGACTTGTCCACTATTTCCCTGAGTGCAGAGTCTCTTGCCGCGAGATACTCAGGCTCGGCAAGCGCATTTTCATTGGCTTCGGCGAGTTTCAGGAGACTGTCCACAGGTATGGGTTCCTCTCCTTCAAGGACGCTGACAAGATTGTCAGTATAGAATTCCCAACGGGTGATGACGCGCTCCAGCGAGTCGATGGTAATGGCGTTCTGGACGGCCTCCATTCTGGTACTGGCATCGGGATAGCCCGGTATGGCCGTTCTGATCGGTGTGAAGGCTATTAAGGCAAAACTGCCTCCGAGAAGGACCACGACAAGGGAGATTATCAGCACCAGGAAAGTGGTTCTGTTGAAACGATATTCCCATATGCGACGGTGAGTGATATCATCCGTCAATGAAAGGCGGAAGCTGTCGGCTTTGGGATGTTTATTTGTCTCTGACATTCTTTTTCCGTAAATTTGCAATGATGGACAGACTGATAGGCATAGACTACGGACGGAAGAGAACGGGGCTGGCAGCCAGCGACCCGCTCGGAATCTTCGCGTCAGCACTTGACACTGTCCCTTCTGCAAAGATAATAGATTATCTTAAAAAATACTCGGAAAAAGAGACCATAACCTGCATAGTGATAGGTTATCCTATGAATCTGAACGGCAGTCCTTCCGAGGCAGCAAAGGATGTGGATGCCTTTGTGCCTGCCCTAAGGAAGGCTTTTCCGGGAGTACCTATCGAGTTCGAGGACGAGCGTTTCACCTCAGTTCTGGCACATCGCGCAATGATAGACGGAGGTATGAAATACAAGGACAGGAAGGACAAAAATTCTGTGGACAGGATAAGTGCGGCAATAATTTTGCAGAGTTATATGGACCGAAAATCAAAAGGATTATGACACAAGCTATATATCTTTATGGCTCTGAAGTACTTAGAGCCAAAGCTGAAGAATTGGACCTGAACCGGAAGGAGGAAATCCAGACACTTATTGCCGACTTGAAGGACACCTTGGCGAAGGCTGACGGCTGCGGACTCGCCGCTCCACAGATAGGCATCAGCAAGAGGGCTGTAATAGTGGACGGCACCGGAATGGTGGACGTTTACGACTATCTGGCCGGATTCAAGAGAGTGATGATAAATCCAGTAGTCACTTGGGAAAGCGAAGAACATTGCAGCTATTCAGAAGGCTGCCTCAGCATACCGGGCGTCTATGCTGATGTTGTCAGGCCATCGAAAATCACCGTCAAGTATTACAACGAGGATTTCACCGAGGTCGAGGAGACTTTCGACAAATTCGCGGCCAGAATGGTTCAGCACGAGCTTTCTCATCTTGACGGGGTCGTTTTTACCGACCTTGTCGCCCCTATCAGGAAGAAGATGATATCCAAGAAACTCCAGAACATATCCAAGGGCAAGGTACATCCACACTACAACGCCAAAATCAAATAACTATGGAAGCATTCCACGCTTACGACATCAGGGGCATCTATAATGTCGATTTCGACAAGGAGATTGCCTATAAGGTAGGATATTTCATTCCTGAACTCCTCGACACAGACAAAGTTCTTGTGGGCAGGGATTGCAGGACCTCATCGGATGAGATTCACGACGCTCTGATCTCTGGAATCACCGATGCAGGAGCTGATGTTTACGACATCGGCCTCAGTTCGACACCTATGGTTTACTTCGGCACGGCCCATTACGGTTTCAAGGCCTCTGTTCAGATTACCGCCTCACACAATTCCCGTGAATACAACGGAATGAAAGTTTCCACCACGGATGCGGCTGCCGTAGGCTATGATGCCGGACTGTCAACCATCAAGAAATGGATAGAAGAAGGTAAGGAGACGCCTGTAAGGGAGAAAAAGGGACAGGTGTTCGGAAAGGACATTCACGACGAATATCTTGCCTTTATGAACAGGTACAAGGAGGATTACAGCGGGCTCAATATTGCGATGGACCTCTCGAACGGAATGGCGAATCTTTTCGCGAAGGAGGTTTTCGGGGACAAGGTTCACTACCTTTTCGACGAGCTGGATGGAACTTTCCCAAACCACGAGCCCAATCCATTGATTCACAAGAACGTAGTACCCCTCGAGGAACTGGTGAAAAAGAGCGGGGCCGATATAGGTGTAATCTATGACGGTGATGCTGACCGCGTGATGTTCGTGGATGAAAAGGGACAATTCATCTCTCCTGACCTGATAATTGCGCTTATGGGACTCTACTTCATTTCCGAGCGGGGAGAAAAGGGCTGCAAGGTCCTTCAGGATATACGCAGTTCGAAAGCAGTAGGCGAATTCCTCGAGCCAATGGGCGTGGAAATGCATACCTGGAAGGTGGGACGCGCTTTCGCCGCACGCAAGCTCAGGGAACTGGACGGACTGTGGGGAGGAGAATTGGCAGGACACTATTATTTCAAGGATTTCTTCTATTCCGACAGCGGCCTGCTCGCTTCGTTGATAGTTCTCAATATCACCGCCCGCCTGAAAGCCGAGGGCAAGACCATCTCCAGCGCCATCGCGAGCATTGTCAAATATGACAATTCCGGAGAAATCAATTTCCGTGTCGAGGATAAGCAAGGGGCAATGGATGCTGTCAAGGAACATTTCACAGCAAAAGAGACACCTACCGCCTTCATGGATTTCGACGGATACAGAATAGAATTCCCTGACTGGTGGCTCAATATACGTCCATCGAACACTGAACCTTATCTCCGCTTCCTCTGCGAAGCTTCTTCCGAGGAACTGCTTCATCAGAAAGTGGAAGAAACCAGGGATTTGCTGAAGATAGAATTCGGCGCAGAATAGAGAAATTGAACTGAAACCAAACCTCAAAACAGATGAATAGAAGACTGGCCGGCATAATTGCCGCCCTTATATCGTGTACAGGGGCCCTGCACGCCCAGAGTGATCCCGAAATGACTCTGAAAAGAGCCGAACTTCTGGTTCCAAGGCCCCAGCTGAAACCAATCAAGTCATTGGTAGCCAATGACAATGCAGTGCCGCTGGATACACTTGAGACATCCAACCCGTTAATCAAGCTCATACTGTACAGCGACAATACCTGGAAGTATGTAAAGGATGGCGACCTGCTCAGGCAGAACGAATTCTTCACTACAAATTGGGACAACAAGAATATGGACCCTTTCCATACTGAGCTGGCTTCGCTCCCCGATAGAGTAACCCTCTGGCTCGTGGATGATACCAGCCAGTTCTGTTGTCCTTATTCCACCAAAGTCTATTCCAAGTTCGGTTACCGCCACAGGAGGAGGCACCAAGGCTGCGACCTGCCGCTCAAGACGGGTGAACCCATCAGGGCTGCATTCGACGGCATGGTACGCATTTCAAAATACACCTCAGGCTATGGCAATCTGGTAGTAATCCGCCACGCCAACGGACTTGAAACCTTCTACGGCCATCTTTCCAAGAGACTGGTGGAGGAAGGAGACTGGGTGAGCAGCGGTGATATCATCGGCAATGGCGGCTCGACCGGCAGATCTACGGGACCGCATCTCCACTTCGAGACCAGATATCAGGGCTATGCATTTGACCCTGAATGGCTTATTGACTTCGAGAACGGCATACTGCGCAGCGGAGTGTTCACCCTGAAGAAGAAATACCTCAACGCGAACAGCAAGTATATTCCGGAAAGCGAGGATGAAGAGGAAGAGATACTGCTGGCAGAAGAGGCCGACAGGGAAGCTGCAGCCAAGAAGGCAGCAGCCGAGGCTGCGAAACAGTATCACACCATCAAATCAGGCGATACCCTTGGTGCGCTCGCCATGAAGTATCACACTACCGTCAGGCAAATTTGCGCTTGGAACGGCATCAAGGAGACTACTATACTCAGACTGGGAAAGAAGTTGAGAGTACGATGAGTCCGGCGGGCCCAGTTCTGCCGGTCTTACCTTCTGATAGCAAGACCCAGCTTGAAACTGGTATTGACCTTCCTGACAGGGAGGAACTGCGGTGTAATCTCGAAGATGAGACCATCCATACCCATATAGAAGGCCATACCCTTGAAATTGAAATTGGCCATTGCTCCAAGTACAGGTCCGAATGAAGTCAAGCCCGCAGATGTGGCGAAACTGGCAATTTTTTTGGTCTTGTATGACGCACCAATGCGAAAATCCGCAATACGGGTATCACCGAACCTGTAAGAGGCCGTAGCGCCGGCGAGCAAGCCCGGAACGCTCGGGAAACTCATCCTCGCGCCGAGGTTGACTGAGCCGTCAACCATATGGAAAGTCTTCTCATCCTCAAGTGGCGCCGCATTGTACTGACAGACCTCTTTCATCGACTTGATTACCTCCGTACCGGAACTGGTACGGCTCCCGTTCATAATACCGTACTGGCTGTTTATCCACTGAATTCCTCCGAGGTCGGTGACAGAGGCGCTGAGCAGCAGTTCGTCAGTAAGCTGATAGGTAACTCCCAGGTCCAAAGCAGCCCCGTATCCGGAGAACTTTATCATATTCTTGTTGATTTTGTAATTGTAATGGCCATTCTGGGTAATGAGTGTGATGGTCGGTGCTGCAATAGTAAGGTCACCTATGCCAGTGATGGTCACAGCACCTTTCTCCGAGACAATTGACATTTCCTCAATCCTGGCGTCGGCTTCAGCAAAGCCGAAAAGAGCTTTCAGGCTCGCACCTACAGTAAGCTTTCCAAAGTTTCTGGAATAGCCCCCACAGATTTCAAAATAGTTTTTGCTGCGAAGGAAGGCATCCCGGAAATAGTAAGTATTGTCATCATCTCCGGACTTGAGATACTCGAACAGTGACTTTGGCATCGACAGTGCCAGGGTGTTGCGCATATTGACCTCGGCGGTGAAAACGCTGCGACCATCCTTTGACTTCCTGCCAGCAGCAAAAATATTGTAATTCAAGCCTCCGGTAACATTGATTTCTGCAGGAAGACCCTTCAGGAAGGTCTCTGCAGGAATCTTTGAATTGAGACCGGTAAGAAGTTCTCCTTCAAAAGGGAAAAGATAACTGGAAAGACCTACGTTGGTATTGGCGGACAATGTGACATTGTCCATAAACAGACCGACAAAATTGTCGGTGGTCTTCATTTGGAGAGCCGGATTAATACGATAGCTGAAAAGGAAGTCATCAAGAAGGAACGCCGTCTTGAGTTCCTGAGCCTCGGCAGTAAAGCCTGAAATGAGCAAGAAGGCGGATGCAAGGGCAGAAATATGCTTATTAAGTCTGTTCATCACTGTAAAATAGGAGTATTATTCTGCAAAGAAAAGAAAAAAAGCCGGAATCATCACGATTGCGGCTTTTTTCTACCGAAGTAAAAGAGAGGATTTGCATCGGATCTTTGGGAAATGAGAGCAATAAACACGATCCGGATGCAATCCTTGTCATTATGCCCTGGCGTTAAATATCCTCTCCTATATCCGGTTCCTAGTCCGATTATTATATTATGAAAATTGTATTTTCCCTTTTTTGTTTAGCTTCGTTCCTATATGGATTAGAGCTTGATGTTTACACCCTCTGTGAAGGTGATAGACTCTGATGCTACGTGAAGTACCATATCCTTGTCGAGATTGACAGTCTCCTCAGTGTCGTTGATAACGAGGATGGTGAGACCTATCTTCGCCTTGGTAGCTTCATCTGCCTTTGAGATGGCGCTTCTGAGGCTCATCAGCGCATTTGAAAGCGAAGGTGAAGACTTGCTGCCGATTTCAAGTTCAAAGTCGTTGAGGGCCTTGAAACCGAGTGACTCGACCTTTACTACAAGGTGAAGAGGGAAGGTATTGTATCCATTGAACGCGATGTCCACCAACGCGTCTGACAGATCAAGGATGTCAGGCATTACATCGCCGAAGTTGATGGTCTTATTTACATTAAAAGTAAGAGTATCGCCAGCTTCGATGCTGCTGGTCTTGATGCCTCTTCCGAGCGCGTCGCCGTCGAGGGTGAATTCATAGTCAAGAGGAACTGTGATTCCAGGTACTACATTCATCTCTGTATTGAGGTTCTCGAGGTCGTACGCTTCGTTGATGCAAGATGAGAATGCGAAAACGATGGAAATGATTGCTGTGAGATTTGCGAAAAGTTTCATAATAATCGGATGTTTAAAATTTGTTATTGCTCTGTTGTTTTGCGGTCCGTTTTTCTGAACCGGGAGCAAAAGTATGGGCGCAAATCAACAATCCAAAAAAATGCATTTCGTGCTTTCACAAAGCGATTCTCGATTCGTGTTCCACTTTCGGAAAACAGCGATTCCAACTCTCTTCAATTCACAATAAAAATCACAAAAACGGCCTTCTACACGTGTAGAAAGCCGTTTTGTGAAAAAGATACAAGTGGAATCAAAAATCAGAAAAGGGCTGAAAAATTACTTTTTCAAACCCTTTTCCTTACAGATAATATGTGAAAAAATGCTTATTTCTGAATTACATTCCAGGAGGCATTCCAGGACCGCCCATCATTCCAGGGCCCATTCTGCCGCCCATTCCTCTCTGGCCGCCACGGCTTCCACCACGGTTTCCGCCGAAAGTACCGAAACGGTAAGCAAGGGATACTATGAAATAACGGCCGAGTGAATTTCTGATGCTCTCCGAGTGCATGATACCAGAATCGGAAACAGAGAAGGTCTTGGTCTGACCGAGTATATCATAGCACTTGACACCAAGAGTAACTCTATTTTTGAAGAGAAGCTTGGTCATTTCCGCATTCAGGATGCAGGACGGCTCGATAGGAGTGGTGTATCCTACATACCACTTATAGTTCGCATCGGACTTGAGAGTAAGTCCCGCCCTGTCAAGAGTCCAGTTAACGGAGCCGGTAATGGTATTGTCCCAGGTAGTGAGTTCAGGCTGGTTGTCACGGACATAGCCATCGTACCAGTTCCTTGCGTATCTTGTATTTCCACCGAGACGGAATTCGAAATTGTCGGATCTGTAAGTAAGAGTGAGTCTCTCGGAGAAATTTACGTTGTTATTGTCGGTTCTCTGGAAGTCCTTTGATGAATCCAGGTTTGGATGATCCTGGAGGAAGAGGTCATAATTGAAATCACTTCTGTTTCCATTGACAAAGTACTTGTTCATATCCATATTCTCGGCACGGAATGAAGAAGAATTCGAGCCGCGTACCTGGGTAGAAGTCGAGATAGAGAAGTTTGACCTGGCGATAGGCCAGTTTCCGGTGAAGTTGAGGCTGGCATTCTTGGTGGTTGGTCCATTGAACGGCATAGTATAGGTGACGTTCTGGTTATCCATCATAGTGACGTTCGATATTGGATTCTGTACAAAGCCCATACTGAAGTTCAAGTTCATTGAAGAGAACTTCTGACGGTTGGTATGACGGAATTCACCGCTGATATTGTGAGAGAAGTATGGCTGGAGAGTCGGGTTACCCAGAGACATTCTGAGCGGATTGGTATTGTCCGGAACCGGAACGAGCTGTGAAACCGAAGGCTGGCTGGAGTTTCCTCTATAGTTGAATCTTGATGAGAAACTCTGCATTGGATTCCATCTCACCATAATCTGAGGCGACCAGTTGAGCACGCTGTAGGTGGTATCAATCTGATATGAATCACCCTTCTCGGTATAGTTATGGGTTTTGTTCGGATTGAGGCTTACACCTACCTGGGCGGTGAGCTTGCTGCTCTGGTAGAGCATATTGGCTCCTATGCTCTGGTTGATGTTTTCGTTGATGATATAGTTGGAGTAATCAGCGTTGTATACTTCTCCATCCTTGACATAGAAGATATTATTCATTCCGAAGCCTTCATTGGAACCGCTGTCGAATGCTGTCTTCTCCGAGTCGCTTCTGTTCCACCTGTACTGGTAGTTTCCTTCGAGATAGAAGTGATTGCCCATAGGCTCAGTGTAGGTGGCGTTGATGGATGCCGAAGAGGTCTTGCTTACCTGCTCTGTACGCTGGTTGACGATATTTGTATTATTCAGGACACCCATCCTGTACATATCGGTAAGGGACTGGGTGAAGCCATTGGTCTCATTGTTTGAGTAGCTCAAAGACGCTCTCGCGGTGAAGGTACGGCCAGGGATGAGTATCCTCTGACGGAACTGGAGATTTCCTGATGCAGAGAAGTTCCTGTTGTCTCCGGTAGTAGAGCTAAAGCCCTCATTGGTCTTGTACCTGTCAGAATAGCTTCCAAGGCCATCGAGGTCGCTTCTCTCCTGAAGAGAGGTCGAGAAATTCGAATAGTTGCCTGTTCCGAAGCTGATCTGAGGGTCTAAGATGATAGAAGTATTCTTCGAGAAGCTGTGCTCGATACGCGCACCGACCCTGTGGCCGTAGGTATTGTTGAGCGACTGGCTGGTAGATTGGTTGAAGAGGTCGTAGCTGTCGAAATAAGACTCTGACATTGACTCAGACATTGCATCACTCTTCGAGCCGGTGTAGGCATAATTGCCCATAGCCTCCATCTTGTCGTCGAAGAAATTGCCGCCGCCGTTGAGACCGATCATATACGAAGTGGTGATTCCATTGCCACCGCCGGCACCACCGCCGCCGCCCATCATACCGCGGCCCCTGTTGGTGAAGCCTTCATTATTGCCATTGTTGGCATTGGCAATAAGCGCAAACTGCTTGTCAGTAGTGAATTTGGCGAGCATTGCATTGTCAGAGAAGCGGTAGTCGTCATATTTGGTCGACTCCGAAGGAATATCGTGACCGAGACCGAGATTGAGATTTCCCATAAGACCGTTCATCATTCCGTCCTGGATGGAAAGGTCGAGGATGGTTTCCTCCTGACCGTCATCCACGCCCGTAAACGCAGCCTGGTCAGACTTCTTCTGCACGACCTTCACCTTGTTGATAATCTTGGCCGGGAGGTTCTTGGTGGCCAGCTGAGGGTCATCCATAAAGAAGGTCTTGCCGTCAACATAAACCTTGGAGATGGTCTGTCCGTTGGCAGTAATGGTTCCGCTCTCGCTGATTTCCACACCCGGAAGTTTCTTGAGGAGGTCTTCGAGCACATCATTCTCACCGGTCTTGAAAGACGAGGCATTGTACTCGATGGTATCTTTCTTTATGATAATCGGATTTCCGACAGCCGATACGTTGGCAGCATCGAGAACTTCCTTGTCTTCCGACATCTTGACAACACCGAGATTGACATCGGCATCCTTTATAGTGATTTGCTTTTCAACACTGTTGTATCCCATCAGTTCAGCCTTGAAGGTATAGGTTCCGGCTTTCACGTTCTCGAGGGTACCCGAGCCTTTTTCATTTGTAATCGTGTACTTCGACGGGCTGGTAGCGCCCTTTGCCGTTACTGAGATGGTCGCAAATCCAATGGGTTCACCGCTGGCTGCATCCTGGAGTGTTACTTTCACGGAGTGTGAGTTTCTCTGGGCGAAAGCAGGCAAAGTACTGAAAAACATAGCCAGAATGCTGAGTACAATAAAGAGTCTATTCTTCATATTGGAATATAATATTTAACTTACCAACAATAATTGTCAAAAAAAAGAGCGTCATCCCTGAGCATTCTCGCGGAGCGCATCAGCAGAATCGGCACGTGTATCGGAAACACATCATTTTAGACAGAAAAGGATGCGTATAGTTTAATCTGAGGCTAAAAAAAACGCTATTTCTTGACTCTGTCAGGATTTTCGGCGATGAATTTCGCCCAGGAACTGCGCCCGCCCCCGACGGAAACGGGACCCGAAGACTGAAAATGATGGCACAGGGCAATGGCAAGGGCATCGGTGGCATCGAGATGCCCGGGTGCCAACTCGACGCGCAGCAGCTTCTGCACCATCGCCTCCACCTGCTCCTTAGAGGCTGCGCCATTGCCACAGATAGCAATCTTCGCCTTCCTTGGTGCATATTCGAAGACCGGAATTCCGGCTTCCTTCGCGGCAATGATAGCCGCCCCCTGCGCCCTTCCGAGTTTGAGCATCACCTGGGCGTTCTTGCCCATAAACGGAGACTCGATGGCAAGGGAGTCAGGTTGATGAACGGCGATGAGTTCCTTCACGCCGCAATTGATATTCGCGAGCCTGTCGAAGGAATCTTCAATCTTTCGCAGGTCGAAAACGCCCATAGTCACATAGTGAGGGCCTGAGGCATCAACAGAAATGACCCCGAAACCAAGGATATTGGTTCCGGGATCTATTCCCAATATGGTTTTGTTCTTAGTCAATCTTATCGAAGCCGGTGTAAGGGCGGAGCACCTCAGGGATGATGATGCCGTCCGCGGTCTGATTGTCCTCAAGAAGAGCGGCTACGACTCTTGGGAGAGCGAGTGAGCTTCCATTCAGAGTGTGGCAGAGCTGGGTCTTGCCGTTTTCATCGCGATAACGGCAATGCAGACGGTTCGCCTGATAGGTCTCGAAGTTGGAAACAGACGAAATCTCAAGCCAACGGCCTTGAGCAGCGCTCCAGAGTTCGAAGTCATAGGTAATGGCTGAAGTGAAGGACATATCTCCGCCGCAGAGACGGAGTATCCTATACTTCAGGCCGAGCTTGTTGACTATGCTCTCGACGTGTGCAACCATCTCATCCAGAGCAGCATAGCTATCCTCAGGCTTCTCCACGCGAACTATCTCCACCTTGTCGAACTGGTGCAGGCGGTTCAAGCCGCGTACATCCTTTCCGTACGAACCGGCCTCACGGCGGAAACAAGGGGTATAGGCTGTAAGCCTCTGAGGGACCTGGTCATTCTGGAGTATGACATCACGGAAAATATTGGTTACAGGGACCTCGGCTGTAGGAACCATATAGAAGTCATCGAGGTTAGCGTGGTACATCTGGCCCTCCTTGTCAGGAAGCTGTCCAGTACCGAAACCTGAAGCCTGGTTCACCATCACAGGCGGCTCCACCTCCTTGTATCCAGCTGCGGTATTGCAATCAAGGAAGAAGTTGATAAGAGCTCTCTGGAGCTTCGCTCCCTTGCCCTTGTAAACAGGGAAACCCGCACCGGTAATCTTGACACCAAGGTCAAAATCTATGATATCATATTTCTTGCAAAGTTCCCAATGTGGAACAGCATCGGCTGGAAGAGTCACCTCAGGACCGCCCATCTTCACAACGAGATTGTCCTCGGCGCCCTTTCCTTCAGGGACTATGCTGCAAGGAAGATTAGGCAAAAGGACCAGTTTGTCCTCAAGTTCCTTTCCTACCCTGTCCCCTTCTGAAAGCAGTGCATTTGATCTTTCCTTGAGTTCTGCAACGGCAGCCTTTGCCGCTTCAGCCTCTTCCTTCTGGCCGGCCTTCATAAGCTTTCCGATTTCAGCCGCCTTGACCTTCTGCTGAGCAACGATATTGTCACTCTCTGTCTGAAGAGCGCGTTTGCGAGTGTCGAGGGCAAGTATGCTCTCCACAATCTCCCGTGCATCGAAATTTTTAACTGCAAGCCTCGAGATTACGAATTCAGGATTCTCCCGAAGCACTTTTAGTGTCAACATAGTATATAATGTATTAACGTCCGAATAAAAAAAGAGGACTCACAACAAACTCGAAGTGAATCCTCTTTATTCTTTTTACAAACCCTCCGAGTTTAGTTCTCAAATGGGATAACCGATACGTAGGACTTGTCTGCCTTCTTCTTGGTGAACTTTACAGTACCATCAACAAGTGCATAAAGAGTATGATCCTTACCCATACCTACATTTCTGTCAGGGTTGTGAACTGTACCCCTCTGACGTACGATGATGTTGCCTGCCTTAACTACCTCACCGCCGAATTTCTTGAGTCCGAGGCGCTTGCTCTGTGACTCACGACCGTTCTTTGAACTTGACTGACCTTTCTTATGTGCCATAGTTTGTTCTCCTTTTTAGTAATTAAGCGATAGCGTTGATCTTAATCTTGGTAAGTTTCTGACGGTGACCGTTGCACTTCTGGAAGCCCTTACGACGGATCTTCTTGAATACAAGCACCTTGTCAGCCTTTACATCATCATCGATAACAGTAGCCTTCACTACTGCACCCTCTACGTAAGGAGTTCCTACCTTCACTGCAGCGTCATCAGCCACGAGAAGGACCTTGTTGAACTCTACGTCAGCACCTTTGGCGTCAGCGAGCCTCTGCACAAAGATTTCGTTGCCAGCCTCTACCTTGAACTGCTGACCAGCGATTTCTACGATAGCGTACATATAAAAAAACTTATTTAAAAGTTCCAACCGTAAGCGGATGTCATAAAACACCTCTTTTTCAATGGCTTAGCGGTCATAAAAAATTTCGGACTGCAAAATTAACTTTTTTCATTCATTCTGCCAAATATTTTCTTATTTTTGCACCGAAACAAAAATGTTAAAAGTATGGACTCTGCGTTCATTTACAACAAATACGTCACGGGCAAGAACTTTATCGGGAGAAAGGCCGAGACGACCATACTCGCCAACCTGATCAGTAGCGGAGAAAGCGTCAGCATATATGAAGCCCCCAAGACAGGCACGACATCCGTCATCCAGCAGACCCTGTTTAATATGAGGATACAGGGCAGCCGCTTCAATATCGGCGAACTCAGCCTTCTCAGCACCAGAACCATCAGCCGCTTCCTCAAGCAGTTCGGAACCGCGGCCATACGTGCTGTGGCCACCACACCGGGCGAATACTCCACCATCGTTGAAAGGCATCTGGAGGGAACTCATTTCATCTTCGACCAGAAAGCCTTCTCCGAACTCGATGAAATATTGTCGCTCAATTGGGACATTGACGACAATGACATTCGGGCCGTGCTGCGACTGCCGTATCTGCTCGCTGAAGAGAGCGGTGCCAATCTGGTCATCATCCTGGATGACTTCCAGAACATAATGCTGACGGAGGACGGGGACAAGGTCTGCAGCATCTTCGAAAAGACGATGAAGGAGATGCGTGAGGCCGGCCACCAATCCTGCTCCTTCATTTTCTGTGGCAATATGGTCAATGCCATGAAGTACATCTTCGAGCACAAACGCTACTTCTATCGTCAGGTCAACAGACTGGAGCTCAGGCCGGTAGAGGACAAGGAGAGCGTCGAACACATCACCAAGGGCTTCCTGGCCAGCGGCAAGGTCATTGACCGCGACCTTCTCACGGGAGCTGCGAGACTCTTCAGGGGACAGCTCTGGTACATGAATCACTTTGCAGCCATAAGTGACTCCTTATCAAAAGGTTACATAATGGAAAACGTTCTAATGGAAGCGCTTTCAATGCTTGTGGCAATACACGAGCCGCGCTTTGTAGCCACTATGAACGACCTCACCACCTACCAGGTCAGTATGCTGAAGGCCATACTTGACGGAAACACCAAGTTCAGCACAAGCGACGTAATCAGCAAATACAAGCTCAACTCCTCGGCGAATGTCCGCAGGCTGAAAGACGCCCTTTGCAAGAAAGAAATCATCACTTTCAATGAAAAGGATGAGCCTATGCTCCTCGACCCCCTGTTCGAATTCTGGGTAAGAAGGGATTATTTCAAAATGCCGACCAAATAAAAGAAAACATTATGAAGAAAAGTATAGCAGTTCTCACCGGCGCCGGAGTCAGCGCAGAAAGCGGTCTTGGAACATACAGGGACAACGGAGGACTTTGGGACAATTATGACCCGATGGAGGTTGCATCCATCGAAGGATGGATGCGCAATCCCGAACTGGTACTAAACTTCTACAATATGCAGCGCAGCAAATTGAAGGATGTAAAACCGAATGCTGCTCACAGGGCAATTGCCTCACTTCAAGATAAATACGACGTCAGTGTCATAACCCAGAACGTTGACAATCTCCACGAAAGGGCCGGAAGTTCCAAAGTCATACATCTCCACGGAGAAGTGACCAAGGTTCGTCCTGAACACGGACGCTACGACAGGGATTACAGCGAAAGTGAAGTTTTCGACATAGGCTATGACCAGGTATGTTTGGGGGACAAGGCCCCCAATGGTTCACAGCTCAGGCCACACATCGTTTTTTTCGGTGAAGCTGTACCAAAAATTGAACGGGCCATCGAAATCGTTTCCAAGGCAGATATGGTCCTGATAGTCGGGACCTCCCTCCAGGTCTATCCCGCAGCCAGTCTGTACCGCTATGCAGGAAACGACACTCCCATATTCATCATAGATCCTGCTGAACTCAAGCTCTCGGACCGCAGGATAGTCCACATAAGGGAAAACGCCACCTCAGGAATGCAAAAAATCGTGGAAATGCTTGAAAAAGAGGAAAATTTCACTACCTTTGCACCCGCGAAATAAAAAGGAGGTGATAAAAGTATGATTATAGTTCCTATCAAAGAAGGCGAGAACATCGAAAGAGCTCTTAAGAAATTCAAGAGAAAGTTCGAGAAGACCGGTGCTATCCGTGAACTTCGCGCACGCAAGAACTTCGAGAAGCCTTCTGCAAGAAAGAGAGTTGCGCACGAGAAGGCTGTCTATGTTCAGCGTCTCCGCACTATGGAAGAGCAGTAATTCAAAGATTGCATATCCCTAAAGAGGGTGACTGTCTGTCTGTCGACTTTCAGTCACCCTCTTCCTTTTCCAAGAATCAGGAGGCGCATCTTTGGATTATTCACTAAAATCACTATCTTTGTCGGACATATTAAGGAGCGGGCGTGTTGTAATTGGTAGCCAAGCCAGACTTAGGATCTGGTGCCTTCGTGCGTATGGGTTCGAGTCCCTTCGCCCGCACAAATAGAGCTTTTATTCTTAGATGATTGCAAATCAAAGAGTTAGAGTTCTTTTATATTAGGGATTGTCGTTTAATGTTTTCGTTTTGAGCGAGGCAGCGATTGGTCCCAGCCTCTTGCTCAACTCGCACATCGTCTCGTAACTCTTCTCTATCCCTTCCCACAACAGCTTCGGGTCCGTCGGATACCTCATATCGCTCTCATAGCAGATCGCATCCGTGTACATCGTGTCCAGGTTCTGCATATACGGCTTCCACCGTTCCGCCAGGAGCTTTTCCTTTCGAAGTTGGAACCGGAACCCTTGGGACTGTATTCCCGTCATCAATGATAAGAACAAGTGAATCGGACAGTTCGCTTGTCAAACTGACAATATCTGCGCATTCGCCATATAAACAAAAAATACTACATTTGTACAATAAAAAAAAGCCTAGTACTTTGTAACACTTAAAAGTTCAATATAGGATAGAGATGCTTCAGCTTGATTCGTGCATCGGCGGTCGTGAACTGCCAATTGACACCTCTCTGTGCGGTATTACGCTCGGTGTTCCAAGCTGATAACTCCTCATTA
>JAQXOE010000064.1 GCA_029098505.1 Bacteroidales bacterium
TCGAGATTGGCAATGGCCGGAGCAATGCTCGCAAGGAAGTGGGCTTTCCTTTCAATCCGGCCGCGGAAACCGTAAGCGCCCAGAACCTGAAGCATACGGAAAAGGACGAAGATGCGCAATTCCTGAAGGAAGGTACTGCGATCGACGGTCTTGAATTCCGACAGGCCTTTCAGATAGGCATCAACCATCTTCTGCCTAAGGCTTTCCGGATAGGCAGCACGCGCCTGCCAGACGAATGAAGCCAGGTCATAATGGCAAGGACCTTTTCTACCTCCTTGAAAATCAATAAAATACGGCTCACCATCCTTAATCATTACATTTCTCGACTGGAAATCCCTGTACATAAAGCAGTCATTGCCAACAGAGAGCAGATCAGATTTAAGACGGTCAAAATCATCCTGAAGGCGAAGCTCATTGAATTCCAGAGCCGAGGGTTTCAAGAAGCAGTATTTGAAATAATTGAGATCGAAATCGACGGTTCTGGCATCAAAGGAAGAAACAGCATAGCACTTTCCATAGTCGAGGCCCTCATCACCCCTGTACTGAATGGCCGGAAGCAAAGACAGCACCTTACACAGAAGAGCCTCATCCTCAGAAGTATATTGTCCTTTCAACCTGGAGGGAGCGAGAAGTTCAAAAAGAGTCTTTTCTCCCAAATCCTCTTGAAGATAGTCCATTCCGTTCTGACTGAGGGCCAAGAGCTCTGGTACGTTCAAGCCCTTGGAACGGAAGTGGGAAGCAAGATAAATGAAAGTGGCGTTTTCCTCCCTGTCTGTTCCTTCGACGGCTATGAAACTGCCTCCCTTGCCTTGCATTCTGTAGTATTTTCTCCTGCTTCCCGAAGGAGACAATGCCGTAATCCTTTCAGGTTCAAAGCCCGTGTGAGAGCGGTATAAAAGTGCTAAATTGTCCATAATATTGATTAAGAATACGAAAATAAGCAATATTTCCCAATAGTTTCCTAAAAAAAGGTTAACTTTGCAAGTTGCACGTTATGAAGAAATTGTTGTCCAGAATATGGTTCCCTCTCACGGTGGTCATTTTTACCTCCGCGTCAGCCCTCGCGCTCGGTCCGAAGGTGGAAATGAACGAACGTCTTTTGGGGGCGAAGGTTGAAGCCATTGCCGAAAAGCCCGATACAGTGATCTACACTACTCCCGGGTATAAAAGCAGATGGACAGCCGAGGACTACAGGATGAGCAAGGAGTCCATCACTGACAGTCTGTTCATTGACGGGACCGACAGCGACTTTGCAGATTCCCTGAAAGAAGCGACCTCTGCCCTTCCCTCATTAAGTGCAAGGGATACTATTGTCGCTCCGGATTCGCTCAGATATACCGATCCTTTCAGATATAAGTATTACGTCGCTCTCAGGGACTCGCTTACCCACATTCAGGTCAGGGACTCGCTGAAAGCTGCCGGTGACTCCCTGGACTGGCCACTTTTGGACTCATTGTACAAGGCGGATTCCATCCTTGCCGCCAGAATTGCTTTCGAGAAATGGTACAATGGCCTGAGCAAGGAGGAACGCAAACTCTACGACAAGAAACAGAAGGCTCAGCAGAAACTGCGCGAATCAAATGCAGCCCAGGCTTTGAAGGAAAAGGAGAAGGAAAGGAAGGACAGCATCCTCAAGGAGAAACCGCGCATTCTGGAGACCTTTGCCTTCCCTGACAGCCTTCAGTATCAGAGAATGGTACGCTGGACTCACGACAGGGAATTCCACAAACTCGACTTCATATCCCTGGAAGACACTACGGCCAATTACAGGTTCTATGACTTCCCATTCAGACGTAAGGATGTCAATGCTACCTGGCTCGGAGTATCCGGTTCACCTGTACAGTATTACAACTACTTCAACAGAAAATCCTCCGACAAGGTCTCATTCTATGAGGCGCAGGAAAGCTGGAGCTGGACGCCTGCGACCGTCCCGAACTACAACACCAAGACCCCATATACCGAGCTTGGCTACTCAGGTACTCTCTTTGCCGGTACGGAGAAAGAATCAGACAATCTCCATCTCCTTACTACACAGAACATTACACCGGAACTTAACTTCCTTCTCCTCTTTGACAGATATGGAGGCGGAGGGATACTTCCCAACGAGAACACCATAAACAAGAACACCGTTGTCAATGTAAATTATGTAGGCAAGCGCTATATGCTGCATACAGGACACATATACAACTATGTGAACAGGCAGGAAAACGGCGGAATCCAGGACAATGCCTGGATCAGGGACACCACAGTCAACGCCAGGGAAATTGCCGTAAACCTGAATGACGCCAGCAGCAGGATAAAGAAGAACACCCTTTATCTTGACCAGCAGTACAGGATTCCTTTCACCTTCATCAATGATTTGAGGGATAGGAAGGAAGACAAGTGGTACGAGCAGCACTACAGGGACAGCATATCACGAAAGGGTGACAGCCTCAACATTGAGAGCCTGAACCTGTATCTCGATGCAGTAAGACAAAGAAGGGCTGCTTCAGACACTTCGGGCAACAGGGACCTGACCACGGCTTTCATCGGCCACAGCAGCGAATTCTCGACTTACAGGCGGATTTACAACGACAAAGGTGCCGGCGAATTCTACAAAGGAGTGAATTACATCAATCCTAACAGGAGTGATGATTCATTGCGCGTTTCCAAACTGGAGAACAAGGTTTTCATACGTCTGCAGCCTTGGTCGGAGGACGCCATCATCTCCAAACTGAACCTCGGAGCGGGCAGCCGCATTTTGAATTATTATGCTCCGGACCCAAGTTTCACAAAGACCAGAAGCAATGTAATCTGGAACTCAGAATACCTTTACGCAGGAGCGGAAGGCAAGTTGCGCGGCTTCTTCGACTGGGACGCCAAGGCCGAATACGTATTCCTCGGCAAGGAGTGGGGAGACCTTAACGTAGATGCCAATATGGGCTTCAAGTTCTATCCTTTCAGAAAGGCGAGAAAGAGCCCTGTATCCATTGACCTGCATTTTGACACCGAGCTCGACGAGCCGGAGTACTATCAGCAGCATATGCTTACGAACCATTACCGTTGGGACAATGAGTTCAGTAAGATATCCACTACACGTCTTCAGGGAGAACTGTCCATCCCTAGATGGAAACTTGACGCCAGCGTCGGATATGCGCTGCTGGCCAACAACATTTATTACGACACGCTGGGAATCATAAGGCAGAACCCCGACCCTATGAGTGTCCTGACGGCGAGCATCAACAAGGAGTTCGTCCTGGGTCCTCTGCATCTTGACAACAAGGTGCTTTTCCAGCTGTCTTCTAATCAGGAGGTGCTTCCGCTTCCAAGCGTAGCCCTCAACTTGAAGTATTATATTGAGATGAACCTCGGCAAGGGGGCGATGAGAATGCAGGCCGGAATCAACGGATTCTATAACACGGCCTGGTACTCCCCTGCATGGAATCCAGCCTTGGGCGTATTCCATAATCAGAATGAGTGTAAATACAACAATGGTCCATACTTCGATGCTTTCATCAATATGCAATGGAAGCGTGCCTGTCTTTTCGTGAAGTACGAAAATGCGGGACAGGGATGGCCTATGAAGAGTTTCGATTATTTCAGTGCACACCACTATATCAATACTCAAAGAGGTCTTAAACTGGGTATCTACTGGCCATTCTACAGGCAGCCGGGCAAAACAAGCGGCAGTGCCAGCTCTTCTGCATCCCCTGGCCAAAGATAGAAGATTATGAAGAAAAGAATTCTCGTACCGTACTGCATAATTTCTTTCATTGTGATATGCATTGCGGTCCGTGTAGGCATTGTGGAAGAGGAACAGATGGAGGCGGACAGTTTCGCAGATTCGGAATTGACCTTTGCATTCAGCCTGAACGGATACAGACGCGGCGACAAACTGATTGCCGGCTACAACTATATGCTGCTGAAGGAGTTCAGCAAGTCACTCAATTCAAGTTCTACAATAGTGAACGCATTTGAAGGCGAGAACTACATTGACTCGCTGAAGAGGGGAAGAGTGGATTTGGTTGTACTCCCTTTCAACGATACGCTCCAATTGGACAGCGTAAGCTTTTCCATTCCGCTTGACAGTCTGACAATGTGGGCTGTACGCTCATCGGATACAGGTTCATTGGCAGAAGTAAACCAATGGCTGAGTGAATATGAGCAGATGGAAGAAAAGCCGGTCAACAAGAAACTGTTTATGAGAAGGTACAGCCCTCACAGGACAGCTGAGGCTGGAAGGACTTTGTCTCAGCTCAGTCCTTATGATGACCTTATCAAGGAATATGCTGTCCGGCTTGGTTGGGATTGGCGTATGCTGGCTGCGGTCATTTTCCAGGAATCACGTTTCCACATTGAGGCCAATTCTCCGAGAGGAGCCCGGGGACTGATGCAGACTATGCCGTCAACGGCCAAGCGATATGAAGTGAGCGACCTTTTCGACCCTGAGCAGAGTATAAAGGCCGGAGTATCGCTGCTCGCCCAACTGCAGAAAATATTCCAGGACCAGGCAGCTAATGAGGAAGAACTGCTCAAGTTTACCCTGGCAGCATACAATGCGGGAGCAGGCCGGATCAGGGACTGTATCAATTATGCCAGTCACAAAGGCAGCGATGCCGACACCTGGGACGAAATTGAAGCCATCATCCCCGAAATGAGGGACGAGAACAACATCCAGATTGATACAGTTAAACACGGAGTATTCCTCGGTCACGAGACCATAGCCTACATTGATAGGGTGCTGTCCATATATGGCTCATTCTGTGCCATTTGCAATAATTGATTTTATTGCGCCCTGACAGTCTGGGCAGGATCGACCTTCGATATAAATAGAGTAGGCAGAAGCAGAAGGAGCATTATCGCCACATAAGCGAGAAGGTCGGCAAGCAATATCATAGGTACATTGACACTGACAGGCACGAAGGAAATGAAATAGTTTTCCGGGTTGAGCCTGATGAAATGCGTCAAGGACTGAAGAGCACAGAAAAGCAGTGCAAGAATATTTCCTATAGCCATTCCTTTCAGTACGAGAGCAGAAGACACTCTCAGGAAAAGCTCTGAGATGGATCTGTCTGTCATTCCCATAGACTTGAGTATTCCTATAGTGGAAATGTTCTGAAAGAGCAATATCAACAGGCCCGAAATCATATTGAAGCCTGCAACAACGGTCATCAGTATGAGAATGACCATCACGTTCAAGTCAATAAGGTCAAGCCAGTCGAAGATTCTGGAATATTTGTCTGTTACAGGAGTGGCAATCAAGTCATCATCCTCCGCATCAGCCATCAAGAGGGCAAGCGTACCTATCTCATCAGTTTTCAAATGAACACGTGACCTGCTCCGGAAATTATCAGCCAGAGTGATTTCCAGGGCAGAAACCTCATCCTGCTCCCAGGAATTGAGCCGCTGCAAATCCGAAAGTGAAGCATATACCAGCAGATTGTCATCAGCCTCTACCAGGCTCCTGTATATGGAGGCAACCTTGAACTTTCTCATCTTCACCCTTTCCCCGACAAAATAGGCAATTAGTTCATCCCCTTCCTTTACCCCGAGCAGGTCAGAGAGCTTCGAAGGTATGCTCACTTGCAGCGAAGATGTTGAGTCAGAAGCATTTACCCCTTTAAAAAGGACTCCGTGTATATTGTCGTCCTTCTTGACTATTCCTGCCCTGTAAATGGCGGGTTCTATGGATTTCACGCCCTCAACTGCACGTATCGCATCCAGACTTGGCGGTATTGAACTTATAGGGCTGTCTTCACTGACATAATTCAAGTTGGAGGATGTAATCTGGATGTCCCCGCTGATGGCACTCACATTGTCCCTGAGTTCCTTGCGGAAACCGGAGGATATCGATACGGCAAGTATCATTACAAGGAAGGAGACAGCTATGGAAACCATAGCCGTCTTCCCCTTGAAACGAAGTTTTCGGGATATGAATGCAGCCGCGTTCATCTTCCTTTCCATTGCCGCAGTATTGCAATTACCAGATCAAAACTCTCTCTTCCTCAGGAAGGAACATCGGGTCGCCTTCCTTGATGTCGAAGGCATCGAAGAATGGCTGGAAGTTGCGCAAAGCTGCATTTACGCGATTCTCTCCCAAAGAGTGGACGTCCTGCTTTGTGAGACGAGCCTTCTCTTCGTCATTGATATTCTGCCCCCAAACGTGGGCATAGCCGAGGAAGAAACGCTGCTGTGCGGTGAAACCGTCAATCGCCTCAGGACATTCGCCACCGAGAGAATTCAGGAAAGCCGAGTATGAGATGCTGAGACCGCCCTGATCGGCAATGTTTTCACCAAGTGAAAGACGGCCGTCAGCGTGGAGCCCTGGCAGAATCTCGATTGCATCATATTGTCTTACAAGGATTTCCGCTTTGGTCTTGAAGGCCTCGTCATCCGCAGCTGTCCACCAGTTGGTCATATTGCCGTTCTTGTCGAAGAGACGGCCCTCATCGTCGAAGCCGTGGGTCATCTCGTGTCCAATGACGACTCCGATTGCACCGTAATTCACGGCGTCATCAGCATCGGCATTGAAGAATGGCGGCTGGAGTATTGCTGCAGGGAAACAGATTTCATTGGTGGTCGGATTGTAATATGCGTTAACCGTTTGAGGAGTCATTCCCCACTCGGTCTTATCCGTTGGCTTGCCAAGTTTGGTCATATTGTCGGCCACCTGCCACTTCGCGGCAGCGGTAAGATTGTCATAATAGCTGAGAGAAGGATCGATGGTGAGGGCTGAATAGTCCTTCCACACATCAGGATAGCCGATTTTGACGGTAAAGTTGTCGAGTTTAGCGTGAGCATATGCCTTGGTGGAATCATCCATCCAATCAAGGGCGTCGATGTGTTCGCCGAAGGCCTGACGGAGATTGTTTACTATTTCGAGCACTCTTTCCTTCGATGACTCCGGGAAATACTTCGCAACATACATCTTGCCCACAGCCTCTCCGAGCAATGAGTTCGGAACGGACATCGCTCTCTTCCAACGAGGGCGCTTCTCGGTCACACCACGCATCTGACGACTATAGAAATCGAAAGAAGCATCATAGTAATCGTCGCTGAGATAGCTGGAAGCCTCGTCTATCAAGCGAGCCGCGACATAATCCTTCAACTGGTCGAGAGGTGCTGCGGCAAACAAAGAGCTCATACCCTTGAAGAAAGAGCATTGCTCCACGTTCAACTTGTCCTGGGCAGGGATATTCCTGGTCTGGAAATAGACATCGAAGTCGAAACCCGGAAAGAGAGTGTTCAATTGTCCACTGCTGCAAGGGTTGTAAAGAGCCTCCATATCACGATTCTGAAGACGGGTCCAGGACACTTCCGCGAGGCGCGTCTCTACTGCAAAGGCATTTTCCGCAGCGTGCTCAGGCTGCTCTATTCCACTGAGTTCAAACACTTTGGAGAGATAGCGAAGATAGCCTTCACGGATATCGCTATACTCTTCATCAAGATAGTAGTCCCTGTCACCTATTCCAAGACCGCTCTGACCGAGAGAGAGAATCTGAACGGAACTATCCATAAGGTCTGAATCCACCCAGGTACCGAAGAAACAGGAAGTACCTTCAGAATGAAGTTTTGCCACCAGTTTTACGAGGGAGGCCTTGTCAGCTACAGCATAAATCTCATCCAAATATTTCTTGAGCGGCGCCCCGCCCTCAGCATTGAGTCTTGTCGAATCCATCGCCATCCTGTACAGGTCGACAATCTTTCTGTCATCGCTTCCTTGAGCGGGAGAAAGGTCACCCATTTCGGTAAACATTGCATTCAGACGATCCTGATTCAAATCGTTCAGGACATCGAAGGTTCCATATCTTGCATATTCAGGCTTCAAAGGATTCTTCTGAATCCAGCCGCCATTGGCATAAGCATAAAAATTGTCTTTAGGCGATACTGAGGTATCGAGATCTCCGAGGTCGATGCCAGGCACTTTGGCATTTTTGTCCGAAGAGCATGCGCACATCAGGAATAGCGGTATCACCAGCAATAAAGTTTTTCTCATTTTTTGCAATCGTGTTTTGTTTAATAGTATAATTGTCTCATTTTGAATTCAATGCATCCAAGCGGGCTTTGGCGGCCATCCTTTCATTCTCATCAGGAGAAATCTCCATAAGCAAAGGGAGGTACTTCTTCTCAAGCTTGACACTCTTCTGACGTCTTGCCATAAGGACACTGTTCTTTATGGCGTTGTAATTGCCCGGTTCCATTTTGATGACCTTGTCATAGTACTTGCGGGCAGTCTTGTAGTCCTGCTTGACCACAAAATTGTAGCTGCCGAGATTGTTCATAAAGACGGTGTTCTTCGGCAGATATTTCAGCATTTTCTCCGAGAGCATTCTGAATGATTCATAGGAAGCGGGAGTGGCCAGGGAATAGAAGCTGGCGCAGAAATCCTGTATGCCCTGCTCGAAATCATCATCATTCAAGGAAGCAGAGGCGGACTTCCACTCCGGATGCACGGCATAATTGTAATCAATCAGTGAAGAAAGCAGTGAAGTGGCCATATCAGGGCTTTCCTTCTCATAGGAGAAAAGGGCCGTAGCCTTGTTGAAACGCAGGTCCAGACGGTCCGGAGCCAGCTTGATGGCCTTGTCTATGGCCTGCTCGGAAAGTGCAAAGTACTCATCGTCAAAGTCATTCTCCTGAAAATAGTTAACATCGCGGCCAAGGCTGTCTTTCAGAGTAAGTATAGGCTTTGCTCCCAGATATCTTGAGCCCTCCTTTTCAACCACACGGGTACTGATGGATTTGGCGAGATAAAGATTGAACTTTCCGTAGAGCATATCCAGGTCTTCAGGAAAATCGGCTTCCCATCTGTCCAGGATGGTCTCGACTCCAGGGCCGTCATATCCAACTCTTTTGACCTGATTCTCATATTTTTGCCTGTGTTCTGCAGCCGTCGTTTGAGCAAAGGCAGAAAAGGTCACAAGGCCTGCTGCAAGGGCCGAAATAATTAATCTTCTCATATGTCCATTCTGATTCTACGGGATTGAGGGTGCAGATTGTTGCATCTGCGTCCGATATTCTTTACGAAGCCGAGGGCAATGCTCCTGTAAGTCACCAGGATATAGCCCAATGGTGCTTCCGGAAGACTGATGCTGTCGCGATGGAGGAAACGGAGTGCTGTCTGCTTGTCCAGTTCCACCTCAGGATAGGAGCCGCGCTCGTAAGAAATGCTGAGGGCCCAATCCGGATCCGGCACGAAATCCTTGCCCTTGAACTCACCCTTGCTGACTCCCAGGCGCAATGGTCTCAAACGCTTGAGCATCTCCATCGAGGCGCTGTGCGACTGAGGGAGTTCCCTCTCCTCTCCGGAGGTTTTGACAAGGCAGCCGGCCCATTGCCCCTCACCGGGAACCTCACCGGGAACCAACAGATGCCCGCATCTTGTAGTTCTAATGCCGAAAGGATTCTCAGGCGGGACAATGTCGCCGCCAAGCTCAGTTGCCGCCCATTCGAGATTCGAGTCATTCTCTGCATCTTCGAAGGTACAGGTCGAGTAAACAAGCATTCCTCCCTTTCGCAATGCCGGCCAGACATCAGCCAGAATCCGCCTCTGCCGCTGTGAGCAGAGTTCGACCAGTTCCTCCGACCAGTCCTCCACCGCCTTGGGGTCTTTTCTGAACATACCTTCTCCGGAGCAAGGCACATCAGCCAGGATAATATCGAAAAAGCCTTCGAAGCCGGAAAAGGCCTTCGGGTCCTGGGAGCAGACAAGCACATTGGGATCACCCCAAAGAGCCACATTGTCAGACAGGACCGAAGCGCGCTGGCGCATCACTTCATTCGACACAAGAAGGAAAGAATCCCCGCAGACTGCTCTTAAAGAGGCTGCGAGATCGGTAGTCTTGCCACCGGGAGCAGCGCACAGATCGAGCACCCGCAAAGGACGGGACAAATCAAAGTGCTTCAGGGCTTCACGGAAAAGCCAGCCCACGAACATTGCAGAGCTGTCCTGAACATAATAGGCGCCCGCATGAAAAAGGGGGTGAAGAGTGAAAACGGGTCTCTCGGAGAGGATATAGCCGTATTCGCTCCAAGGGACACGCTCCGAATCCTTTAGTATGGGCAATCGGGACGGAACAGGCTTCGAAGGGTTGAGCCTCACTGAAACGGAGGCCTCTTCCTTCATTGCGCTTATCGCCGTGGCGGCGGCATTGCCACCTATCAGTCCCGAAAGGCGGTCGAAAAAGCGCTTGTCGTCGATGGATTGCATTTCTATTTATTGAAAGGTGAACCTTTGAACATCGACGGGTCTATGCCCTCTGGCATCCTGCCCTCGGAAATGGCGACCATTGAATCGACTATCTTGTCAAGTGCTTCGCGGATTTTGCTTCCGAGCATCATTTTCATCATCATATTCAAGTCGGCTGACACCTCTATGTGAAAATCGGTCTTTCCGGGTATTCCGGGATCATCGAAATTCATCACAATCTGGAAGCCGAAGGGTGCACCGTAATCGACAAGGACTATCTTCGAGTACGGAGAACGCTCGTGAACCTTGACACCGATGCTGAAGCCTTGGACAGTGGCATTGATGGTATCGAAATCAGCCACCACTCCTTCTTTATACTGTTCAGGAACCATCTGCTGGAAATTCCTCATATCAGTGAAGGCCATATAGAGATCGTAGGGCGGTCTTGAGACTATGCCGTGCTTGCTTTCGTAAGTTGCTGCCATTATTTATTCTCTTTAATTCTTTCCAAAAATAAGGCACTTTTCTAAATTTGTGCCCAAAATACAAAGATAACACTTTTCGACCTTAATTATTACGACGATGCACAGAATCTATTTCGAAAAGAGGAGCCTTGTCATTTGCGGCAATGACGATCCCTCGTTGAGCGACCCGAACGCAGTGGAATTCAGGCTCGGGGACAGGCTCGACATTCACACCTTCGTCGGAATGTTCGAATCAAGCCCCTCACTCCAAAAGATTTATATTCCCAGCGACGACATTGAGGGCACATACAGAAGAGTTTGTAAAGAATTCAAGGAGGTCAATGCCGCCGGAGGGCTGGTGTCCAACAGGCGCGGAGACTATCTTCTCATCAACAGAAACTCGCTTTGGGACCTGCCCAAGGGACATCAGGAAGAAGGAGAAGACATTGCCGTCACTGCGCTGAGGGAGGTCCAGGAGGAGACCGGGGTGCTGGCATTGGAACTGAAGGACCTTATCTGCATCACAGATCACACATATGTCAGAAACGGGATCTGGCATCTTAAGCACACCTGGTGGTATGATATGTTGTACACCGACCCGGTGGACCTTACTCCGCAGAGGGAAGAGGATATCACCAAGGCAGCCTGGGTGGCCAAATCCAGTCTTCCACCTTATCTTCAGAATTCGTATCCTTCGATAGTGGAGGTCTTCCGAGAGGCAAGAACTTGAAAATCCTGCCTTTATATGAAACTTTCTCAGGGAAATACCGTATAATAATTATCATACGTTTATTTCAAAGTCACTATAATGAAACTTTCACAATTCCAGTTCATGCTCCCGAGAGACAGGGTCGCACAGGAGCCGAGCCGCTGGCGCGACGAATGCAAGCTGATGGTCCTCCATCGCAAAACGGGAGAAATCGAGCATAGAGTATTCAAGGATGTAATCGACTATTTCGACAAGGGTGATCTTTTCGTTTTCAACGACACCAAGGTATTCCCTGCCAGATTGTACGGAAAGAAAGAGAAGACGGGCGCAGACATTATGGTTTTCCTGCTTCGTGAGCTCAACAAAGAGCAGAGGCTTTGGGACGTTATCGTGGAGCCGGCCAGAAAAATCCGCATAGGAAACAAGCTCTATTTCGGAGAAAACGAGAGTCTGGTTGCCGAGGTTATAGACAATACCACTTCAAGGGGCAGGACACTCCGCTTCCTCTATGACGGCAAGTACGAGGACTTCAAGGAGCTCCTCTTCAGCCTTGGAGAGATTCCTGTCCCTACCTGGGTAAAGCCGAAAATCACTCCGGAAGACAGCATCAACTATCAGACGATTTTTGCTGCGCACGAAGGTGCCGTCAGCTCTCCAGCTGCAGGTCTCCACTTCAGTCGCGAGCTCTTCAATAGAATGATACTCAAGGATATAGAGAAAACATTCATCACTGTCCATATGGGTATAGGCCATTTCAGAAGAGTGGATGTAGAGGATTTGTCAAAGCACAGGACCGATGCAGAGAGAATCATTATCGGAGAGCAGGCTGCAGAGGATATCAACAAGGCCAAGTCAGCAGGACACAAGGTAGTGGGTGTTGGAGTTACAGTTATCAGGGCCCTGGAGACCAATGTCACCCCGAGCAAGAAGGTGAGTCCTTGTGACACTTGGACCGATAAGTTCATCTTCCCTCCTTACGAGTACTCTATTCCGGATGCCATCATCTCCAATTTCCATATGCCGGAATCAACGATGCTGATGGCAGTTTCAGCTTTCGGAGGCTTCGACAATGTAATGAATGCCTACAAGGTCGCTCTCGAAGAGGGTTACCACTTCGGACCTTACGGAGACGCAATGCTGATTATATAGAAAAAACAGCAATTTCTATAAAAAACATATGATACTCCCCCTGATTTTATGAATTCAGGGGGAGTATTCGTTTTTGTCACCTACCTTGCCTGCCGTAACAAACGCATTTGGATATGGAGAAGGAATACAGCGACAAAGTGTACTACTGCACCTTGAACAGGCTCTTCGGATTCAGGCCGGACATCATCAGGGGCATCATCGACTGCCTCGGCTCAGCAAGAGAGCTGTTCAAAATGAAGCTTGACAGTTTTTGGGGGCAAACGGGAGTCTTTGCCAAAATTGCCCCTATGCTCAATGAAAAGGAGCTTCAAGCCTCAGAGGAGGAACTGCTGATGCTGGGCGACAGAGGTATAGACTTCATCACAATTGCCGACAAGGCTTATCCCGAGCTGCTGCGTGATTGCCCCGACGCACCTGCCGGTCTATATTTCAAAAGCTGCTCTCCTGCGGAGGAAGTCTTCAACAGACGCAGTCAAATCGCAGTCGTGGGCACGAGGGATATTTCACAATATGGCCGGGAATGGTGCCGGAGGATTGTGGTGACTATGGCTGAATCTGAGGGGAAACCATTGATTGTCAGCGGATTCGCCCTTGGAGTGGATATCACGGCTCATATTGCTGCACTCGAAACGGGATTGCCCACGGTAGCTGTGCTTCCTACCGGAATCACCGATGTTTATCCTCCTCAAAACAGAAAATATGTTGATAGGCTCACCAATACTCCCGGCTGCGCCTTCGTTACTGACTACCCCTGCGGAACCGTCCCCAAGGCCATCAACTTTCTGCGCAGGAACAGGATAATTGCAGGTATCTGCAGCGGGACCGTTCTCATTGAATCGAAGGCCAAGGGAGGCGGAATGATGACCGCAAGGCTCGCGGCATCCTACAACAGGGATTTGATGGTATTGCCAGGAAGAGCCGACGATACCAGGTCCGAAGGCTGCAATCAGTTGCTGAAGGAGAAACTGGCTGAGCCAATAGTGGACGGAAAAGGCTTGTTGGAGACGCTGAGGCTCGGTCTGGAAATGAAAAGGACGAGGCCGGGGCTGATGGAAGAAATTGACACACTGTTCCGATGCGAACTCACGGATGTCGGGCTCACCGAAATCAAAGCCATAGCGAAACTGATTCAGAGATACAGAGGGATCAGCGCAGACGAATTGTCGGCAGCAACAGGTCTAAGCTACAGTAAAATAAGAACTTACACAGGGCTATTGGAATGCGGGGGCATCATTACCATAGATTTGCTCCAACGTTGTTCTTTGATGGTAAGGACGGTCTGAAACAGGAAAAAGCACCTGTTGATAACTTGATGATAGCTTTTAGCGAGCTTTTAGGGTTTGTCGTCAAATTTTGCGTAATTTTGCAGCCACTATTAAGCAAAACGATGCAATTCATTGACACTCATACACACCTGTCGGACCGGGCTTTTATCGGTGAGGAGGATGCTGTCATAAGCAGAGCCCTGGGTGCGGGGGTGGAGAAAATGCTCCAGCCTGATGTGGATTCCACCGAAAGGGATGCTATGCTGGCACTATGCAGAAAGTATCCTGACAGCCTCAAGCCCATGCTCGGGCTCTACCCGGGTTCGGTAAAAGAAAACTGGAGGGATGAGATAGACCTGATGATGCAGCATATTGACGAGAAGCCGGTTGCCATTGGTGAGATAGGTTTGGATTATCACTATGGAGCCGAATTCGCCGCCGAGCAGAAAGAAGCCTTCCGCACTCAGCTTGAACTGGCCGCAAGCCTGGGACTTCCCGTAAACATACATCTGCGCGAAGCTACCGACGACTTTTTCAAAATATTGGACGATTGCAGGCATCTTGGTCTCGTGGGAAATCTCCACGCTTTTTCCGGCAGCTATGAAACTTTCTGCCGTCTCAGCAAATATGGGGACTGGTTTGTCGGCATAGGCGGTGTGGTGACATTCAAAAACGCATCCCTTGCCGAAGCAGTCAAGAAGATTCCGCTCGACAGGATTGTTCTCGAAACGGACAGCCCGTATCTCACCCCAGTCCCATACAGGGGAAAGAGGAATGACAGTTCATACATTCCCGTCATAGCCGAAAAAGTAGCCTCACTTCAGGGAGTGGACATCGAGCAAGTCGCGGAGCAGACCACATTGAACGCAAAGACACTTTTCAACTTATAGCCATGCAGTTCCAAAAGCATAACAGCAAAGCCTCCATACTTCTGATATACACGGGTGGCACCATTGGAATGAAAGAGGATCCCATCGAACAGACCCTTAAGCCCTTCGATTTCAAGCAGATACTTGAAGCCGTACCGGAACTTGGCAAATTCGCCTGCAGGATAGACTCTTACACCTTCGACCCGCTCATTGATTCATCAGACGTCGAGCCCTCTATGTGGCAGGCCCTCGCAGCGCTTATCCGGGACAACTACGACTCCTATGACGGCTTCGTCGTGCTCCACGGAACAGATACGATGGCCTATTCCGCATCGGCATTGAGCTTTATGCTGGAGAATCTCGATAAACCCGTAATCTTCACCGGGAGCCAGCTCCCGATAGGAAAACCGAGGACCGACGGAAGGGAGAATCTCATATCGGCCGTCGAAATCGCTTCCACCAAAAATGAAGAAGGCAGGGCAATGGTTCCGGAAGTCGCCATCTTCTTCGACTCTGTGCTGCTGAGGGGCAACAGGTCCACCAAGGTCAAATCCGAGCAGTTCGATGCCTTCCAGTCATACAATTACCCTCCCCTGGCGGAAGCGGGAATCAGCATCAGGTACAACAGCGCCCTTGCACGACCTGCGGAGCAATGCAGCAAGAGTCTGACCATCAGCGAGAAACTCGACACCAGAGTCTCTATCCTGAAAGTGCATCCGGGTATCACTCCCCAAGTCGTGAAGAATATCCTGCTCGGACCGGAAACCAGGGCCGTAATCATTGAAACCTACGGTTCTGGCAATGCGCCGACCAAGGATTGGTTCATCAGAATCGTTGAAAAAGCCGCTTCAATGGACAAGATTCTGGTCAATGTAAGCCAATGCCTTTGCGGCAGCGTGAATATGAGCTTATATGCCACGGGCAAGAAACTTGAAGATGCCGGGGTAATTTCCGGACACGACCTGACCACGGAAAGCGCACTCGCCAAATTATTTTACCTGATGGGAAAATACGCGGAAAACAACGAAGTAAAACGACTTATGGGCGAGAGCATCAGGGGAGAAATCTCCAAATAAAGTTTGCCAAATGAATTTTTTTTCCTAAATTGCAACGGTTTTTTTGAATAGCTGTGAAAAGGCTCCAGAACGAAAGATTTGTAACTATTTAATACATTATTAATTAAAACACATTCTAAAACGATTATGAAAAAGTTTTTCATGGTTTTGGCAGCGATGACCCTTATGGTTGTTTCTGCAAACATTGCATCCGCTCAGGACGAGCAGGCTGCTGATGCACAGGCTGCAACCGAGCAGGTAGCTGCTGCCGATCAGTCAGGTGACATTGATCCATTCAACACAAAGTCTGAAGTTCCTCTTCACCAGGCTCTCAAGACAAAGTTCATCGAGGGTGGTGCAGGCTTCATGTCTCTCGTTATCATCTGTTTGATCATCGGTCTTGCTCTCTGTATTGAGAGAATCCTTTATCTTTCATTCTCTAAGACCAACACCAAGAAGCTCGTTGAGAAGGTTGAGAAGGCACTCGCTGAGGGTGGCATCGAGGCTGCAAAGGACGTTTGCCGTAACTCACGCGGTCCTGTAGCAAGCATCTTCTATCAGGGTCTCCTTCGTTACGACCAGGGTCTCGACGTTGTTGAGAAGACTATCGTTTCTTACGGTTCAGTTCAGATGAGCAACATGGAGAACGGCCTTTCATGGATCGCACTCTTCATCGCTATCGCACCTTCTCTCGGATTCCTTGGAACCGTTATCGGTATGATCCAGGCATTCGACGCTATCCAGGCTGCAGGTGATATCTCTCCTAACGTTGTCGCTGGAGGTATGAAGGTCGCTTTGATCACCACCGTTGCCGGTTTGATCGTAGCTATGATTCTTCAGGTGTTCTACAACTACATCCTCGCTAAGATTGACTCTATCACCATCGATATGGAGGATTCTTCAATCTGCCTCGTGGACGTACTTACAAAGTACCAGGGAAAGTAATTTCAACAGTAGAAAACATCATCAAACATGAAGCTTAATAAAATATTCAAGATCTTGATGGTGGTGTTGATTCTCGTCTCTGTCGGCATCCTCGTCTGGGGTTTCACAGCCGGATGGACAGACCAGGCAGTTGAGCTCCTTATCAAGTGGACATACGCAATGGTTGCGATTGCCATTGCAGCTACTATACTTGTAGGACTCATTATCAGCACCAAGAACAATCCGAAGAGCCTCATCAAGCTCGGAATCGGACTGGTTGTAATAGCAGCTATTTGCTTCGGCATCTATATGGTTTCACCTGGAAACCCTGCTGTCGGTTTGACTGGCGAACAGCCTGAAGCTGGTACGCTCAAAATAACTGATACAATTCTCAATCTTACATATCTTTCAGCCGCTTTGGCAGTAGTGTCAATCATCGCTGGAGAGATCATCATTGCTATCCGCAATAAATAATTAAGAGAAAATGGCTAAGAAAAAAACTCCTGGACTCAACACCAGCTCAACTGCTGACATCGCGTTCCTGCTCTTGTGCTACTTCCTCATGACTACAACCATGGGTACACAGACAGGTCTCTCGCGTCGTCTTCCTCCTATGCCGGATCCAAACGCAAAGGTAGAAGACCAGAAGGTTAATCGCCGCAACATCATCATTGTAAAGATTAACTCAGCTGACAAACTTCTTGCAGGTAATGAGCCTATGGACGTCAGCCTGCTTAAGGATAAGATCAAGGAATTCCTTACCAACCCTACCGACAGCCCTGACCTTCCAGAAAAGGAAATGAAGGACATCGAAGGATACGGTATGTACCCTGTATCAAAGGGTGTGATCTCTCTCCAGAATGACCGCGGAACCAGCTATCACGCATACATCGCTGTTCAGAATGAGCTTGTAAAGGCCGTTAACGAACTCCGTAACGAGTTCTCATACAAGAACTACGGAAAGGCTTTCGACAGACTTACAGAAGATCAGCAGGAAATCGTCAAGACAGCTATACCTCAGAACATTTCAGAGGCAGAGCCTAAGGACGTGAAAAAATAAAATAGGAGGAATAACAAATGTCAAAATTCGGCGGAAATAACAATAAGAAGGACGTACCACAGCCTGGTACAGGTTCTCTTTCTGATATCGTCTTCATGCTTTTGTTCTTCTTCATGGTCACCACACAGATGCGTGAGACTGAGAACAAGGTCATTGTAAAGATGCCTGAGGCATCAGAGGTTGCGAAACTTGAAAGAAAAGACCTTTCCTCTTACATCAATGTCGGTACTCCTACCAGAACCTATCAGGCTCAGTATGGTACTGACGCACGTATCCAGCTCAACGATTCTTTCAAGACAGTCGAGGATATCCGCGACTTCATCGCAGCTGAGCGTGAGAGTATGTCAGAGGCAGACCGTCAGTTCATGACCACAGTTCTTAGAACAGACGAAGACGTCAGAATGGGTATTGTTACAGATATTAAGCAGGAGCTCAGACGCTGCTCCGCACTTAAGATTATGTACATGGCAAGAAGAGCTGAAAAGTAATTTTCAGCACTCAAATACTTTAGAAAGAAGGCGACTGATAAGTAATTATTGGTCGCTTTCTTTTTGTCTATATATGAATGGCTGGAAGCTTCGCTCTTGGCAAATAAATTGAAAAAGATTATATTTGCCAAGATAAAACAATAAACAAGAAGAACTTATTTTTCCCATGGAAAACATTGTGAGAACCAAAGTAAAAGACCTGCTTAAAAGTGAAGCAGGGCACGATGTCCTTGCCAAAGGTTGGGTCAGGACAAAAAGAGGTAACAAGAACGTAGCGTTCATCGCTCTTAACGACGGTTCTACCATCAATAATATACAGATAGTAGTAGATAAGACGCAGTTCGAAGATTGTGTTCTTGCCAAGATAACAACAGGAGCCTGCATTGGGGTATGCGGTAGCCTGGTGGAATCAATGGGCAGCGGACAGGCAGTTGAAATCCAAGCCAAGGAGATTGAGATTTATGGCGAGTGTGACCCTATGAGATATCCGCTTCAGAAGAAGGATACATCATTCGAGTACCTTAGAAGCGTGGCACATATGAGGATGAGGACAAACACATTCGGAGCCATACTCAGAATCCGCAACCAAATGGCCTTCGCTATCCACGAGTATTTCCACTCAAAGGGTTTCGTATATCTGAATACTCCGCTTATCACAGAATCAGACTGTGAAGGGGCCGGACAGATGTTCCAGGTAACGACACTTAATCTTGAAGAAGCGCTTCCAAGGAACAAGAAAGGCGGTATCGATTACAGTAGCGATTTCTTTGGAAAACAGACCAGCCTTACAGTAAGCGGACAGCTTGAAGGTGAACTCGGAGCTACTGCATTGGGTGAAATTTATACTTTTGGTCCTACTTTCAGAGCAGAGAACTCAAACACTCCACGCCACCTTGCAGAGTTCTGGATGATAGAGCCTGAAATGGCATTCTATGATATTAAGGACAATATGGACCTCGCTGAGGACTTCATCAAGCATCTTGTTGAATATGCCCTCAAGAACTGCTATGATGACATCAAGTTCCTCAACGATAAATATGATCCTGAACTCATCGAAAGACTTCAGAGCGTAATCGGCACTGAATTCGTAAGACTTGAATACACTGAAGGCATCAGAATACTCGAGGAAGCCGTTAAGAATGGAATAAAATTCGAGTATCCTGTTTATTGGGGCGTGGATCTGCAGAGCGAGCACGAGAGATACCTTGTTGAACAGCATTTCAAGAAGCCTGTCATCCTCACCGGCTATCCTAAGGAAATCAAGGCCTTCTATATGAAGCAGAACGAAGATGGCAAGACAGTCAGGGCTATGGATATACTCTTCCCGAAGATTGGCGAAATCATCGGCGGTTCAGAGAGAGAAGCTTCTCTCGAAAAACTCGAGGCTCGCATCAATGAGCTTCAGATGAGCCGTACCAACCTTGAATGGTACATTGACACAAGACGTTTCGGCTCTTGCCCTCATAGTGGCTTCGGTCTCGGTTTCGAAAGACTCCTTCTCTTCGTTACAGGTATGAGCAATATCAGGGACGTCATTCCGTTCCCACGCACTCCAAAGAACGCTGAATTCTAAAAAAGGCAGATATGTTAGTCATTGGAATAGCCGGCGGTTCCGGTTCAGGAAAAACAACGGTCGTAAGGGCCATAGTCGATCAGCTTAAGGATCGCGTAGTAGTTATCCCTCAGGATTCATATTACAAAGATTCAAGCCATTTAAGTGAGGAAGAAAAGAGAAGTCAGAACTTCGATCATCCTGACTCGATTGACTTCACCCTTCTTACCGATCATCTCAAGCAGATCAAAGAGGGAAAGACCATTGAACAACCGGTTTATTCTTACGTCACCTGCTCACGTTCCAAGACAGAAACGGTTACGGTCAAGCCTGCAGATGTGATTATCATCGAAGGCATTCTGATTTTCACTTGTCCGGAATTGCGTGACCAGCTTGACATCAAGATTTTCGTTGACGCGGATGACGATGACAGACTTATGAGGGTAATGTCGCGTGACATCATTGAACGGGGCAAAACCGTGGATTGGGTCATTGAAAGATACTCCAAGACAGTAAAGCCTATGTACCTTCAGTTCATTGAGCCAAGCAAGAGATACGCAGATATCATCATTCCTCAAGGAGGACACAATAAGGTAGCCATAGACATAATTTCAGCTACCATAGAAAAGTCACTCAACGCCAATAAATAATTATCACGCCCTTGAAACGACTCTCGAAGGAAGATAAGGCAGGATTGTACATCACCGTGATTATTCATCTCACGGTGATTATTATATTGTTGGCCAGTCAGCTCGGAGTCCAGATTCAGAAGGAAAACTCCTTCGTGCTGGATTTCAGCAAGCAGGAGGAGATCGAAAAGCTGGAAAAAGAACTCAAGTTCAAGGAAGAAGTCAGCAAGCGCATTGACGAGCTCATTTCGGAAAACGGCGGAAGTACGCCCGTGAGGAATGTAATCGTGGACAGAGGCGCATTGAAAGACGATAGGGGCACTGATGCCGACCAACTCTATAAAGACGCTGAGAGGCTCCAGAATGAGCTTGACAAGACATTCAGCCAAAGCAACTCTCCTGACGAAGAGGTTTATATCCCGACAAAAAAGCAGGACAACAAGAAAAAAGAAAAGGAACAGAACTATTCCGGTCCTTCTGTAGTTTCATACAGCCTTGACGGCAGAAAGGCAAGCAAGCTTCCTATACCTGCATACAGATGTATGGGCTCGGGAGAAGTCACCGTCATCATTACAGTTGATAATGCAGGCAATGTCATTATGGCGAAGATAGATGAGGCATCATCAAGCTCCGATACCTGTTTGAGGAATTTCGCAATAAGAGCGGCAAGATCGGCAAGATTCTCTGCCTCCCCTACCGCTCCTGCACGTCAAGTCGGAAATATTGTCTATGCGTTCATCTCACAGTAATGATTTCGTGCGGTTTCAAAGCTTCCTGGAAAGCAGTATCTATGTCCAGGAACATATGATAGTAAGCATTGTCCCCAAGCTTTGAATATCGGCCTACCAAGGCTCTTACCTGAGGCATAATGTAATCGCGGGTCTCATCCCACTCCTCCTTCGTTTTCGGAGCAAGTCCGTCCTTCTTTTTGGCAAAGTTAAGGAAGAGCGTTTCCAGTGATGCTGAATCAAGGTACTTGATGAGTGAATCATAATTGTCAATAGCCGACAGTTCAGCCTTGTGTCCATCAAAGTAGGCAGATGCAAAACGCATAGTCGTAGCCTTATTGCCGCAGTCTATATAGAAGCGTGTGGCCTTGGTGGTATCGATAGGTACGAACACATCTGGGATAATGCCTCCGCCTCCATAGACGCGTCTGCCGCCGACTGTATAGAATATATCGGACTTATCGACCTTCATACTGTCAGCCACAGTAAGTTCACCATCATTGTACCTTTTTAAGATATCATATTGATAATCATCAGAATATGGTTTCTGTATGCATCTTCCGGAAGGTGTATAGAATCTGGCAACAGTGATACGCACGCCTGAGCCGTCTGTAAAGAACACAGGTTCCTGGACGAGTCCCTTACCGTAGGAACGACGACCCACTATCACTCCCCTGTCATTGTCCTGGATAGCTCCGGCAAAGATTTCGCTGGATGAAGCAGAAGCCTCATTGATCAGAACGGTAAGTTTTACACCCTTGAGCAAGCCCCGACCGTCAGCCTTATACTCCTCACGCTTGCGATGAAGGCCCTCCATATAGACTATATCGTCCCCTTTTTCAAGGAACATATTGGAAAGCATCAAGGCCTGATCAAAAAATCCTCCGGTATTGTCTCTGAGATCGAAAATAAGGTTCTCCATACCCTGAGCAAGGAGATTGAGACCGGAACTCATTACCTCAGAATAGGTATTTCTCGAGAATTTGGACAGTCTGATATAACCCGTGCTGTCATTCACCATAAAGGCAGCATCTACACAATGAACAGGAATCTTGCCTCTCGTGATTTCGAAAGGAATGATTTCATCGCCGCGCTTGACCTTGACATTGACCTTGGTCCCTGCCGGTCCCTTCATCCTGCGGACCATACTGTCCTGTGGGAATTTGACTCCGGCAATCACCTTGTCATCGACCTGAATCAGACGGTCTCCGGCCTGCAATCCAATCTTCTCCGAAGGGCCACCGGGAATGACCTCGAGCACTATTGCCGTATCGTTCGGAACATTGAACTGAATGCCTATTCCGTCAAAATTGCCAGCAAGCTCAGATTCAGACTCCTCCAGATCTGCAGGCGGCATATAAATCGAATGCGGGTCGAGTTTTGACAATGCAGCATTGACAGCAGCATCAGAAACGCTGCTATAGTCGACAGAATCGACATACATCTCATCGATTTTCTGAAGAATGAGATTCAACTTTCTCCAGTTTGTATACTCTGAACGGAGTTTTGCTTTGTTGTCAATGGCCTTCTGCACGGTAAGGACCAGCAGTGCTCCGACCACTACGCCGAGCACCGCTATCCATACGGACGAGATTCTTTTTTCACTCATAACTGTCCTGTTTTTCAACTATTACACCGGCTTTTCTCAACAGGTCGATACCATCCGTGAGCCTGTATTCATCACGATAGACGACCCTTTTGATTCCGGCCTGGATTATAAGTTTTGAACATTCGATACAAGGAGAAGCGGTTACATACAGGGTCGCACCTTCGCTGCTGTTTCCGGACTTGGCCACTTTTGTTATCGCATTGGCCTCAGCATGAAGCACATAGGGTTTGGTAACCCCATTTTCATCCTCACACTGGTTCTCGAAACCGGATGGAGTGCCATTATAGCCGTCGGAAATAATCATTCTGTCCTTGACCAGCAAGGCACCTACCTGGCGTCTTTTACAGTAGGAATTCTTGGCCCATACACCGGCCATCTCAATGTACCGTTCGTCAAACTTATTCATTTCAATTCTAGTTTCTCTGATACAGGTATCTCTTTATACTCTTCTTTGGAGTTCTCTCAAAATCCTCAGGCAGGAATTCCATCTTCCTGATCTGGGCATACTTAGGCAACTCCTTATTGATTTCAGGGAGGGATGAGTTCAGGCGCTCCTTGAGCTGATCCGGATTAATGCCGTCCACACTGGCAGTGTGATAGTCAGGATATACGAGTGCAATAATGGTTCCGTGATCATCGATGACCAGCGAGTCTCCGACATAGGTCACATTGTTCACCACAGCCTCCAGCTCCTCGGGATAAATATTCTGCCCAGAAGGTCCGAGTATCATACACTTGCTGCGGCCTCTGAGGAAAAGATAGCCATCCTCGTCGATAACGCCCATATCACCCGTCCTGAACCAACCGTCCTCGGTAAATGACTGAGCTGTTGTCTCCTCGTTCTTGTAATAGCCGAGCATAACGTTAGGGCCCTTAACCTGAACCTCACCGGAAATATTGTGTGGATCCTCGGAATCGATACGTATCTCCATCCAAGGAGCTGCCTTTCCGCAAGAATACAGTTTTGCCTTATCCCAATGCGCATATGCAATAATCGGAGCACACTCGGTCATACCGTATCCGACGGTATAAGGGAAGTTCATCTTCTTGAAGAAGGCCTCAACCTCAGGATTGAAAGCGGCACCTCCAAGGATAATCTCGTCAAAATTGCCACCGAAGCTCTTGATGAGCTCCGAACGCATCTTGCCAAGGATGAACTTGTCAAGGATAGGAATGCTCATAAATACACGAGTCTTGTCAATGAGAGGCTTGAGTTTGCTCTTGTAAACCTTCTCTATGATGAGAGGAACGGCAATAATGATATCCGGTTTGATATCGGCCATAGCCTGCATAATGATTTTCGGGCTTGGAACACGAGTAAGGTAGTGCACGTGCATTCCTATGGTCATCTCGAAAATGAATTCGAATGCGAAGCCATACATATGTGCTGCAGGCAGCATCGATACCACCTGACAACCTGCCTTGAGAGAAAGTTCAGCATGCTCTGTAGCAAAAAGTATATTTGAGCATATTGCCCTATATGGAACCATTACACCCTTTGAAAAGCCTGAAGAACCGGATGTATAATTGATAATGGCCAGTTCGTCAGCCGTATCTTCATAATAGGAAACATCGGACGGGCCGAAGTTCTCAGGATATTTCTTGCCAAAGCTCTCGTTCAGATGAGCCCTTACCTCAAAGTGAGATTCAGACTTGGCATAAATGAACTTGAAGGTGTTGACCTGGACGATTACTTCGAGACCGGGCATTTCCTCAGCCGTAAGACCTTCCCATACCATATCGTCAACAAAGAGAACCTTGGCTTCGGAATGGTTTACGAGATAATGTATATTGCCGGGCTTGAACTCGTGCAAAATAGGCACAGGAATGGCTCCATAAGTCATAGCAGCAAGAAAACTCACGCCCCAGTTGGCCTGATTCTTCGAGCATATGGCCACTTTGTCGCCCTTCTTAAGACCGCACTGCTCGAAGGCAATGTGCAGTTTGGCAATGCGGCTGGCCACTTCACCATAAGACAGGGTCACGCCCTGATAGTTTGAAAGAGCAGGTCTGTCCCAGTTCATTTTGATGCTGTCCTCCAGCATCTTGTTAACTGATTTGAATACGAACTCCATAGTTTCTTTAGTTTATTGTATCTTTAAGTTTCTTGTTTTTCCATCATTGCATACAGCACGGAGTGTACCATCTCCAAGAGCCTCAAGGCTGCTGTCCCTTCTTATGGACTTAGCTCCGCTCTGGCAATACACAGCTTCGCCACCGTTGAAGGGGAAAATCTGAATCTGAACAGCGGTGCGAATGGCCCAATAGGACTTGTCTCCCAAGCGCAGAAGCTCAGGAAGGGCGATTATCTTCTCATCCGTACTTATACCCTTCCAAGAGGAAGGAGTCTCTCCGTGAGTGTTGTAATACCCTATGGTATTGTCACTGTGAAGCACCATCAGTGTATAGCCGTGGGCTCCTGTAAAGTCATAAACAGCAGGCCCGAGAAGGACCTCCTTGCCAAGTTCGACAGGAAAGCCGCTTACAAAACGGCCCAGACGGTCCAAAAGATAAAGCTTCGAACCGGCCGTAAAGAGGAACTGGAGTTTTCCGTTCGCATAATAGTCTATAGTCTCCACAGCACCGGTCAGAGGAGCCTGGAAAGGAATGCTCCAAATGCCCTTTCCATCCTCCTCCTTGAGGCTGAGGTAATAATTGGACTGCTGGACAAGAAGATTGGTCCTGCCAGTTCCGGAATTCTTCACCTTGAAAGGTCCCTTCGGTATGTCAATTGTCGCATCGGCAACGGTCGCAGGAGTGCTACTCTTCTCAAAGTACGGCACTCTGGTCACCGAAAGTTCAACATTGCCCTTAGAAAAACTGAGCAGGAAAGGTTCGTATGACGCACCGTCAAGAGTCCCGTTCATTGCCTTCAGCAGCGGAGCAGCCAGCAACTCGTCCATCTTGGCTGCGCCAGGCGAGAAATATGCAGCGAATGTGCAATTCTTCAGCTGGGCTCCGGTACTTACTGAAGCATCCGAAAGCAAAGCCTGGAGAACATCCCCCGAAGCATAACGGGCAGCAAAATCGCTGACGGCCTCATCGCTGCCGCTGACCAGCCATTCCCCGGTAAAAACATAGCGGGACTCGTCTTCAAGAGCAAAGAAGGAGCCGAAGAGAGCCGAGGCAAAAGAAGGGAAGGCGTAATTCTCCACCGACATCGAGTAATCCTTTTCATTGGCAATGCCCGTTCCGCGGAAGATCAGCGAATAGTCCTTCCTCCCGACTCTGAGCATAAGGGCCTCGAGACTGCGACCATCTGCACAGCGCCATTGAGCCTTTACTATTTCTTTAAGATTCAATGCCTTGGCCCAAGAATCAGGGGAAATGCCAGTATTCTTGGCCAGCTCCGAGATACGTGCTTCATTCTTCGCAAGGGAAACCGAAGCATCGAGATATTTCCTGTATGACTCGAGATATGCCTCCTGCGAGTTCAAAGGCAATGAAAGGGCGAAAGCCGTTCCCGAAGGGACAACGGACACAAAGGATGCGCTTTCCATTTCCTGCGAAGACAGGACATTGGCGAAACAATCCTTGTCCTTGCCGGCAGAAAGAACTCCAGACATATGCAGATAATCGTCACGGCTGCTGTCAATGGACAGGGCAAGCCAGTTCGAGAGTTTGCCGAAGAAAGCCGAATGCCTGCTGAGCTTTCCAGTAAAAAAGCTTTGCAGGAGTTTCTGGGAATATGCATTGCAGAAGAAAAGTGTATTGGCTCCCGAGCATTCCGCTGCACAATCAAGAAAATCGCGCTTGCTCAAAATGGACACACCCTCGTCTATATGCCGGATTGAAGAACTGACCAAAGTCTCAGAAGAAGAGACCATCAGGTATTTGTCAGAGCCGGAAGACTTGAATGAAGATGCCAATGAGCAGGAGTCAGCAAGATTCCTGAGAGTCAGGACCACTCCGGTGGAATCAGCCGAAGAACGGGGAAGACTGAGGACAGCCATAGGGACAAGACTTCCGCTGTAATGCAGGGACACAGCCATAGGCAGGGATTTTATCTGTGCCAATGTGCCCTGCTCCAGACCTTGTTCCAACAATGAGACAAAGCCGGACATTCCGCCTTTCTTTCCGTCATATATGAAGGCCGAGAAAAGTTTGGTCTCATCGCAAAGGCTTTCTATACAGAGCTTTGACGATTCGAAATGCATCACGGCAGAAGCATCTGAAGGTATAGCCGCCAGAATCGAGTAGCGTGAAGCCGCTGCCCCTTCAGTCTGGGGTGCAGACTTCCCGGCATTGTCCCCGTAAAGGCTGAAAATCAGAGCAAGGATTCCACCCAACAGGACCAAGGCCAATATAGTGTAAGTAATAATCGTCCGTTTGTTCATATTCTACAAATATACAAATTAATAGCGATGCACAAAAATGACTGGACTACTTGGGTTTTTGAATTATTTTACTAATTTCGCACCCAATGAATATCGTAGTACGCACATATTTCCATCATCACCATTTCCTTAGGAATTGGTAGGTCTTTTGCGTACACCCTATAAGAATGTGTCAGGCTTACCATTATTTTGATGGTAAGCCTTATTTTTTTATCAAAGAACAAATGCTTAGAATAGCCCTGCAATCAAAGGGACGTCTCAATGAAGACAGCACTGCCCTTTTGAACGAAATCGGCATAAATGTCGATGACTCAAAACGTAGTTTCCTCGCAAAGACACCTAACTTCCCCATAGAGTTGCTGTATATGAGGGATGATGATATTCCTCAGGTAGTATCGAGCGGAACGGCCTCCTTAGGCATAGTCGGTCTCAACGAGGTGGTAGAAAAAGGTCTCAAAGTAGAGATAGTGGAACGATTGGGTTTTGGAGGATGCCGCATCTCCCTCGCCGTTCCAAAGTCCGTTGAATATAACGGCCCGCAATGGTTCGAAGGCAAGAAAATCGCCACTTCATACCCCAGCATTCTGAAGAAATACCTTGAAGAGAAAGGCATAAATGCTGATATTGAGGTAATTACAGGTTCCGTTGAAATAGCCCCGGCAGCCGGAATCGCAGACGCCATTTTCGACATCGTCTCCTCCGGGAGCACTTTGATATCGAACGGTTTGGTAGAAGTGGAGAAGGTATTCGAATCGGAAGCTGTACTCATTTCCAATGGTCATCTTGACTCAGAACAGCAGGCTATCCTGGATGAGATGCTTTTCAGGATGGCATCCGCCAGAGTCAGCCGGGACAAGAAATACCTGCTTCTCAACCTGCCGTCATCAGCCATTGATGAGGCTGTGAAAATATTGCCCTCAATGAGGAGTCCTACCGTAATGCCTCTCGCCGCAGACGGCTGGTGTTCAATGCATTCGGTGGTCAACAACTCCGAGCTGTGGGAAAAGGTGCGCCAGCTCAAGGCCATTGGCGCAGAAGGAATACTGGTACTGAACGTCGACAAAATCATACTCTGATGGAACTTTTGATTAACCCTGCAAGAAAAGACTGGCCGAGCCTCTGCCTCAGACCCTCCAGCGACAATCCCGAAGTCGTAAAACGTGTCAACAGCATAATAGAAAGAGTGAGAAAGGACGGAGACCTCGCACTGAAACAGCTCGCTGAAGAAATTGATTCTTTCACTCCCAACAGCCTCGAGGTCACTAAAGACGAAGTGCTCGAAGCCTCAAACAAGGTCAGTGCAGAAGTGAAACAGGCAATAGAGACGGCAGGCAGGAACATTGCCGCATTCCATAGGGCCCAGCTGCCCCGGGAAATCGAGGTCGAGACCCAGAAGGGTGTACGCTGCATTCAAAGGCCCGTCCCAATAAGCAGAGTGGGCATATACATCCCAGGAGGCACCGCTCCCCTTTTCTCTACCGTCCTGATGCTCGCCATACCCGCGCGCTGCGCCGGCTGCAAGGAAATCATAATGTGCACACCTTGTGGCAAGAACGGGAAGGTCGCACCTGAGGTACTCTATTCCGCCACCGTATGCGGAGTGGACAGGATATTCAAGACAGGAGGTGCCCAGGCCATTGCCGCAATGGCTTACGGCAGCGGCAGCATCCCTGCAGTGGACAAGATTTTCGGTCCCGGAAACCAATACGTTACTACCGCGAAGCAATTGCTTGGAAACAAGATTACAGCCATTGATATGCCGGCAGGACCATCCGAGGTGATGGTACTCTGCGACGACAGCACGGATCCCCGTTTCGCGGCAGCCGACCTGCTGTCCCAGGCAGAACACGGAGCAGACAGCCAGGTTATGCTTGTCTCCGATTCGATTGATGGCGCCAGGGCCGTAATGGAGGAAGTGGAAAGGCAGACCGAAACACTCGAAAGAGCCGATTATATCCACAAATCATTGTCCAAGAGCAGGTTCATAGTATTTGACGATAAAAAGGAAATGGTGGATTTCGCCAACGCCTACGGTCCGGAGCACTTGATAGTCTCATTGAAGGATGCTTGGAATATTGTTGATGAAATTTACTGCGCCGGCAGTGTATTCGTAGGAGCCTATACCCCTGAAAGCGCGGGCGATTATGCTTCAGGCACTAACCATACACTACCGACCTGCGCATGGGCGAGGTCATACAGCGGAGTAAACATTGACAGTTTCCTTAGGAAAATGACCATACAGGAAATCAGCGAGGCAGGACTGAAAGGACTTGCTCCGACTATAGTGGCAATGGCTGAAGCGGAGGGCCTGCAAGCTCACGCCAATGCAGTAACAATAAGATGCGGATATGAAAAGAAATGAGATTAATGCGCTGGTACGCAAGAACATAGCTGCCCTGTGCCCATATTCTACAGCCAGGGACGAATATCAAGGCGGCATAGGCGTCTTCCTTGATGCCAATGAAAGCCCCTACGAGAACGGTTTCAACAGATATCCCGACCCGCACCAGAAAAGCTTGAAGGCAAAGCTGGGACAAATCAAGGGAATGGCTACAGAAAACATCTTTCTGGGGAACGGATCGGACGAAGCCATAGACTTGGTTTTCAGAATCTTTTGCAATCCCGGCATAGACAATGCCGTAGCCATTGCTCCAAGTTACGGAATGTACGGAGTTGCTGCCGGCATCAATGACATCGAACTCAGGGAAGTGCAGCTTGGCAACGACTTTTCATTGCCAACGGATGAGCTGCTAAAAACCTGTGACGCTCATACGAAGGCAATCTTTCTCTGCTCGCCAAACAACCCCAGCGGCAATGCCTTCCCTCGCGAAGAGCTTCTGCACATCATCGACAGTTTCCGCGGAATAGTGGTGGTCGATGAGGCTTACATCGACTTCAGCAGCATATCTTCCCTGAAGGATGAAGTGCTCGAAAGACCGAATCTCATTGTTTTACAGACACTATCCAAGGCCTGGGGCATGGCCGGACTGAGGCTGGGAATGGCCTTCGCGGATGAATATGTAATCAGGCTGATGTCAGCGGTGAAGTACCCTTATAACATCAATAAAAGCGCCCAGGACAGCGTTTTGAGACTGCTCGAAGAGTCAGTGGAGGGCAAGGTCAGGGAGACAGTCAGCGAAAGGACAAGGGTCGCAAGGGAATTGGAACAGCTACCCTGCGTTCAGACTGTTTTCCCAAGCGAGGCCAACTTCCTGCTTGTCAAGGTCAATGACGCCGACTCCATCTACGGGCAGCTTATCGAAGAGGGTATCATCGTTAGGAACAGAAGCAGAATCAAGGGTTGCGAATCCTGTCTGCGCATCACCATAGGCACAAGGGAGGAAAATGACAGGCTTCTCTCATCACTCAGAACCATCAATTGAAACGGCAATATGAAAAAAGCAATCTTCGTAGATAGGGACGGAACCATAATTGTGGAACCTGCGGACGAACAGATCGACTCCCTCGAGAAACTTGAATTCGTGCCGGGAGCCATTTCCAGCCTTAAGTCAATGATGAACCTGGGCTTCGAACTGGTTATGGCCAGTAATCAGGACGGACTCGGAACTGAATCCTTCCCTATGGAAGACTTTCTTCCGGCTCACGAGAAAATGCTCCGGACTCTCACCGGAGAGGGAATTGAATTCAATGATTATCTGATAGATACGCACTTCCCGGAGGATGAATCGCCAATGAGGAAACCAGGTACAGGAATGTTCGGCAAGTATCTGGGTGGCGATTATGATTTGGCGGGAAGCTTCGTCATAGGAGACAGGGACAGCGACGGGCAGCTTGCAGCAAATCTCGGAGCGAAGTGGCTGCGCATCGACAGCGCATCTCCCTCAGCGTCCTGGGCTGCCGCGGCCGAAGCGGTAAGGAGCAGCGAGAGGAAGGCTGTCATCGAAAGGAAAACGGCCGAGACCGACATCATTGCCGAAATCGACCTTGACGCTAAGGGCAATTCCGAAATCTCGACCGGCCTCAAGTTCCTCGACCATATGCTGGACCAGATTGTCCACCACGGGGGCGTCTCGCTGACTATCCGCTGCAATGGAGACCTCGAAGTCGATGAGCACCACACGATGGAGGACGTCGGTATTGCCCTCGGAGAGGCCATCTACAAGGCACTTGGCTCGAAACGGGGAATCGAGCGCTATGGCTTCGCGCTTCCTATGGATGAATGCAGGGCAATGGTGCTGCTAGACTTTGGGGGCCGCTGCAGTTTCGAATGGGATGTCCCGTTCACGAGAGAGTACGTTGGCGATGTGCCCACTGAAATGTTCAAGCACTTTTTCAAGTCAATGAGCGACGCTATGCACTGCAACCTGCACATACAGGCGAGCGGAGAAAACAACCATCACCTGATTGAAGCCGTATTCAAAGCCTTTGCAAGGGCCTTGAGGCAGGCAGTAAGGAGGGATGTCTTCAGTTACCAACTACCATCAAGCAAGGGAATGATATGATAGCGATAATAGACTATGGCTGCGGAAACCTGCTTTCCGTTGAAAATGCGCTCAAACGCCTCGAATGCGAATATATCCTGACGGCCGATCCGGCCGAAATCATTGCCGCGGAAAAAATTATACTCCCCGGAGTGGGCAATGCCGCAGAGGCGATGGCGAACATCAGGAAAAAAGGGCTCGCAGAGACAATCAGAGGCCTCAGAAAGCCAGTTATGGGCATCTGCGTGGGAATGCAGCTGATGTGCCTTGACTCAGAGGAAGGGGATGTAAAGTGCCTGGGCATCTTCGATGCGCACGTCAGGAAATTCGAGGCTGCGGCAGATGCAAAGGTTCCGCATATGGGATGGAACAGTCTCGGTAATCTTGACAGCCGTCTCTTCAGAGGTCTTAAGAGCGGCGACTGCGTGTACTTCGTGCATTCATACTATGCAGGACTCTGTTCCGACACCATTGCCACTTGCAGACACGGCGACAAGTTGTTCAGCGCAGCGCTTAAGTACGAGAATTTCTATGGTACACAGTTCCACCCGGAGAAAAGCGGCTCGGCAGGAGAAGCTATTTTGAAGAATTTCATTGGCCTATGATAAGAATAATACCAGCAATTGACATTGTATCTGGACAGTGCGTCAGGCTCACAAAGGGCGATTATGGCTCCGTGAAACAGTATGACGTGGACCCTCTCGAGATGGCGCGCAGATTTGAGGACTGCGGAGTGAAGCGCATTCACCTCGTGGACCTGGACGGGGCGAGACTCTCCACTCCTGCCAATCTGAAGGTGCTTGAGAGCATTGCCACAAAAACATCTCTCGACATTGAATGGGGAGGCGGCATTGCAGGCAAAGAGGCCTTGGCCGCGGTCTTCAACTCCGGTGCCGGACACGCCATCATCGGAAGCATTGCCGCATTGAAGCCGCAGCTCTTCGCGGATTGGCTCGGGCAATACGGAGGAGAGAGGATTATACTCGGAGCTGATGTAAAGGATGGCCGTATAGCCGTCAAGGGATGGATGGAACAGACCGCCCTCAGCATAGAAAAAATGGTGGAGGACTTTCTTCCCTGCGGTCTCAAGGAAGTGATTTGCACTGACATTTCCCGTGACGGAATGCTTCAGGGGCCGGCCGTAGAACTGTACACAGGGCTTCAAGGAAGCTATCCCGAACTTAGCTTCACGGTCAGCGGAGGCATTTCTTCAATGGATGACATCATTAGGCTCGATGCGCTCGGGCTTAAGAGCGTCATAGTGGGAAAGGCAATATATGAGAACAGAATCAGCTTAAAAGACTTGGAGTTATGGTCACTAAAAGGATAATACCCTGTTTGGACGTCAAGGACGGGAATGTAGTCAAAGGCGTGAATTTCGAAGGTCTCCGTGAGGTCGGAGATGCTGTGGAGATGGGCATACGCTATGCTGCTGAAGGGGCGGACGAACTGGTCTATCTGGATATCAGCGCCAGTCACGAAGGAAGGAAAACCTTCGTGGAACTCGTCAGAAGAATAGCGGAAGGCATAAACATTCCTTTCACTGTAGGAGGAGGCATCTCTTCGCTGGACGATGCATCCCGTATGCTGGATGCCGGAGCCGACAAGATTTCCATAAACAGCGCGGCCATTGCGGACCCGTCCCTGATAGGGAAAATCGCCGGAAAGTATGGCAATCAGTTCGTTGTCTGCGCTATAGACGCGAAGTGCCTGGACGGGGTTTGGAGGGCCACCACCCACGGAGGAAGGAAAATGACTGACAAGGAACTGATGAGCTGGGCAAAAGAAGCGCAGGAGCGCGGGGCCGGCGAGATCCTCTTCACCTCAATGGACCACGACGGGACCAAGGGAGGCTATCCCTGCGAAATCTACGCTCGTCTGAGCGAGGAACTGTCCATCCCTGTCATTGCTTCAGGAGGAGCAGGCAGCTCCAAGGACATCGCCGATGTGCTGACAATAGGCAGGGCAGATGCAGCCCTCGCCGCCAGCATCTTCCATTTCAGGGAAATAAGCATTCCCGAGCTCAAGAAAGAATTGTTTGACCGCAATATCAACGTAAGATTATGACTTTTGACGATTTCAATCTGGAAAAGAATACAGACGGACTGCTTCCGGTAATAATTCAGGATGCGATTACTTTGAAAGTGCTGATGCTGGGCTATATGAACCGTGAAGCCTTTGACAAGAGCCGGTCTGAAGGACTGGTTACCTTCTGGTCAAGAAGCAGGCAGTGCCTTTGGACCAAGGGAGGAACAAGCCACAACTTCCTTCATATCAAGGAGATGTATAAAGACTGCGACAGCGACACCCTGTTGATTAAGGCAATTCCTGACGGTCCTACCTGCCATAGAGGTACTACGTCCTGCTTCGATACCGACGATACGGAGGGATTCATACGCCGTCTCTCCGCCATAGTAAAGAGCAGGCACGAAGAGATGCCGGATTCCTCATATACGACAAAACTCTTTATCAAGGGAGTCAAGGCCATAGCCAAAAAGTTGGGTGAAGAGAGCTCGGAAACTATAATTGAGGCTGTTGACGGAAAGAAAGACAGATTCATCTACGAGGCCTGTGACCTGGTTTACCATCTTCTGGTACTGCTTGAAGAAATGGGATGCAGTCTGGAGGAGCTTGAGAAGGAGCTGGCATTGAGACATAGCTGATTGAGTAGCATAAAAAAAGAAAGAGGTTGAACTTAAGTCATATGACTTTCAGTCAACCTCTTTGTAGTCCCTAGTGGAATCGAACCACTATTTAAGGTTTAGGAAACCTTCGTTCTATCCGTTGAACTAAGGGACCGGATACGAAGACGCGAGCAAGCGCGTCTCAGTCAAAGAATATGTGCTTATTCAGCGCTCTTCTCGATAATCTGACGTCCTCTGTAGTAGCCACACTCTGGGCATACTCTGTGGTACATTACAGTAGCACCGCAGTTAGGGCAGGTAGCAAGTGTAGGAACAGGAGCGAAGTCGTGAGTTCTTCTCTTGTCTCTTCTCTGCTTAGAGAGTTTGTGTTTTGGATGTGCCATTGTTCTATAATTTTAAATTTTATTTATTGTCATCAAACAAATTCTTAAGTGCTGCAAACGGGCTGTCTTCCGCGTTCGCGTTCCCGCCCGGCTCCGGCTCCTGAGTGCCCAAATACTTCACGGTTTCCGGATCGCAGGCTCCCTCCTCGTGTACTCTCGTAAGAGGAAGCGAGAGACAGGTGTAGTCATATATGACCTGACCCATATCCAAATCCGTATTGTCCTCAGGAATGAAGAGGATCTCCCTCTCACCATCCCCGGCACTCTCCCCTACTGCAGACTCTTCTCCAAACTTGATACTGAATGACTTGCGAACCGAAACAGGCAATCTCAATTCTGAGAGACATCTGTCACATTCCACGGTAGCCACCCCTTCAATGCTCAAGTCGAGACCTATGAAGCGCCCTGACTTCTCCGCCAGAACCTCCACGGAAAGCTCCGCATCAAGGATCTCCGAATTCTCAAAAGTACTAAAGAACTGTCCGTCAGCGCTCCAACAGAACTCTGTTCTGCCCTGCGCCAATCCGTTTAAAGGTATAACAAAGGGTTGCAAAGGTAATAAAAAATTTCCTATAAACAATCTTCTTCGCCGCTTTTTCTCTTCCTATCAATAGGATCGAGCAAAATCTTGCGTATTCTCATATAGTGAGGAGTAACCTCAACGAGCTCGTCCTCCTGGATATACTCAAGAGCTTCCTCGAGAGAGAACTTGATTGCCGGAGGAAGAACAACCTTCTCATCACTTCCGGCAGCGCGCACATTGGTGAGCTTCTTAGTCTTGCAGATATTGATATTGAGATCCCTTTCCCTTGTGTGCTCGCCGAGGACCTGGCCGCAATAAATCTGCTCTCCCGGCTCAACAAAGAAGCGGCCCCTGTCAAGAAGCTTGTTCATTGAATAAGCGACTGCCTCACCTGTCTCGAGAGAAACGAGAGAACCGTTGTTTCTGCGCTCGATTTCACCCTTGAACGGCTGGTACTCCTTATATCGGTGAGCGACAATTGCCTCACCCTGGGATGCCGTAAGAAGATTGCTCCTGAGCCCCATCAGACCCCTGGTAGGAATCTCGAACTCAAGCAAGGTCCTGTCTCCGCGCGGCTCCATTCTCAAAAGCGCACCCTTTCTGCGTGTGGCAATCTCGATGGCAGCTCCCACAAATGCCTCCGGCACCTCAATGGAGAGGTCCTCGATAGGTTCGCAGCGCTGACCGTTGATGACCTTGTCGAGCACCTTTGGCTGGCCTACCTGAAGTTCAAAGCCCTCACGGCGCATAGTCTCGATGAGGACGGAGAGATGAAGCACGCCGCGGCCGTAAACGACAAACGAATCAGCTGTGAGGCCCGGTTTCACCTTAAGCGCGAGATTCTTCTCAAGTTCCTTCTCAAGACGGTCCTTGATATGGCGCGAGGTCACGAACTTGCCATCCTTGCCAAAGAAAGGAGAGTTGTTGATGGAGAAGAGCATACTCATCGTAGGCTCGTCAATCGAAATAGGAGGCAGAGCCTCAGGATTTTCATAATCAGCAATTGTATCGCCAATCTCAAAGCCGTCAATGCCCACTACAGCACAGATATCACCGCACTGAGCCTCCTCGACATTGGCCTTTCCCAGACCATCGAAGATCATAAGCTGCTTGATTTTCTGCTTCTGGATCACATCGTAACGCTTGCAAAGGCTGATATTCATTCCGGCCTTGAGGCTGCCGCGGGTAATGCGGCCGACGGCGATTCTTCCGACATATGGAGAATACTCCAGTGAGGAAATGAGCATCTGAGGGCTACCTTCCTTCACTTCCGGAGCGGGAATTACCTCAAGTATCGCATCGAGAAGAGGGGTAATGTCATTGCCAGGAGTCTTCCAGTCATCAGACATCCAACCCTGCTTGGCACTTCCGTAAATGGTCTTGAAGTCAAGCTGGTCCTCCGTGGCGTTAAGATTGCACATCAAATCGAAAACCTCCTCCTGAACTTCGTCAGGACGACAATTAGGCTTGTCTACCTTGTTAACGACCACGATAGGCTTCTTGCCCATCTCAAGGGCTTTCTGGAGAACAAAGCGAGTCTGAGGCATACAGCCCTCGAATGCATCAACCAGGAGCAGCACACCGTCCGCCATATTGAGCACCCTTTCCACCTCACCACCGAAATCGCTATGGCCCGGAGTATCTATGATATTGATTTTTACGCCTTTATATATTACCGACACATTCTTGGCGAGAATGGTGATACCTCTTTCCCTTTCGAGGTCATTGTTATCCAGTATGAGCTGGCCGAGATTCTCCGGCTGTCTTACCAGATTCGCCTGATAGATCATTCTGTCGACAAGAGTGGTCTTGCCGTGGTCGACGTGAGCAATGATCGCAATGTTTCTAATCTCCTGCATAAAACTGCTGTTTTCCTTTTCAATAAATCCTACAAATTTACTCATTTCCGAGCAGAATATGAAGATTTTGGCTATTTTTGTAAAAGAACATCAGACACTTGGACCATGAAAATCGTTTTTCTTGACGCTTCCACTATGGGAGACACCCCTATCGACCCTATTGCCGCACTCGGCGAACTTACACTTTGGCCAACTTCGACCAAGGAAGAGGCATTGCAGAGGGTAAATGACTGCGAAGTGATTATTGTCAATAAAGTCAAAGTCGACCGCGAGCTCATTGCCGCTGCCCCAAAGCTGAAACTGATATGCGTGGCCGCGACCGGAGTCAATAACATTGACCTCCAGGAAGCCGCCGGAAAAGGCATTCCAGTCAGGAATGTCAGCGGCTATTCAACTGACTCCGTGGTGCAATCGACCTTTATGCATATGCTGTCCCTGCTCGGAAACGCCCCGTATTTTGATGATGCCGTAAAAAGCGGCCGCTACTCCGGAATGAGCATCTTTACCGATGTGAGCAAGCCATTCATCGAAATGAAAGGCAAAAAGCTCGGCATTGTGGGACTGGGCAATATAGGCAGCAAAGTGGCTGCAATAGCGGAAGCCTTCGGAATGGAAGTGTCATATTACTCCACTTCAGGCACATCCCACTCGAAGGAGTATCCAAGCCTTCCGCTTGAAAAGATTATGAGTGAGAGCGATGTCATCTCGGTTCACGCCCCGTACAATGAAAGAACGGCAGGGCTCATCGGAGAGAAAGAGCTCAGGATGATGAAAAAAAACGCTTTCATTATCAATATGGGAAGAGGTGGCATCATAGAAGAAGCCGCCCTGGCCAAGGTTATTGACGAGGATTTGATAGGAGGAGCCGCTCTGGACGTATTTGAAAAGGAGCCGCTCCCGGCTGACAGTCCGCTGCTGCACACCGCCCATCCTGAAAAACTCAGGCTTTCACCACATACAGCCTGGGCGAGCGTTGAAGCCAGAAAGCGTCTGATGGACGGCATTGCCGCCAACATACGCCTCGGCTGGTAAAGGTCACTTGCCTTTGTGCTCCTGGTTTTCCTTTATCTTCAGGTTCTTGTACTTTGGGAACAGCTCGGAATTCAGGAGAGCAAAATAATTTGGAGTCTCTGCGTTACCCAGGGGCTCCACTTTTACTATCACATCATTCTTGAATGTAACAAGAAGCGGTGTCTTGCCCTTGAAGCCCATAGCATCACATATGGTCGTAGTATTTACTGTGTATGTATTCTTGGATTTGGTCATTACCTCCTCACCGTTTTGAGCAAAGGTGGAAAATGACAGGGTAAGAGAGGCGATTGCCAAAAGTAATTGTCTCTGCATATCATTTATCATTTCGGTTGTTAATGAATCTATATCGTCTGGATAGTCGGTCAACATTTTGAGCTCCAGTGAGCACCTTCCTCCTCCTTGACGTAAACCCGAGACGAAAAAAGCGGCCAATAATCACTTATTGGTCGCCTCCTTTAATAATCGTGCGCGGGATGAGACTCGAACTCACACGCCTTTTACAGCACTAGCTCCTGAAACTAGCGCGTCTACCATTTCGCCACCCGCGCAAGTGGACTGCAAATATATGATTATTTTTTCATTTGACAAAAAACAAGAGTC
>JAQXOE010000065.1 GCA_029098505.1 Bacteroidales bacterium
GAGCGCAAAGGCGGCTTCAGCAATGGAAGGAGCCAGTTCAATGCCGGCAAGGGAGGCCGCGGAGGCTACAACCAGAAGAAAAACGGTGGATTCCGCAAGAAGAACGAGTTCCAGTTCGATGAGTCAGCCGCTTCGGGAATCAATCAGATGATCAGCCGCAAGCCTCAGCTTGACAACGCATCAATGTCTGATTTCGATTATGTACCAGCACCTATCAAGAGCGAAATCCGCCTCAACAAGTTCATTGCGAATTCAGGCGTATGCTCACGCCGCGAAGCTGACACCTTCATCGAGGCAGGTGTAGTGACTGTCAACGGAGAAGTGGTGACCGAGCTTGGAACCAAGGTCAATCCTTCAGTTGACGATGTACGCTTCAACGGCGAAAGGCTCAAAGGTGAGGATAAGGTATATATTGTAATGAACAAGCCTAAGGGCTTTGTAACCACATCCAGCGATCCTCACGCTGAAAAGACAGTGATGGACCTCCTCAAGGGCTGCCCTACCAGGGTATTCCCAGTCGGCAGACTTGACAAGAACACTACCGGAGTGCTTATGTTCACCAATGACGGTGAAATCGCAGAGAAGCTTACTCACCCTTCATACGACAAGAAGAAAATCTATCAGGTAATGCTCGACCACGAGCTCAGCCAGGAGGATTACGAGAAAATATTGGCAGGAGTCACCCTGAATGACGGTGATGTTGCAGCTGATGAACTCGAGTATATCGACGAGAAGGACCATAGGAAGATAGGCATTGAGATTCATTCTGGAAAGAACCGCATCGTGCGTAGAATCTTCGAATCTCTCGGCTATGATGTCCGCGCACTTGACAGGGTCTATTTTGCAGGTCTCACCAAGAAGGGCGTATCCAAGGGAGAATGGAGATATCTCTCAGAGGGTGAGGTCAATATCCTCAGAATGGGAGCATATCTTTAGTATCTGCAAAATATGACGGAAAACAAACAGCACAGATCGGGATTCGTCAATATCATTGGCAATCCCAATGTCGGCAAGTCAACCCTGATGAACGCGATGGTGGGAGAAAAGCTTTCCATTGTCACGGCGAAGGCTCAGACTACCCGTCACCGTATTATGGGGATAGTGAACGGAGAAGACTACCAGATAGTCTACTCCGACACTCCCGGTATCCTGAAACCCAACTACAGGCTCCAGAAGAATATGATGAACTTCGTGGACACCGCCATTGGTGACGCTGACATCATACTCTATGTTACGGATACCATTGAAACGGCTGACAAAAACTCCGAATATGTGGAGAAACTGAAGAAGCTTGATTGCCCTATCATCATAGTAGTCAACAAGATAGACATCAGCGAGCAGCCCAAGGTGATGGATTTGATGGCTTGGTGGAAAGAGCAGGTTCCGAAGGCAACGGTCATCCCGGCATCGGCGCAGGAAAAGTTCAATCTGGACAGCATCTTCGAGACCATAGTGGAGAAACTCCCGGTCTGCCCTCCGTGGTATGACAAGGATGCCTTCACGGACAAGAATCTCAGGTTCTTCGCCCAGGAAATCATCAGGGAGAAAATCTTGCTCAATTACAGCCAGGAAATCCCCTATTGCTGCGAAGTGAACGTGGAATCCTTCAAGGAAGGTTCGGAGCGCTATGACATCAGTGCCGTCATCTACGTTATGCGTGATACCCAGAAGGGCATCATAATAGGCAAGAAGGGTGAGGCCCTCAAGAGAGTGGGGACACAAGCACGCCTGGATATGGAGGAATTTTTCCAAAAAAAGGTATTCCTTTCCCTTTTCGTGAAGGTTGACCCTGATTGGAGGGAGAGCAGGAAGGAATTGAGAAGGTTCGGATACGAAGATTGAGCCTTCATCACTTAAGTTACTATTGATTGTTTATGAGCGAAGAATACAACGACGGAATCATCCCCTCTCAGGAGGATTCCATCGAGGAAGGAGAGGAGATGGTGGAAGAAGGCGCTCAGCCTTCAGGGAAATACGACAAGCTGCTTGGGAATGACAGCCACAAGTTCAAGCTTTCAGGAATGTTCAAGGAGTGGTTCCTTGACTATTCTTCCTATGTGATTCTCCAAAGGGCCGTGCCGCACATCGTTGACGGACTCAAACCGGTTCAGCGAAGGGTGCTCCACGCTATGTACAAGATGGACGACGGTGCGTTCACCAAGGTGGCGAATATCGTCGGCCAGGCTATGCAGTACCACCCTCACGGCGATGCTTCCATTTTGGGAGCTTTGGTTCAGCTCGGCCAGAAAGGTTACGCTGTTGACTGCCAGGGAAACTGGGGAAACATACTCACAGGCGACTCGAATGCTGCGCCAAGATACATTGAGGCCAGACTGAGCAAGTTCGCCAAGGAGGTAATCTTCGACCCGAAGGTAACCAATTGGATGACCTCTTATGACGGCAGGAACCAGGAGCCTACAGAGCTTCCTGTAAGATTTCCCCTGCTGCTGGCTCAGGGTACCGAGGGCATTGCAGTAGGTATGGCATCCAAGATACTCCCCCACAATTTCAACGAACTCATAGACGCTTCCATTGCCATACTCAAGGAAGAGCCTTACGAACTCTATCCGGACTTCCCTACCGGAGGATATGCAGATTGCTCCAAATATTTGAAGGGGCACAGGGGCGGAGTGGTTAAGGTGCGCGCGAAGATCGAGAAAATCGACAAGAACACCATTGCCATCACCGAAATTCCTTACAGCAAGACTTCAGGCATAGTCATAGAGTCGATACTGAAAGCCAAGGAGAAGGGGAAAATCAAGATCAAGAAAATCGAGGATATGACCACGGACCACGTGGAAATTCTCATTCATCTACCTAACGACGTTTCTCCGGACAAGACCATAGATGCACTCTACGCTTTCACCGACTGCGAAATCAATATCTCCCCGAATGCCTGTGTCATCAAGGAGAACAAGCCTCAGTTCCTGGATGTGAACAGTATACTCGAGTACGATACATATCATACCAAGGAAATACTCGGGCGTCAGCTTCAGATCAAGCTAGATGAGCTTGAAAACGAGTGGCACTATAGTTCACTCGAAAGAATCTTCTTCGAGAACAGGATATACAAGGTGCTCGAACAGGACCAGAGAAGCTGGGAAGAGCAGATTCAGGATGTATACTCCCATATGCAGGAGTATCAGGAACTGCTCAAGAGGGAAATCTTGATGGATGATATACTCAAGCTTGTCGAGAAGCCTGTCCGGAAGATTTCCAAGTTCGACACCA
>JAQXOE010000066.1 GCA_029098505.1 Bacteroidales bacterium
AAGAAGGATTCAAGGTTAATGAAACCACGTTCTAGGGCTCCAGTCTGCTGTGCACGTGGGAGATAACCTCCTGATACTCAGCGATTTAGGCATTTGTCTATGGTAAATTTTTACCATAGACAAATGCCTAAAGCATTGATAAACAATGGGTTATCCCTCACGGCTTTCGAATAGCACAAGCTGCCATCCTCGTGTCGAAATGTGCCCTGTAGCGCGGCCTGGAGGGGATTGGGAATATTGGAAACAAACATTTGTGATATTGTTAAGCATTTGATTACGATTGTTCTAATTTCTTGTATTAGATTCGCTATCGAATGATAATTAATGTATGATAGTCTCCGGGCTGCAAACAAATTGCATGCATAGTAGTATTTAGGGAAAAGTAAAATGAGAGCGGCAGCCCGGTAATGCTCTTACTTTAGTCCCGGTGATTTTTCACATCTTGAAAGAAATTGATAGATAGGCCAATGTTTGATTTCAGCCAATACGTAAACAGAGATTTTTCAAATTATGACATCCTGATTGTAGATGACACTCCTATGAATGTCCTCCTTCTTCAAAAGATGTTGCAAAAACTCAAGTTTACCTTGGAGTCTGCTGCTGACGGTGAATCTGCATTGGAACTGATAAGGCAGCGCAGCAAAGAGGAGAGACCCTTCTCACTTATTCTTCTCGATCTCAGAATGCCAGGTGTTTCAGGCTTCGATGTCCTTATGTCTATGAAGAACATTCCTGGGGCTGAGCAGAGTCCGGTTGTTGTCCTTTCTGGTATGACGGACAGTGTCAGCATCAATGAGGCGATTAAGCTGGGTGCAAAGAACTACCTGCAGAAGCCTATCATTATGCAGGATCTTTTTGATATAGTTTTCAGTCTTTTGGGCATAGAGTGACGACACAGCCCAATTTCAAAGTCTTTACGGATGCTTAAGGTATGAGGCAGGTGTCTGGCCTCCGGTGTACTTAGCAAAGTTGTTGTAGAAGGTCTGGAGTGAACTGTAGCCGCATTTTACAGCAATATACCTGACCGGATATTGTTCTGTGGCATTTTCCATCATCTCTATCGCGTACTTGATGCGGCGGCTGTTGATAAATTCCGCAAAGTTCTGGCCGTATTCGTCATGGATGATATTGGAAAGGTAGGTACGGTTGGTTCCAATTCTGTTGGCAAGACCGACAAGTTCGATTCCAGGTTCAAGATAGACTTTCTCATCCAAGGCCTCTTTCAGTGCCTGAGAGTATTTCGCCATCGGATTCTCCGGCTCAGGCTCGGCAGCATTCTGGCTGCTAGCAAAGTCATTGCCCTTCGAAACCCTATCATCCTCATCAAGGCTCTGTACGAGGTCTTCGGTGCTGTGCTCGATGCCGTATCCGTATTTGCCTATGAAACTGAGCAATAATAGAGTGATGATGCACATCACCACCATCATCAGGGTCGATTCTCCGCCTTCGAAGTTTTCGGAGCAGAGTGCCACGAGGGCTAACACTGAGCCTATCCAGGAGTAAGCGATGGTGTAAACGTTGCGGCTGTCAGCAAGTCCCTTGAGGTCGGAGTAGTAGTTCTCCAGATGCGAGTGATATAGCTTCAAGTGCTTATTGCCATACATAAAGACTCCGATGATCGAGATGAAAATGAGGGCGCGACCTCCCCAATAGCCGAAGATGTAGCGGTAATGGGCATAGTCACTAAGAACTTCTCCATCCTGCCTGTTGAATACAGTGAGGATGTAGTTCCTGAGCTCGTCCGGCGCCATTGTCAAGTTCATTACAGTATTGGTGGCAATGAACAGGGCAATGGGCAGGAGCCATATGAAATCCTTCTTTCTGATGCCCGAGGTGCTGGTGAGCACGCGTATGAACAGGAAGTACAGATATGGAAAGAAGGCTCCGGCTACGGTGTATAGCGATAAAGGCCATACTTGACCGTATAGTTGAGGGATGGAGAAGCAAGCCAGTGCTACGAATGCGAGACCTGCTGACAGCATAGTCAGGAGCATCATTCTCTGAACCTTCTTATGTTTCCTTAATGGGTGGATTATCCACATCGCGGGCCATCTAAAGCACGCCAAGGCTATTATTGTATAAAAAATTGCTCTTAACATATTCACAAATATACGAAATTTTATTAATCCGTGTTTGTTGGTAAAGTTTTGATTAGTATATTTGTGCAAAACATAACGTCTATGACTCCTTTTTTTACACAGGACATTGATCTTTCGAAGTATTCAGTTTTGGCAGTAGATGACATTCCACTGAATATTTTCCTAATCAAAAAGATGCTGAGCAAATTCGACTTTGAATTCCGCACAGCAAATAACGGTCAGGAGGCTCTCGATGCAGTGGCAGAGAAGAAGCCTGATCTGATATTGCTCGACCTTATGATGCCGGGCATTGACGGTTTTGAGGTTATTACCCGACTGAGAGCCAATCCGGAAACAGCAGATATACATATAGTTATTATATCGGCCTTGAACTCGACTGATGATATTGCGCGTGGCTTCAAGCTTGGTGCAAATGACTTCATCACAAAGCCTATCATTATGGAGAAGCTCCTGAACTGCGTTGTTACCCAGTTCAAGCTTATCGAGAACAAAGAATGAGTTTCCCCTGGAACAGCCGATGAAAATTCTCGAACTAGGCAAGTTCTATCCCATCCGTGGAGGAGTGGAGAAGGTGATGTGGGATATCACGAGCGGCGTCTCACAGAGAGGCGTCGATTGTGATATGCTTTGCGCTTGCGAAGAACCTCAGGTCATCCGTCTCAATGAACACGGCAGGGTGATTTGCGTGCGTTCGTTGAAAAAGGTGGCTGCGACGATGATTGCTCCGGCTATGATATCCTGGCTGAGGAAACACAGTAAGGAGTATGATGTGATACATATACATCATCCTGATCCTATGGCTTGCCTTGCATTATTCCTGAGCGGGTACAAGGGCCGGGTCATCCTGCATTGGCACAGTGATATTCTGAAGCAGAAGACTTTGATGAAGTTTTACAAGCCTCTTCAGAGCTGGCTGATCAGGAGAGCTGATAGCATAGTTGGTACTACACCTGTATATGTAGCTGAGTCACAGGCTCTTGCCAAGGTACAGGAGAAGGTGTCATACATTCCTATTGGAGTACTTCCTGTAGAGGAGGATGAGGCTGGAGCAGCTGCGATTCGGGAAAGGTTCAAGGGGAAGAAGATAGTTTATTCGCTGGGACGCCTGGTGTCTTACAAGGGTTTTGAATACCTTGTGGATGCGGCCGCTTATCTCGGTGATGATTTTGTTGTGGCCATAGGTGGAGGCGGTCCTTTGAAGGACGAACTCCAGCGCAGAATAGATGAGAAGGGTCTTCAGGACAAGGTATTTCTGCTCGGCAGGGTTCCTGACGAGGAATTTGCAGCCTGGTACAGGGCCTGCGACGTCTATTGCCTCAGCTCCATTTGGAAGACGGAGGCATTTGCGATAGTGCAGATCGAGGCGATGTCCTGCGGAAAACCTATTGTCGCGACAAGGATTCCCGGTTCAGGCGTCAGCTGGGTGAATGCCCACGGTGTTTCGGGATTGAATGTGGAACCTTGTGATGCTGAGGCGTTGGCGAAGGCTATCACGGAGATTACGGATGATAAGAATTATGAAGAGTTCTGCAAGGGTGCGTTGAACCGTTTCCGGACAATGTTCACCTTTGATGGCATGATAGACCGTTGCCTGGAACTCTATGGGGTTGATACACAGACAAAGACTGTAGCGAAGGGAAACTGAATGAGACTTAATCCTGACTTTAGGGTTTTTGAAGTGGCAGGAAAGTACCTGCTGCTTTATACTGGCACCAAGGCTGTTGATGCCAAATCGGCGTTTGAGCTCAATGCTCCTACTGCCCAATTCCTACAGCGAATTGACACTCAGGATTTTTCTGAAGAGGAAATGCTGGAGTGGCTGCTGTCGGAATACGAGGTGGAAAGGGAACAGGCAGTTGCGGATGTCCGTGAGTTGGTTGAAATATTGAGGGAGCGGAGGATGCTCATCGAGCTCTGATATGCAGACCGAGGTGAAAGACGCTTTTCTGAAGCTGCTACGCAATGCGCTCTGGAACAGGCCGATAGAGGACTGGAAGGATCTTTCGTTGCAGCAATGGAAGGACTTGTATGCTTTCGCTGAGGCTCATACTCTCGTTGGGACGCTCTTTGATGCCCTGAACACTTTGCCCGAGGACAATAACGCTCCGTCGGAGCTGCTGCTGACCTGGGTGGTGGCGGTACAGAGGATAGAGGATGAGTATGCGCGCCATTCGAAGATAGTGGGAATACAGCGGTCCGCATGGGAGAAGAGGGGATTGAAAGCATTGCTGCTCAAGGGTTTGGACTCCGCGGCTATGTACATTGTTCCGGAGCATAGGAAATGCGGCGACATCGATTGGTACTTCGGTAGCGATGAGGATTGGAGTGCCGCAAACGCGATTGCTGCAGAAAATGGCTGCAAGCTGGAAACAGACAGCGACGGTGACGTGCACTACCTGCTTTCAGGAGTGGTCGTTGAACATCACCGACGCTGGAATGATGCTTCATCGGCCCGAGCGCGCAGGGTGATGGATGCATTACCTCTGGGAAAGCCTGAAGCTCAGCTGCTTATGCGTAACGTTCATATCCTCAAGCACGTGATGGTGGGAGGAATTGGCTTGCGTCAGCTTTGCGACCTTGCGCTGGCTTACCGTTATTATGACGGATTATATGATTCTGCTCGCTTGGAGAATCTGTTAGATGAAGCCGGCCTCGCGAAATGGAACGGATTGCTCAATGCATTTTTGGCGAAAGTGCTTGAGTGTGATTATATTGACAATGTGAAAGAAGTGCCGGATGCTGATCTGGAATGGCTGGTCGAGACCGTTTTCGATGATGGCAATTTCGGGAAAAGGCCTCAGGGCGCTGAGGGGAAGGAGAGGCGTGGCGCATTTGCATTGCTTCGCTCAGCTATGTCGAGGAGCCTGCTGTTTTTGAGATATGCGCCGCGTGAGTATATGGCCCGCATCGGCTCGCTCGTGATTGGAAGAATGAAGAGAAAAATGAAAATAAGATTAGTAAAATGAAAAAATTGTGGATTATTGCATTGGCTGCGTCATTGTCGCTGGCCTCTTGCAGTTCTTACAAAAAGATGACATATCTTCAGGATATGGACAGTTTGGCTACCTACGAAGTGAAGGAGCAGCCTGACGTGCTGATAGGTGTGAATGACAAGCTGCGCATCGTTGTGACCTGTCAGGAACCGACGCTTGCGGCTCCGTTCAATCTAAGCAGTGGCGTCTATTCCGTTGATCCTGAGACAGGAGAGAGCTTTACCAAAGTCTCATCAGAGTCCGAATCGGGCTATGTCGTGAACAAGAACGGCTATATCGATTTCCCTGTGCTCGGCCTTGTGAAGGCGCAGGGACTGACCATCGATCAGCTCCGCCAGAGTCTCATTGACAAGATTATTGCCACCAAATACATTAAGGATCCTATCGTTCTGGTTCAATTCATGAATTTCCAGTTTACCGTGCTGGGCGAGGCCAATCCGGGCAATTACAATGTACCTAACGGTCATATCAATCTTCTGGAGGCATTGGCTATGGCTGGGGACCTGAAAACCTCGGCAAAACGCGACGATGTATGGGTTATCCGCACGGAAAACGGCCAGAGAAAGGTGTACAGTATCGATATGAGGTCGAAGGATCTTTTCGATTCGCCTGCTTTCAATATACAGCAGAACGATCTTATTTATGTTAAGCCGCTGAAATCTGTCAAGGATGCTGACGCTTCAAAACGCTCAACAATTTTTCAGACCGTCATCACGGCCCTTTCTACAGTTTCATCAATCACCCTGGCTCTCGTCTATGCGGGCGTCATCGGTTCAAAGTAGTGAATCCCTATGGTACAGAATAAGAACAGAAAACAGGAAGAAGGCATCAATCTGGTCGATCTTTTCTTCTATCTTCTCAGCTATTGGTACTGGTTTGTGCTCGGAGTTATCGTTTGCGGCGGCTTCGCTGCCTACAGATACGCAACATCAACTTTGGTGTACAGGGCCGATGCTACCATCATCATAAAGGACCCTTCCAACACCACCAGCACCGCCCGCCTGGACAGTTATAACAACCTCATTAACAAGACCAGCGTTTCCAATGAGATTCTCCAGTTCAAGTCGAAGAATCTTATGACTCAGGTTGTCAAGCGTCTCGATGCCAATGTCAATTACAAAGTGGACGCCCGTCTGCGCACGAATGAGGTCTATACCGGTTCGCCGGTTAAGGTCGTTTTCCTCAGCGAAGAGGTGCAGGGAACCCAAGCCCTCTCCGTCACGCCAAAGGATGAGAACAATGTGATTATCAACGGAGCCAAGACAGTTGCCCTGAATGATACCCTCTCTACTAATATCGGTCGTTTGGTGGTCATCCCAACGAGTCACTACGACAGTTCCTGGTACGGAAGGGAGGTCAAGGTTTCAAGGGTTCCGGCCACCACTGCCGCTTCTGCCTTTCTATCACGTCTGATGATACGCCAGCCTAACGACGATGCTTCCATCCTCTCGTTCTCGCTTCAGGATTTCAACAGAGACAGAGCCAAGGATGTGCTGAATGTGCTCTTCGAGGAGTATAACAAGCAGACCATCGCCGACAAGAACCAGGTGGCTATCAATACCGCCAATTTCATTGAAGAGCGTCTGCAACTCATTGAGGCTGAGCTTGGTCAGGTCGAGGGCCAGCTTGAGAGCTTCAAGGTAGCCCACACTCTTATGGATGCCAATGAGACCGCGTCCCAGTATCTCGCCGAGACCCGTGAGTCGAATGCGGCAATTGCCCAAATCGAGACCCGCATCCGCGTCGCTGAGTATATGAGGGATTATCTCGCTGACCCTAACAAGGATGATGAGCTGATTCCTGCCAATACCGGTCTCGAGGACCTCAAAATCGAGGGCCAGATCAATCAGTACAATAACAATAAGATCCGCCGCGACCGCCTTCTCGAGAATTCGAGCGAGGAAAGCCCTGTTATCAAGAATATTGACGCATCACTCGCAACTCTCCGTTCAAGCATAGTTCAGGCTGTGGACAATCTCGTCAGAAGCCTTCAGGTTCAACGCGGAGATGCTAAGATACAGGAATCGCGTTCTCGTGCCAAGTTCGCTCAGATGCCTTCCACCGCCCGCCAGATGCTCAGCATTGAGCGTCAGCAGAATATCAAGGAGACCCTCTATATGTTCCTGCTGAACCGTCGTGAGGAGAATGCTCTCACTCAGGCAATGGCGGACAATAATGCCAGAATCATCGATTCAGCCGAGGCGCAATACGGCCATATTGCCCCGAGTAAGAGCAAGACTCTGCTCCTGGGCATACTCATCGGCCTTGCCCTTCCGTTTATCATCCTGATAAGCAGGCTCTTCCTTGATACCAGGGTACGCACGAGAAAGGAAATCGAAGAGGCTATTTCCGTGCCATTCGTGGGCGAGATTCCTCTTGTGAAGCAGAGCAGGAAGGAGCGTCTCAAGAGCAAGAAATTGAAAACGCCTGATAAGCCTATCCATTATGATGGCTCTTCGAGATCAGTCCTGACCGAGTCCCTGCGTATACTTACAACCAATATGGACTTTTTGAAGGATGCCGGCACGAAGTGTCAGGTCGTTACTCTCACATCATTTGGAGAGAGCGCCGGTAAATCCTTTGTTGTGGCGAACATTGCCGCCTGCATTGCTGATGCCAAGAAAACTGTGGTAATGGTCGATCTTGACCTCAGAAAGAGGACTCTTTCAAAACGTTTCGGACACCTCCATAAGGAGGTAGGAGCCTCACACTATCTTTATGACCCTGAGTTGAAGATTGATGCAGTCATCAAGAAGGATGTGGCTCCTGGCATTGACCTCATTCCTGCAGGTATGGTTCCGCCTAACCCTGTGGAACTCCTTAAGCGTGAGCGTTTTGATCAGATGATTAATGAGCTGCGCTCACGTTACGACTATGTCCTCATTGACAATGTGCCTATCAATGTGGTGGCAGACGCTCCAATTATCGGTAGAGTTGCCGACACGACCTTGTTTATCTTGAAGGCGGGGTCCATTGACAAGAGAATGCTTGCTCAGGTGGAGAAGCTTTATGAAGAGAACAGGTTCCATAATCTCGGTGTTGTACTCAATGCTTCGGAAGTCCGCTCACGCTATGGCTACAGTTATGGCTACGGCTATGGTTACGGCTACGGTTATGGCTATGGATACGGAAGCAACTACAGCTATGAGGATAAGGACGAAAAGTAAAGGACTATGACTATAGCCATCGATTTTGACGGGACCATAGTTGAACATCGTTATCCTTCAATCGGAAAGGAGATCCCTTACGCAATCGAGACCCTTAAGAAACTTCAGGCTGACCGTCACCAGCTGATACTGTGGACGGCACGCGAGGGACAGCTTCTGGTCGATGCCGTAGAGTTCTGCCGTGCGCATGGGTTGGAGTTCTATGCCATCAATTCAGATGTTCCCAGCGATAGTTGGAAGGACAATGCGCCCAGCCGCAAGCTGAAGGTGGATATGTTCATTGACGACAGGAATCTGGGCGGTCTGCCGGATTGGTCGGTTATCTATGAGATGATATCCCAGAATCTTACCTATGGGGACATTCTGAGACGCGGTATAGTTGATCTCATTGGTGACGATGAGGAAGATGAGCCCGGTTTTTTCGCCCGCATCATTGAACGCTGCCGTTCATCCCGTGCGAAGTTCGGGCGTGGTTCTTCGCGTGGTTCTTCCCGTGGTTCTTCGCGTGGTTCTTCGCGTGGCTCTTTGCGTGGTTCTTCTCGTGGTTCGCATCATTGGTAGTGGGGGCTTCTGGCGGGGCTTTCTTAGGTCGCGGCAGGCTGATCCTGCACTTTGATGCTGCGCCTCTTCCGCTCCACCCTCCGCTCCACCCTCCGCCCCACTCTCCGCTCCACTCTCCGCCCACCCTCCGCAGCCGTGGGGCTTAACCCATTGGTAATCAATGCTTTAGCTACTTGTCTATGGGTAAAATTTCCCATAGACAAGTAGCTAATTCGCTGAGTGCCAGGCATTTATCTCCCACGGTGACCGGGTCAGAGAAGAGTGGTGTTGTATGACGATGGGTATGAAGGAAAGAATATGATGCGCAGTTTCCGCTGATATATAATCGAAATAATCGAGCATTTCTTTGAAAACTTGACCATAGGTTAGCTAAATATGTTAATTACGACTCACACCGACGGAGTAATCAGCACTCTCCATCCACCGGCCGTGTCTTTGGCTTCGATATAGCCTTTCTCCTTCAAGCTTCCCAGAAGGCGCTGGACTGCGGATTTGTTGATGTCGGTGAGCTCTCTGAGCGATTCTATGGTGACGGATGGCTGGCTTTGCATCGCGCGGAGTATCTTGGCGTAGTTCGGGGTGCGGAATTCGACTCTCTGGCCGTCGTACCACCATACGTTTTCATCAGGCTCGGTGACAAAGCGGACATCGTTGTAGATTTCTTCTGCGGCAAGGGCTGAGAAGTATCGCAGGAACGGGCGTATGTGTTCAAGTGGTGCGTGGGCCCCTATGCTCGGGGTGGGCCCGACCTCAAGGTCGGCCTGATGGAGGGCTTCCAGATAGTTCTGCTTGTCCCTACTGCGGACTACAATCATAGGGTAGTCGTGGCGTGCAAGTATGTAGTTGACCATAAGGCGTGCTATACGTCCGTTGCCGTCTTCGAAGGGGTGGATTCGAATGTAGCGGTAGTGGAAGAGGGCGGCGAGTTCTACGGGAGAGAGTTTGCCGCTTTGTTCTTCTTCGTTGTACCAGTTCACGAGATCGGTCATCAGTGCAGGGGTTTCTTTCGGAGATGCATATTCGAATCGGTCACCATAACGGGTGATTACGCTGTTGGGACGGGTCTTGTATTGTCCGGAGTGGATGACGTAGCTGCCTTGCTGTCCGCCCGGAAGTTTCGTGTGTACGGTGTAATCTTCGCGGATGAGGGTTTTGTGGAGCTGGCGGATGAAGTTCTGCGTCAATGGCATATCTTTTAGTCCTGCCTGCTCCTGCATCATCTTCAGACCTACGTTGCTGGCTTTCATTTCTTCGAGGTCTTTCATCTGTGCTTCACCGGTCACCTTGCCGAAGAGAAGGAGGAGCTCTGTCTGTCCGTAGGTTAGGGTGTTGCCTTCGATGTGGTTGCTGTTGAAGTTGAAGTCAACGGTGAATTTGCGGCTGAGCCGCTCCCGGTCGCGTTCCGAGAGCGGCTGTATGCCTTTCCAAGCTTCTATTGCTTTGGTGATATTTAGATATCTCATTGAGCAAATGTTTTCTAATTCGTGGTAAAGATACCACTTTTTTGGATAATTACAATTTTTTGTATCTCCCTTTTGCCAATTATCCTCTCCATTTTGGAGAGACAATGATACTTGAGCTGGCTACGATGGCCGTGGTGCTCAATTTCTTGCTCACCATCTGTGGCTGTGGGGCTTAAACCATTGATAACCAATGCTTTAGCCACTTGTCTATGGGCAAAATTTCCCATAGACAAGTGGCTAATTCGCTGAGTGTAAGGCATTTATCTCCCACGGTGATCAAGTCAGAGAAGGGACTTGAGCTTTACCTTCCAAGTTCTGAACAGTTGGTTAATGAGGTCAAGGAAGCCAAACTTGACTTTGAATAATTGAACTTTTCAGGGCATATGGATTGAGGCAATCATAATATCTTAAATTATTAAAAAGCGACTGTATTCAGATACTTTAGCAATTCATCGACATTATCAAAATTCATGACGTTAGATGTCGGACTGGTTGTCTTAACCTTCGTTTGAGTCTTGCTTACGGATGTAATCATTGCCTGAATATCCTCTGGAACATTTGTGATCTCAACTTTAAAAGGCAAAGACGAAGCATCCTTCAAAAAGAGATTATAGAATTCATCTATAAAGCTTCTGGTAGCAAACATCACCTTACTGAAATCAATCACTACTTCTGATTCATTGCTATTCTTAACAAACAGCATCAAATCATTAGCATGAGACCTTGATTTAAGGTCTGGTGACAAAATGCTTGTTATATCAATCGTTATCATAGGAGAAAAAAGGAGAATAGGGTTATGCCAAAAGCTATCATAGTTAGACAAATAGAAAATAAAAAGGGGCTAAAAAGTCGTATGACTTTTGTTAGCCCCTTATAAACATCTAAAATGTAAGTGTTTTCTAGAAGTGATAAACCAGACCAAGTGAGCCGACGACTCTGAGGTCATAAGGGAAACTTTCATCCACTTCATTGTCAACAGAAACGAAGCCGTTGAATTGGTCAGTGTATGCCTCAAGGTTCACATCTATGAAGGCACCGAGGTGCTTGTTGATGTAGAGTTCTTCAATGAGACCAGCTCTGAATCCGAAGGTATTCGTAAGGATAATGTCATACTTCTCGCCTCCATCGGTGTGATCAGGGAGATACTGAGTGTCAGCTTTGAGACCCTTGCCCATACCAGCACCTGCATAAATCTTGGTTTCGAAAAGATGCTGTTTCTCTGGAGCGATAAAACCGCTGATATTAAATACAAGATCTCCGAAGAGAGAGAGAGAGTTGAATGAATATGGATAAAAGCCGCCTGCAGACTGCTCGTTGTGGTTTCCTGCGCTTGCATTATTTGCGAAGTTAGCCTGGGCTCTAACTCCGAATGCGTGACCGAAATCATATCCAACAGTAAGAGAAGCATGAGGAGTGAAGAGGTCCTTCATTCCATATCCCAATTTATCTCTGGATGCTTTTAGCTCTCCATCAGGGAGTTTGCTCTTATCGTCGTTGTAGTAGGTCCAGCTGTTTTCATTCATAGAATACAACAAACCACCCTGGACAGCGACATTGAATCCTTTGAAATTTCTTTCTTTTGTTTCCTGCGTTTCTTTTGTTTCCTGTGCTATAGCTGAAATAGCACAAATTCCCATCATAATGGCGCTAAGAATAATCTTTTTCATCTTCTAAAGTGTTGTTTAATGCTCTATTCAGCAAATGTAGCTTACAAAAGCTTAAATTCCAAGCTTTTCCTTCACTTTCTCAAACAACTGTTATACAAGTCGAAGTATTCTTCGTACCTGTCCTTTTTCTTGAAGTTCTTTAGGGCCCTATCTCTGCACTTGTCGGAGTAGTGATCCTTGCCTTGTCTTTCTATTGTCCTGACACAATCAAGTAGTCCCTGGACATCTCCCTGCTCCACTATGAATCCGGTATCATCTGTGATGGCTTCTATGCTGCCTCCGGTTCTGTAGGTGATAACAGGAGTACCGCAGGACATAGCCTCCAGATTTACGGTAGGGTAGTTGTCCTGCCAGGTCGGGTTGACAAATGCCACGGCAGCCGAATAGAGAGCTGCCAGTTGCTGTACGTTGTCGGTCCTGCCGATTGTAACAATTCCTTCCGGCAACCTGCGTTTCTGTTCCTCGCTCATCTTGCCAACCATCACTATTACTTCATCATCATTGAGCATTTCGGATATCTTGATAAAGTCATCGAAGCCCTTCTCCTTCATCCAGATGCTGGCAAGCCCAAGTATCACTTTCCTGTCACCTATACCGTACCTATTCCTGATCTCGGCAGAATCCTGAGGTGCGAAAGTGTCTGTGTCAATGCCGTTGTGTATGACCTTGATATTGCATTTTCCGAGGAATGATGCTTTCAACTCATTGCCCATCCATTCCGAAACGGGGACTATGGTCAGCTTATCCTTCGGGACAGAGTTGAACGACTCGCTCTTGTCCCTGTAATTGGCAGCAGACCTGTCGAAGAACCAACTCGAAGGGAACTCCCTTCTTTGACAGCAATCCTTGCAGCCTGTCTTCCATTTGAAACAGTGTGCGGCAGAATAGTGGTAGCAGTGACCCGTGTAAAGCCAGCAATCGTGCACGGTCCATATCACCGGCTTTCCGCACTCGGCCAGGTAGCGGAAAAGTATCTTGTAATTAAGAAAATAGCCGTGGATGTTGTGTATGTGGATGACATCAGGGTCCAGCCGTTTTATCTCCCTTACAAAGCGCAGGGTAGCGAGCCGCGAACCGAGCCCGTGTCTGTCGAGCAGACGGGTTTCCAGACCATGCAACGCAACGCTCAGGCGACTGCCGACAGGCAGAAGCTTCGAACCCTTCAGCGCCGAAGCCGACTCCGGTTCAGGCACACCATCCCTCCCTCGGCTATAAGCCACCCAGCTCTCCCAGCCGCGGGATGTAACCAGCTCTCCAATCTCCTGCATTATCTTCCCGGTGGAAGTGTTCCTGCGTATTACAGGATTGATTTGCAACAACTTAGGCATCCTTATACACACTTAACCATTTTTCCATGACCGAATCGGGCGAGAAACGCCGTACAACCTCGCGTGCCGCCTGACCCATACTTCTGCGCAGCTCATCATCCTCAATCACCAGCAGCATCTTCCGGGCAAGGTCAGCGATATCACCGTCCTGGGCAATTAATCCGTCCACGCCATCCCGTATGATGTCCCTCGGACCGCATTTGTAATCGAACGACACTGCAGGCAGGCCGCAGGCCATACCTTCGATGAGGACCATAGGGAAGCCCTCGTAATGGGAACTCATCACGAGCATCGAACTTGCCGCATATTCTCTGACTATATCCGACGTCGGAGTGTTGATGGCACAACATTCCTCCAGGCCGGAATCAGCTATCTGTTTCAGCAGACTCTCCTTCCACTCTCCCTGGCCGAATATGTCAAGACGCCATTCCGGTGCCTTTTCGTGCACAATTCTCCAAGCTTCTATCAGACGGTCGAAACTCTTCTGGTAATCCAGCCGCCCCACGGCAATCACCCTTTTTGCGCTCAATTCTGAGCACGGAGCATCCTTCAGCACAGCCGAATTGGGAATGACCCTCATCGTCGGAATATCGCCCCACATCCGGGCATCCTCCTCTGTCAGAACGACAAAGCGGTCGAATCGCCTGACCAGCCGCTCGTCTGTGCGAGCTCTCCATCGGTCTGCCAGACCCATCAGGCCGCTGCGGTTGTACTGCAGGTGGAAAAGCTTGCTCTGGTGCAGCTCCAGCACCTTTCTGCTCCCGTCCTTCAGGTCCGGGACAAATGAGCATTCCCCGGGATAGAAGCAGTCGGTCACATCCGGCCTGAGTTTCGTCAGAAGA
>JAQXOE010000067.1 GCA_029098505.1 Bacteroidales bacterium
GTGGCAGGCTCAACGGGAGTCGTCGTGGCAGGCCCAACGGGAGTCATCGTGGCAGGCTCAACGGGAGTCGTCTCGGCAGACTCAGTGGGAGTCGCAGCAGGCATATCCACCGGCATCGTTGAGGATGCTACTGCCACCTCAGGCTCCTGCATATCACGAAGGACAAATCCACTACCGAGGCCCACAGCAAAAGTCAAAACCGCAGCCACCCCCAACTTCAAACCTCCACAAAGGGGGCACTGTGCTTGCGGCTCAGCGCAGGGTTCAGCACTTGCAGCGGGAACAGCCGGGGCCCGGTCATTGCAGAGCCATACAGCGGTAATGTTATCGGAATTTCCGTCTCCCCCCCTGTACGCAGCCTCCACCTTTGCCGACAGGAGCTCATGGGGCTGCTCCGGGGAGGACGACCAGACCTCGTTCCGCCACTCCGCATCCGGCAGCTGATTCCAGAAACCATCACAGCAAAGCAAATACTCCGTCCCCGGCACGTACTCCCCCTGCGCCAAGTGCACCCTCGGAACCTCCCGGGCACCGATAGCCTGCGTCAGCCTGCTCTGGTCCGGATGATTCTTGGCCTCCTCCGCAGAAATACGCCCGGCGAGCACCATCAGATGCAGGATCGAATCATCATCCGTCATGCACTCCCAAGGCCCCGAACAGCGGGCGTACAGGCGGCTGTCACCCACATGAACCACTGTATAACTTCCCCGAGAAATATACAGGAGAACCACCGTACTCTTTCCGCTGTGGAAGGCATCCCCCCGCTGCGCAATAACAGCCTCATGGGCATCGATAACAGCCTTCTCCAACACCTCAGCGGCCAACTGCGCATCCGCACCATCCTTCAGAGCTTCCGACCAAGCTGCGTCCAAAACCTCCACTACCTTGGCAGAAGCCTCTGCACCACCCTGATGCCCACCGGCACCATCCGCCACAACAGCCAGAGTGGCTTGATCCGATGTGCGAACCATACAGGAATCCTGCTGTTCACTTCGATCTCCCAATCCGGAAAGCAGGGATATCCGACAGGCAGGAACTGAGCCGACAAAGCAGGAAGAAGCCGTAACAGTGGACATAAGAAATACGCGGTCTATACACCAACTGACTCTACTGTACAGGACATATTCTGTATTGTCAAGCAGGAATGAAGTAAAACATACAAAAATGCACTGCTACCCCTTACCGCAGGGCAAAGAAAGTGCCCGGATCCACCATGGAACCCGGGCACGGGGAGCTAGTTTACTCCTTAATACCCGTGATAAACAGCTTTCCCTGAATCACCTCCATGGTGATCATCACACTTCCGGTTCCGATCATTCGCTTTCCATCCCGCTTGCGTTCGCGGACAAACCGGAAATTCTGCAAAACGGTAATCTGATTATTACCCTTGGAAGTAACACGACACCCCGTGGGCTTAACGGAGCTTGCGCTGAATTGAGCATTATATTCTCTGTCGGCAGCCAAGAAGTCATCCCTGCTCTTCACCACACCATTATATACGATTTTGTCCGCCAGAATTCCCGGCGGCGTTTCAGACACATACAGAGCGGCCAGCTCCGATGCCTTCTTTTCAAGATCCTGAGAATCGAAACCCCGGGGTTTCGGGGCAACCTTCCCGTTTTTCTTTTGCTTCTTGAGCCATTCTCGAATGGCCTTTTTCGCCGTGTATTCACTGGGGGGAGTGCCGTTTCTATCCTCGATAACCGGATCAGCCCCCTCTTGTACAAGCCACTGGATAAGCTCGACATCACCGAGGCCGCAAGCATGGTGCAAAGCAGTTGTCCGCTTCGCGGAGTCCCGCGTATCAATGGGGCTCCCCTCTGCAATTTTGCCCAATAACTCCACGAGCTTTTGGCGGTGATTACGGCCTGATTTACCGGAGACAGGCATGTTGCGAATACGCTCTTGATGACGGCGCGCGGCCTCCGCTATCCCTTCCCGAGGGCTCGCCTGATCCCCCGATGCTGTTCCCGGGGTCGCACCCGATGGCGAGGCCTTCTTCGCCGCATCGGCCTCTATTTCCGCCAACAGCTTCTGCGCATCCTTGTACCCATTATCCATGGATTTCTTGGCATAAGTACGAGCAGCCTCAAAGTCAACGGGAACACCCAGGCCACTCTTATAAATACAGGCCAAGTGGTATTGAGCCTCTGCGCTTCCATGATTGGCCGCACTGCGGAACCAGAATACACTGTTTCCCATATTGGCTTCAACGCCCCTTCCCTTCATATAGCACCAACCGAGATTCTTCTCGGCCTCCGGATAGCCCTGATCGGCAGATTTCTGATACCATTTGAAGGCCTCCTCATCATTCTGCGGTCTTCCATGGCCTCTTCGGTAACAGTTACCCAATGCATTCTGAGCAATGGCGTTTCCACGCTTTGCCCTTGCCATCAGATCGACCTCGTCAGGCGCTGCGCTCGCCGTTTTCTCTTCCTCATCGGACTCTGAACTCGTGTCGTCCTCGGGTTCGGCAATCACCTCAGGCTCCGAGATGATCCAAGCAGCAAGCTCCCGTCCATCCCCCTTACTGTCCGACAACCAAGAGTATACAGCCGGAGTAAGGAAAATGTCGATAAGAATGATGGCTTGCACATATGCATGCAAGCAAGCCCTCTTGAAACATGACTTCTTTTCTTCGTTATCATGTTGAGAAAGGAAGTACCAAGACCAAATGAAGATAGCATCAAAAATGACGTATGCCAGAACAGCACTGAGCAGGGTGTGCCAGTGAGCCGGGAGTGCAGGGAAAAAGGCAAACCACGGCATCTGTGCAGTGAAGACTTCGGGACGGGCCGATGCATAGATGATAGAGACAACCACCAAGACCGGCGAATACGGCAGTAGAAATCTGAGGACTCGCCGCCACATCACAATGAGACAGACGAGCGTGACTACCAAGATGAGGGCAATGACAGACAGAGGAGTGCCCATAATCACCCCGCAGATGAACTTGTACAGCCACAGTATTCCCTGCCATACCCACAGGAGCACTTTCCAAAGTAGGACAAGCCCCACAACTGTCATGACGAGATAACCGCACCCCTTTTTATTAGAATCGGAAAACATAACCTGAAAAATTCATTGTTTATTAAACAGAGCTTCATCCATGCACGGTTTGAAGCGCTTTGTAACCGTAAAGGCCTCGATGATTGCCGGTACCCACACGAACAAGAAGCCAACACCCAAAGTAAGAAGGGTGAAGAGGAATTGAAGAGTAAACACCTGTTTTTTCTTCTGCCGCAATTCCTGAAGGTTGGAGTCCTCCCCCTTGATGGACAAAAGCAGATAAAGGTTATGAAGGGATAGCATCCCGAAGAGGAACGCGAGGAGGCGATAAAGGCAGATGGAAATCATTGACTTGACACACAGCCCGGCGCGATATCGATCACCGGCCTTCACAAAGAGGCTTCGTGCTGACCAAAGGCCCCGCAGGTTCACATTCCTACTCTCATAAGATTCAAGCAAAATACAGTTACCGAGCAGCTGCATGGCTTTCGTATCACCGGATTCCACAGCATCGCGTGCTACCTTTAACGCCTTCGATAAATTCCGTTCTCGGTAAAGCAAAATGCACCCATAAACGAAGCTGCAGCGAGGGTCCTCGTCCAAGATGCGCTCCAACTTAAAAATCTGGTCACTGCTAATGTCACGATTGTGAAGCACACGCGTCTCCAGCTCTTTGACGAAGTCGTCTCTTTTCTCTTTATCTTGCCGAAGTTTTTCGGCGATCTCTACAGCCCTGCGCTGTTGCTCATCCAACTCGTGCTCCCATGCCTCAGCACTCTGGGTACGCTTGGTGAAGTCCGGGTTTAACGCATGCTGCAACGATAAGAGAAACGGCGTTGAGTAACCGGGGATATTCCGCACATCCTCAAGATG
>JAQXOE010000068.1 GCA_029098505.1 Bacteroidales bacterium
CCGGGCAAATCATCCACCGGATGAATTAGCCCTATATAAAGATATTCAAGCAAGTGCCTTGCTTTTCTCCTTTATATTATCTACCTTTGTTGCGTAGAAGGAGCAAGTTTACTTTTCGTGGTTACGAAAAGACACAAAAGCACGCTCTCGCGCACTTTTGTTAAACTTGCCCTCCGGTCCCGGCTACTCGCAAGCTCGCAGCCTTCATGGGACGGAGGGACGCCCCGAAAAAACATGGGTCCCAGGGCTTCGCCCCATGTCTTTTCTCTCCTTCCCACGCCAACCCGCAAGCCCCACAACAACAGAAGAAAGATGAAAACTGGAAGACCACATAAAGCCGAATCTGAGAAGAAGGAGATACTCAAGCGTATCCGTTACTCTCCTGACGAATGGGCTCGGGTAGAAGAAAAACTTCAGCAATCCGGACGTAATTTCTCCGAGTTTGTCAGACTGGCCACTTTCTCCGCGAACGTGATGCCGTCCCTCGATATGGGACAGATCACCACCCTCCGGGAGTTGAAGGTGTCGCTCGACAGAGTGGGAAACAATATCAATCAGATTGCGAAATCTGGAGCCATGGTCATAGACTCATTTTCGTTGGAAAGATACTTGAAGGAATTGCAAAACTGCAAGAAAGAGGCTGAGGAACTTTCAGCAATTCTTCTTCAGATCAGAAATACATTACGGTAAAATCAAGGTAAGATGATAGCCAAGCTCACAACAGGAAACGGCTTCGGAGGAGCAATCCGATATGATATGAAGTTCGGCAGTGACAACAGTTCCATGTCGGTGCTTCTTGGTCTCTCCGGTGTTGATTTCTCTTATGATGATGAAGGCAATATCAAGATTGATCCGCGTCAGATCGCTTTCGATTTCCGCCAGCAGGCTCTCTGTTACAGAACGCCTGATTCCGACAACGCACGCGGCGTACGCAAGCCGGTGTACCATTGGGTTCTGTCCTGGAGACCGGGAGAACACACCACCGATGCGGAGAAACTGGACGTGGCAAAGGACTTCATGCAGCGCATAGGTTTTGTCGATACGCAGTATATGATTTCCGCCCACTATGACAAGGCACACGAACATCTGCACATCGTGGCCAACATAGTCAATAACCGTGGAGAGCGCATCCCGACCTTGGGGCTTATTGACAAGGCCCACAAGGCAGCTGCCGCCATCACCAGGGAACGCGGATACCAGTGGGGCGAGAAGGCTACGGAAAAGACCATCGAGAACGCCCACAGACCTCACGAGAAGGTAAGGTATATAATTACTCCTGTAGTCCTGAAAGCTGTATATAAGGCTCGATCTTTTGACGAACTGAAGGTATCTTTGAAGAACAAGGGAATCGTCATGCGCATCAAAACCGCTCAGGATGGGAAAAGGGGAGGTGTCTCATTTGCCTGTAAATACGAAGGGCAGGTACATACATTTTCCGGATCATCCCTGAACAGGTATTTGTCATATTCGAAAATCTCTGCAAAATTCCAAAGAGACAGAGACAAGGAAGCAGAACTCGCTGAAACAACAGACTTTTCTACACTTGATTTCAGAAAACTTGGTCAGGAGGCAGCCGAGGAAAGCATCAACCGACGACGCAATGAAACCTGGAAGCCGGTGAAAACAGAAGAAGATAGTAAAGAACCGGAGGATAACTTGGAGGATAAAAACGACACTTTGGACACTGTAGTGGATATTGCTTCTGGTCTTTTGGGAATGGTTGGCAGTTCTGGCGACGAGTCTAATTCGCAAGACCTAAGACGAAAAAAGAAATACAATAAAAGGAGATGATTATGGAAAAGGCTTTATTAGACAGGATTCTCAGGAGGATTCACCGATGGGTCAACCAGGAAAGATGCCGGGATACCGAAATAGAATTGACTGTAGGCGCCACTAAGGACGGACGCTTGACAGCGGACTATGACAGTTATAACATTGCGCTGCTGCTTCCTCTGATATCGGAAAACGAAACCTTCGCCGAACTTGCTGAACTCGGTCTTACAAAAAGATATGCCCACCTCAGCGAGTTAGCAAGGCGCGAGAAGTTTGAAGAACTATGGGCGATGGCCAAAGGAGCTGAACTGGCCATGAAGGAGAATTTGGTGTCTGAAGAACTGATGAACAATTCATGCGCAAGGAAGGTTCTGGACAATTGAAAACGATACAAGGAAACCGACCCTTTGGGGCCGGTTTCCTTAGTTAGTCTTCAAAAGGTAAAGCTTCTACATTACTGGTGAACTTGTTGTGCGGATTTCTTACAAGAAGCAAAAGTAAAGCGAGGCTTTCTTAGGGCTCGCTTTACTTTTCAATGCTCTTCTTCACCCTTTGCACGGTACTCATGGATACCCCGCAGAGCTTCGCCACATCGCGGATTGGAAGCCCTTTCCGGAGCTTTTTAGCCACTTCCGGATACTTGGCGAGCAAATCCTTGTCCGACATCTTCGAACCTTCAGGACGGCCCATTTTCACGCCCTTCTCCTTCGCTCGCTCCCTGCCGCTGTTGAGCCGGCTCACAATACTCTTGCGCTCCAGCTCCGCACCCAGGGCGAGGACTGTCAGGATCACCTTCGCCATCGGGTTCTCCGTCCCATCAGGAAGCAGCGTCCAAAGGTTGATGTCCTGGACATAGACATTCACTCCGGCCTTCGTGAGTTCGTCGATCGTGTTTATCACTCCCTTCACCGTTCGGCCGAGGCGAGAGATCTCCGACACGAGCAGCGTGCTGCACTCTCCCCTCCTGAGAAACTCCACGCACCGCAGCAACTCCGGCCTGTCTTCCCTGGCTCCGCTTCCGTGTTCCTCGTACTCCCTCACAACCTCGATGCCTTCCCTCTGGGCAAACGCACGAAGGTCGGCCACCTGACGGTCGGTCGACTGACGGTCTCCTGCAGATGAGACGCGGGCGTATATTACTGCGGTTCTATTCATCGTAAGCGCACCAAGAAAAACAGTCAATTTGCTTGTAAATATCGATAGTGAGAATTCCCATCTTGATATTATCAAGGTTTGAGACTCCTTGTACATCCCTGGCACACACATACCATTCCTGTTGATTGAACGGGCGTTCTTTACAGAGATTGACACAGGATGCACAGCATTGTCCAAGTTCTGTGACTTTTTCTTTCACTCGAGGACAATCGCTTTTTTCGTTAATGGGAAAGGGACAAGTCCCGGCAGCGTATCTTGGACACTCTGTCGTACAGGACAATATTAGAACTTCTTCGTTTACTCTCATTTATTCCTGGTTATTTGTTAAAAATGGAAAGCTGTTGGATTCGAACCAACGCAGGCCCTTTGACCAGCTTGAAGTTATCGCGCCCCCTTTGTCCTCTTGGATAAGCCTTCCATTAGTGAATTAATTCTTTGATAAAAATAATGACGAATATAAGAAAAATGCTATGCTGAAAACAAATTTATTTGAATACATCCAATATCAGAATACAGATTAGGGACGAGCCGGGCAATTAGCGATAGTACACTCTGCGCAGATCAGCTTAATACGACGCCTTTCACTCGGCGACTGAACGGCCGCGTAGAGGGAGCACTTAGAGTATTCTTCTGTTTCTTCAAAAGCCTGCACGACACTTATCTGTGGCTTCTTCTTGCTGCCTTCTCTGTTTATGAGCCCCGCCTTTCGTAGAGACGCAAGTGACGATTCAACCGTTCTCTTAGACACTCCAATTTCATCTGCCAGCTGCTCAGCTGTAATAGTCGTGGCATCTTCCTTCTTCCGCAGTGTATGATACAACGTCTGTGTGTCATTACGCTGTACTACCAGGCGCTTTTTGACTTCAACGTTATCTATCTCTGCAAGATCTTTTGCAAGGGCTTCTTCCCGAGCAAGTTTCGCCGCCTTCTTCTTTGCCGCCTTTTCCTTTTTTTCGATATCTTCTGAGGAATCTCCTACCGCCCCTATGGTTCCTTCCGCTTCTACAGCATCTTTCGCTTCCGTAATTTTTCTAAGTTCCTTTTCGGTAAGTGCTCCCACCTGCATATCCTTCGTCCTTAGGAATGTGTCCTCTTTTCCATTAAACTCAGGATGTAACTCCCGGAAAGCATTTTGGAAAGCACATGGATTAAGGTCCGCTATTTCTTCGCACCCGCTCAATTCATATTCTAATTCACGATGTTCGCGGTCGAAAAACAGACACTGCATAGCTATCGCATACTTGTTGGCATAGAGCGTGTCCTGTCGGAGTGGAATGCGTACAATTCGAGGAAAATCCTCTTCAAGCACAAGAAGACCAAGCCTTGCATCGTTGATTTCGTCAAGTTTCGCCAGAGCTGCCTTCTCCAGAACTGGTGGAACGACGAGAAAATAGAAGTCAGTCCAGCCCATATAAAGCAGTATCTTGTCATCTTGTGCGAGATCATCCACACGCTCCTTGATCTCCAACCCCACAGTAAAGGCTTTCATCTTGGAAGGAAGACCATTAAGCCCCCACTGTCCAGGCCGTATGAACAGGATACCGTCGTTACGGTAGTGAGACAGCTTTTCATCGCCATAGCGAGTCTTCTCACCGCTTGAATACCTGATCGTGACCTCCGGAAAGAACTTGACTGAATCAAGTCTATTAGTATCGAGAGAGCATGCTTTGTGATGGATACCCATCTGTTCACCGACCCCAGCGATGATTGCCTTCCCTATGTCACTTAAACGGTTCTCTATATACGTCTTTGAATAATCGTGTGCTGCCATAACCCGTAATTTATTTTACGGGATAAAGATAGTAAAAAATTAAATAACCCGCAAAATATTTTACGGATAAAAGTGTGATTTCCCGTAATAGATAACCCGCAAAAAATATTGCGGATAGAAAAAGAGAGGAGCCGTAGCCCCTCTCTTCCTTCTTCAGCAATAGGCATACCGCAGTAGGAATACCTATGGTCGGAAGCTTCCCAAATGCGTTTTCTCTTTGCTGTAGAGATTATATTCATCGGTTTCCCTTGCTGCGATTGTGAGTCTTGCAGAGCATCATACAGTTGCCTTCATTCGTGCTGCCTCCCCTGCTCCATGCGGTCACATGGTCGGCATCCATTTCGTTCAGACGATATATTCTTGTCTTGTTCGCTCCGTCCATATGTGCGCAGTACGGACAGTTGGAGACATGTTCAGCCTCCGCCTTCGCCGTCTGAACGGCATAGACCTTCTTCTTTGTTTTCTCATCGAAGACGCGGATATTGAGAAGGCTTTTGTCCTGCTCCCCGCCAAGAACATACTCGTAGATGCCCCTGCGGTCAGATACAAACTCGTCCCCGTACAGGGCTCGCACTCTGACGTGGATTTGTTCCGGATCGTACGGAGTATTGTGGTAGGCCTCGTAGAGCCTGCCCCACTCCAGCCCGCACATCTCCGGGCGAATCTCCTGGAATACACTGTCGGCCCAATCAATGACGGAAGTGAAGTATGTCTTCAACTCACTGATGTTGTTGTCGTAACGGTGTTTTGACATGTACTCCTCGATATGGCCCTTGCTCACCCAGTCAAGAGCAGTCTCGAGGTATGCCTGACGCTTCACGTCGCCCTTTACGAAAGCTTTCCACTTCTGCACGAGGGTGTTCTGGCTGTTGGAGAACTCCGCTTTTGCCGCCGTTACAAACGGGCCGGAATAGATGGCATTGAGAAGTTCCTGCTGCACCAAAGGCACACCGGCGATGTTGATCGTGCGGAACCACTCCTTGATTTCCTGTTCATCGCCACGGCAGATATAGATGGTGAGTTTAGTATCGAGAATGAGCTGCTGCTTGTCCCTGTCAAGCCCTGAGAAATACTGCTGCATGCCGTTGGCGTCCCTGATGGCGAACTTGCCTGTAACATAACGTCCGAGCGAAGTGATTCGCTGCTGGCCGTCAAGCACCTCGTACTTGCCCTCAGAAGGCTCGACGAAGTATATGAGCCCCAGCGGGTACCCTTTCAGGACGGAATCAATGACCGCAACGTCCTTCTTGCCGTCAGCATAGATATAGTTACGTTGGTACTCCGGCTGGATGGTGAGCCTTCCGGAAAGACCGTACAAACCCTTGCCCTCAAGTTCGTTATAGACGAAGCCCTTGCAGATATCGGCTATCGTTATGTCGGTGCGAAGTTGTGTTTGCATATCGGTTAATGCTTTTTGCGGATTAGAATTCTTGCATATATTGACTTGGGTTTGCCATCTATCATAATAACACCTCTGGCATTTAAGTCGTTAGCGTTTTTATATTCTTGAACGGAGTACTGTTTAATTTTGTATGGATCGTCATTGCGTTGCGTAATGCCCATAATTTCAAATTGCTCTGGACAATACTTATCAAGAAAAGTGATAGGAACACCCATAGGGCCGTCATAGTCTGAAGGTATCGCATCTGTATATGGGACTTCAATTGCATCGTAATTGTCGTATTTGGCATATCCCACGCCACGTACTTCCTTATGCTTGCTATACTTGATATTGTCCGCCATTGTCATTAACTTGAGCGGCTGATGACGGCGACCATGTTCGATATTGGTAAACCAGCATGAGTTACCCAATCTTGTATAATTGCCCTTATATCCGAGTCTTTCGGCTTTTGCTTTATCCTTTGGATTTATCTCGGTTCCCTCCGGCACGGCAAAGACCATATCGTTTGCAAACCCCGTAGCCCCGAGCCAAATTTCGTTATTTTTAATATATGGGAAAAGCTCCTTGTAAGTGATAGCATTCTGGTTGCCGATTATGGCGAATTTCTTCCCCGCCTCCATTATCCATGCAAGGAACTCTCTGAAAAGAGAGAATGGCTCGTTCGTCACGATGATGGAGGACTCATCGCGGAGCTTCTTTACCTCTTCCGAACGGAAATCCCCATCCCCTTCCAGGTACTCCCACTTCAGGTCCTCGATGTCGATGCGGCCGTTCCCGGTGGTGTCCCTTTCCAAGACGAAAATCTTGCCGTGAGTCTTTGACTTGTCGATGTCGTAATTGGGGTTCTCCGTCTCAAAAAGAGTCGGTTCCCAATTAAGGTTGATGTTCTTGCTCTCGATGGCGTATGATGTGCTGATGAGTTTCTTAAGGCCGAACCTCTCGAAGTTCTGGGCGAAATATTTGGTGAAATTGCTCCACTCCGGATCATCGCAGGGCAACAATACGGTCTTTCCCCGGAATACGTTCTCATCGTATTCCAGGTACGCGTTCATCTCGCGTTCTATATCTTCGTACTGGGTGTAGAACTCATCGTTCTTCGCCTTCTTCGCGGCCCCCAGATTGCTATTCTTTGCCATTGACTATATGTTGAAATCTATAAATATTAAAAGATTAAGAGATTTTATAATTACTTGAAATTGTACTTTCTAACTAAATCTTCCATCGCTACCGTGTAGAGCTGATGCAATTCCTGGGAGAACTCCCACTGCCCTTCAGGAAGGATCCTCCGGACGATGCTCTCCTTGGTGTCCCCTCCCGCACATACTCGTCCTCCATGGCCACTATCACACAGCGGTCGTCTCCCCTGTCGATGATTTCCACGAAAACCAGGATATCGTTCTGATGAATCATATTGTTAAATATTTAACAATATAACAATTTAATAAATTACAAAAGGTTTTTAAGAGACTTGTCAAGAGTCTCCTTGGTTCCCGAATCGATTTTCATCGCTGATATTGCCTCTAGTTCGATTATCATTTCCTTCCGCACCCAGAGAAGCATATAGAAGTACACTCCAAAGAGAATAATAGCCAATACTACCTTATACCCCGGCATACTTGGAACCAGCAGGAGCAAAAGTAAAGAGAATACGAACGCGAACCATCCCAAGAGATATCCGACAATCATAGTGAGACGGTAAAACCACGGGAACTCCGTCGCATATTTATAGAACCTGACCAGCATCATAACTAAGAGTATTTCTCAATGATATATTCCAGGGCCTCTTCGAAAAGTTCCTTTCTGGTCTTGCCTACCTTATACGGAATGATATCGAAAGACTCCAGCAGATCCTCTCGGCACTCAAAACCGACACGCTTATACGCTGCTCCTTCCTCGCCCGGCTTCTTCCTCCCACGGCGGGAGTTCCGGATATCGTCAAGAGCTTTCTTCTCCTCCGGGGATACACTTGCCGCTACCGTCTTTCCGGACTTCTTCGTATTCTTCTCTTTCACGGGACTGTTCACCATTGTCTCATAATTGGTGCGCCCGCCCTGCACTCCGGCAATGAAATTGTCAAACTTGTCTGGCATATTGATAAATATTTAACAATTTAACGATATAACAATTTAACATTATCCTAATATCCTGTCCTCCAAGATATCGGCTACTTGAAGATAATCCTGTGTAGCCCGTCCGGTGGGGTCAAAGGAATAGATGTTCTCCTTCATGGCCGTTGCCTGCTTGATTTTCGTAGCCTCATGTACTACTGTCTCTACGAAGGCCGGTCCCGTCTGTTCGCGGATCGTCTTCAGGTAAAAGTTACTTATCTTGTCCGACTTGAACTTAGTTATCACTACGCCCTTCAGTTTGAGATCCGGATTGTATTCGGTAACTCTTGATGCCAGCTCGGCCACCATGGTCATACCGGCATAACTCAGGCTGTCCGCCATCACCGGCATAACAAGTGCCTGGGAAGCGATAAGCGCACTAAATGTCAACAGTCCAAGAGCCGGAGGGCAATCGATGATAATAATATCATAGTTATCCTTAACGCCATCCAACAGTTTCTTCAATACGCTTTCCCGGTAGAACTGGGTAATCTCGTTCTCGATATTGGAGAGGCTAAGAGTGGCCGGAACCAGATGAAGCTTCTCGTTGATTTCCTCAATCGGAAGATCCTTCCTTTCAACGAGGGCTTCCCGTATGGTCCGCGGATGCTTGTCGGACTCGATAGGGGAGAGAAGGGTAGTAAGGTTACCCTGGGAATCAAGATCAACGGCAAGAATCTGGAGGCCTTTGTCGGACCAGGCCTGGGCCAAGGCAAGAACCGTCGTTGTCTTCGCCACGCCGCCTTTGTTGTTAGCTATTGTTACTATCTTTCCCATTACTGTATGTTTTATGCCTACAAATATAATAGATTTTGTTAAATTGATAAATATTTAACAAAATAACAATTTAAAATTAAAGCAACTTATTAAACAGATTACCGCTTCCAAGTATGTCACCAAGAGAGCTTGTATGCTTGTCTCTCAAATCAGAAGAGGACTGTGACTGAATTCCAGGAAGAATAGAGCTGCGGTCAGCAGTAGATTCCTGTTGGACACGAACATTATCCATCTGGCCGGACCACTTCTTTATCGCGTTGATGGTGTACCCGATAGGATTGTCCGCCCGTGTAGCAGCCGGAGTAATATTTCGGATAAAGTCTTCAAACGCCTTTGTCCCTTTCCGTTCCTCGGCTATGGACAAAGTAACGAAATTCTTATCGATGGCAGAATAACGGCCCTTTGCATCCTTCTCGTCGAATCCACGGATATTTTCAACCAAGAGATTTTTTATCTCTTTTGACAAATGGAACGCCTGTTTGGCCTCAATTTTCACCTGTTCCGTAGACTTATTAGCCATGATAGTTTTTGCGAAGAACCGAATCCCTGTAATAGGCTTTCCTCTGCGATGAACTTCCTGGATTGTCTCGAAGGTGAAGGAACGAGGACTGACGGCATCGAGTTCCGCCTGGGCGGGGCGCAAGACGGCCTCCTCAAAGTCCTTAAACTTCTTATACTTTCCAGAGAGGCCCAGTTGTTCCTTTAACTTATCGAGACCGATTTCAAAGGTATCCTGATCATAAATATAGGTGTACAGCAGGAAAGCCGGATACTTTTTAAGGGAAAGACAAACGTAGATATCTGCATTCTGATAATGCGACGCAAAGTTGTACATCGCCTGCCAGGCAATATCATTTACGCTTACTGTTACCTCGCCGCTACCAATCTCATGGATCCAGCCTGAAAGGAAGGTGGTCTCGCCTATGAAGCGTCGTTTTTCTCCGAACTTGAAAGGCACCTGCACCTTCAACAAGCGGCTGCAGCAATCCAAGGCATATGATACCTTCTCTTCGTCGCCATCGAAAAGCAAATCCCGAGTACGGAAGGTATAAGTATGATTAGTCCAGCTCCGCACATCAAAGGTGTCATTCAGTTGCTGTCCTTTGCTGTTCTGCCAGGACTCCTTCACAAGCAGAAACAGGAGACGCCGCTGGTACTGGTCAACCTTTGGGAGCAGGTCCCGTATAAACGTATTACTCAACGCTACCTGTTTGAAAGGCCGCTGCAGTATGGTCTCAGGTATAACCTTCTTCCCGTATTCAGGCACTTTATCGCTCATAACCATATATTTTTCTACAAAGATAATAATTTCGGGGAATAAAATAAAATCATTTTCCCCTCAATGCCGAAATTTTCTCCCCTTAATAAGGCTGTTTCACCTGAAATTTTCTCCCTGTAATGCCGAAATTTTCTCCCCTAAATACCCAAAATATAAATATCTAAATTACTAATAATTAAGCATATATGCAAAAGGCGCAAAATACGATATATATATAGGATAATTAATGTACGGATAAATAATAAGCTTGTGACCACCCCACGAAAGACTATTACGAACTGCAAAGGTGGAAACAAAAAAAACAAGAAAAGAGGGGAGGGGAAAGCCGAACGGCGTCTGAGAATGCGAAATTTTACCGCGCGTGTACACTTATAATCAAATATTCAATTCTCAACGACTTTATACGGCAAATTTCGAAGTACACTTATTTATAAAAGTGTACACAAATATAAATATTTTTCTTACCTTTGTCCCTGGAATAAAACAGGACTTCAATGAAGATTGTAACCACTAAGGCATTTCGGGCCAACCTGAATCATTACCTGACCTGTGCACAAGAAGAAACTGTCTATGTAACTAGACCAGGGGGCAAGCTACTGATGATTACACCCGTCCCCGTAGGGGACGTAAAGAACATCAAGGCGGGGTATGGAAAAGAACCGGATAAACTCATAACCGAAAAAGAGTAGGAGAGGGGACCGACCCAACGACAGCTGCCCTTAAATTCATGAACCAGCATACATAAGCGCCAGGCACTGCGTTCATAGGCCTTATAGAACTTTCCCTTAGGGTAAAGAACTATATCCTTGTCGTTAGACTGCTCCGATTTGTATATCTCTTGTTTTGTCTTTGCAATTTTGTCGGCCCCGCAGACCGTTTCGGGCTTCGCTAAGGTTTTGTCGGGGATGCTGTGCTGACGCCTTGCACCCCCACAGTTTGACGCTTCGCTACAGCGGATGGCAGAGCCGCCCTTATTTTTTATTCTGAGACAGGACGGACAGATTGGCCGTAATACCGGTTGTTGTAGCTCCTGCCGACATGGATTGGATCGAAGCTCATGCCGTACGCGCATCTCGTATAGTCCGTATGGAGGGACGAAGACCAATAGCCGCCGTGGGACCCGACAGTGATAAGGTATTCGTAGCACCTATTACCGGCAGCAGGAAGGAAGATCCAATTATCCGTGTAACCGGGCTTCTTTGACTGAACCTTATAACCGTTGACGCCATCGATGGTCTTCCATGTCCAGGAACAATTATCGGTATTTATCAATTCCGTCCACTCCTCATCCGTAGGAATACGCCATTTCCCGCCGAGAGTGACAGCAGCGGCATCATCCTTGGCCTCGAGTACTGTCTTGTTATCTACGGTACCGTATGCTGATTGTGTATTGTACTTCGTCCAACCTGAAACATTGTCAGAACCGGTGTAATAAGGGCAGTTGCCATGATCAAGGTAAATGCTTGTATCTGAAACATCCTTTGTTCCTGCCCACTGGTAATAACCACCGCACTCAGTCGGCTTGGAAGCACCGAGGTTGCAAGAAGCCCACTTTACAGACAGTCCAAGGTCAACGAGTGATGGTTCAGGCGGAGCAGTCGTTGTGAAAGGCTTAGTCTCACCTTTGTACAGAATGTCATCAAGCTTCACGAATGCGGCATACGAATATCCGGTATTTATGGAAAGAGTCTCGTCACGATAGGAGAAAGCCTTGTCTGCAAGGTTGTTTGCGGTAATAGTTTTAGCCTGACCGCCATCCAGAGTGAGCTCGAAACCATACTCGATGCTGCTATATTTGCAGTCTGTCAGATCAAGCATCGCATTGAGCGTTGCCTCTTTGGGATAGACATCGCTCGCATCGAGAGTCTGTATCATACTGCTCAATGCCAAAGTCTTGAAAGATTCAATCTGACCGTATGACACCTCGTCATTCAGAATAGCATAACTCCTGTAATAGTAGGTGGTTTCCGGCTCGAGCACACCAGAATCAACAGTGAAACAATTTTCAGCATCGGATTCTGTTGCTTCCAGTTGCGTAGCTGAGCTGAAAAAGCCATCTGACGAAGTGGAATACAGCACTCCGAAACTAAGGTTGGTGGCTGTGGTTTGAGAAAGAGTAACCTTTCCGGAAAACCTTGCATTACGGCAGGAAATGTGTGTAGCCTCACCGGTAACGATAATGACGTTCTCTTTCACGGTAATTTCACACTTGGCACTCACACCGCTGTCCTCCGATGTTGCCGTGATGAAAGCAGTGCCGGCCGAAACAGCATCTACGATTCCATCGGGAGTAACTGTGGCAACGGACTTCTTGCTGCTGCTCCAACTGATTTTCTTGTTTGTAGCATTGTCCGGGGAAATTGTGGCATCAAGCGAGGCCTGGTCCCCGACTGTCAACTCCAATGTGCTCTTGGAAAGAGAAATAGAACTGACCCGAATTCCTCCGGGCTCTTGCTGGCAGGAAAACACTGATAAAACAGTGACCGCCGCCAATGCGATAAAAGGAAAAAATCGTTTCATATTGTGTTCTTAATATTGTATCTTCCTAAATCCTTCCGGCGAAGTTATTTCTGGAAGGAAGAACTGAAGTCAGACTTAGTTCTTTTGATGCTCCTTCAGAATACGGCTGACTTCCGCCGCTTTGTTGTAATCTATCTCTATCCCTGCTTCGTTCATCAGAACCCAGCCGTCAGCGAACAACTGCCTCATCCCAACACGCCGTCCCTCTTTCACCGCATAGAACGGTGTCAGGTCTCCGGGTATGGCATCGAGTTCCTCTCCGTCACGCTCGAAGAAATGACGCATCTCCCAGATGTCCCCTTCGGTCGGATCGACAGGAAAGGTCGGAGCCGGAGGATTGGCGGCAAGATGAGCCTTCCCGCTCTCGACATACTCCTTGACATCCTTGTCAAAGCGGCCGACATTGTCCATCCAGCGGCGCAACATCTGTTCCCAGGTGACCTGGACAGGAATGGTGTTCCCCCGCTCATCCTTCTTCCTTGAGAGACATATCGAATAGGCATCCTTGTACAGACGGAGTTCTCTGATGAGTTCCTCCGGGAGAAGGAGATGCTTGATGACCGACTGTCTTCCTTCACCGTTCTTGGCCTTTTTTCGTGTGAAAAGTTTCCTTGACTTCATAAAAATATGTATTATACAGAAGTGAACGATACAAATGTAATTTATATAATACAAATATCCAAGTAGGGAAAAGGAAAATTTTCCGGTGAAGGGACCCCCCCCACGCACGCCACATCCCCCGCCCGTCCTTGCGTCTGGGTAGGGGAGTGTCTGTCACCGGATTAAAAACCCGGGATGACTCGGCTGCTCCGACCTCGGTCGGACTCCCCGCCGGGGAGAGCCGACATCCCACCCGCGGGACGATACTCGCCCTGGTCGCCGACATCCGCTCGTCCCTGTCGGTTTTCACCGAGTCCCCTCAGGGGACGGACGGCAGCTGTCGTCGAGTGTCCACCGGACACGGGCGGCTCGTCCATTCCTCCCTTTCAGCGGAAGTGTCAGAATCTACGTAACAAAGGTATATACCGGGCAAATCATCCACCGGATGAATTAGCCCTATATAAAGATATTCAAGCAAGTGCCTTGCTTTTCTCCTTTATATTATCTACCTTTGTTGCGTAGAAGGAGCAAGTTTACTTTTCGTGGTTACGAAAAGACACAAAAGC